>NZ_JBFTEG010000011.1:0-176844 GCF_041027545.1 Pseudomonas zhanjiangensis | reverse complement strand
AGCACCAAGGCGGCTGCCTCGCGTTTGAACTCGGCGGAAAACGTACGTCGTTGTTTGCTCATCAGACACCTCTCTCACGGCGAGGATTTTCGCCTAAATCGGTGTCCGGGATCAGTAGACCACTACAGTACTCAGTCCGTACGGAAACGCCCAACCAATGTGTTCAGCTCACTGGATACCTGAGTCAGCAAGCGCGTGGTGACCTTGGACACACTGGAAACCTCACTGATTCGAGCGGCATCCTGATGAATGCCAGTGATATAGCGGTTGATGTCTTCGGCCACCGCATGCTGTTCCTCGGCGGCAGTGGCGATCTGGGTGTTCATATCCTTTATCGTAGTAACCGCTTCATGCACCCCGGCAAATGCCTCCTCAACCTGAACGGTAAATGCCACCGACTCGTTTGACTGCAGCAGGCTGTGTTGCATTTCCACGGCCACGCTTTGGCTGCTACGGAGCAGTCTACTAAGCAAGTCGTTGATCTGTTCGGTCGAGTCGGAGGTGCGTTTCGCCAAAGCGCGCACCTCGTCCGCCACCACGGCAAACCCACGGCCCTGATCTCCTGCGCGCGCGGCCTCAATGGCGGCATTGAGGGCTAGCAGGTTAGTCTGCTCGGCGATACCACGGATGGTATCGAGAATGACCGTGATGCCTTGAGTATTCTGCTCCAGCTGGCTTATCGATTCGGAGGCCTGACGGATACGGTCCCCCAGGCTACCGACCTGACAGACCATGAGGCCGATGACCTGCTGTCCTTTGTGCGCCTGATCCTGGCCGTCCTGAGCGGCTTGCGCGGCACGATTGCAACTGATGGCCACTTCATTAGCCGTGGCGACCATTTCATGGAAGGCAATAGACACCATGTCCACGGCCGTAGCCTGGCGTTGTGCGGTATCGTCGAGCTGACTGGCTTGATTACCGATAGCCACTGCCCCCTGCTCTACCTGCAGACTGGAAGCGCGAATTTCCTTGATCAGCTCTTGGATGCTACCGACAAAGCTATTGAAGCCTCTGGCCATCTGCGCAGTTTCATCATTGCCCTTGGTCTCAAGGCGGCAAGTCAGGTCCGCCTCGCCACTGGCAATATCACGCAGGCTCGCCGAAGTACTGTTGATTGGCGCAATCAGAACTTTTGACAGAGTCACGCCGCACAACCCAAAAAGCACCACCAGAACAACCGCCAGCAGCGTGATAACCCACACCAAATGCCAAGCGCCAGCGTTGATTTCACTGCTTTCGATCAGGCCAATATAGGTCCAGCCCAAGGTCTGCGATTTATATACACTGGCGCTGTAGTCCTTGCCATCCAGTTGTACGTTATAAAAGCCTGCCGACTGACTGGCGAGAAACTCGTATCCATCGCCCAGACTTGCCAAGGTCTTAAAGCTGTTATCGGGATGCATCGGATCGGCCAGCACATTACCGTCACTTTCCACCAACAACAGATAACCATCGTTGCCAAAGCGGATTTTCTTGGCTACTTCGGTCAGCTTTTTTAACGAGATATCCACAGAGATGACACCGGTCCCGCCATCGGCATCGGTAAAGGTCTGTGCGGTAGATATAATGATCGCGTGGTCCTCGGCAAACTCGTAAGCCTGAGTACGAATCGGTTTACCATTTCCAGCAAGAGCGGCCTTGAACCAAGGTCGTTCGCGCGGGTCATAGTTGGCCCGAATCTCCGACAGCGGCCACTGCAGATAATGCCCGTTGCTAGTCGCTGCATACACATAAGCATAACTTGGATGCGATTTCCCCACCTGCTCGAACAGCTCATAGATAGAGCTTCCCACGCCACTGGTCGGGACCTGCATTTCCCTAACCTGAGATGCCTCTATATAACTTGGAAGTGTATTATCGGCCGACTGTAAGAGTCGTGTCTGACTCAGCAGCGTGACGTTCTTTGCGACACTGTCAAGAAAAAAAGAAAACGCATTATCCACTTCACGCATCTGTTTAACGCTGCTCTGATTGAACTGCTCGCGCTCCCGACTAATCGCCTGATCGGTCACAAATATCGCGATAATCAGCACAGGAACCAAGGTTACACAGATAAAGGCGACTATCAATTTAACGCGAATAGTCATAGATCCACCCAAGTTTTATTAATTATTGTCGCTTGAGAAAATCTCAGCGAATACATACAAATAACCATCTTTACGCCATCGCCGAGCCTCTGGCGATATTAATAAACGCATAAAGACCTCTGGGCGAGGCCGTTTTGTCTTGTGACCAGACTGCCTGTTGGCAGGCCCATTGCAGCAGACTGCGCTCAGTAACTTTTGTACGTGCCCGACCTATAATTTCCATTCACTCACCACCGATCATCCTTACTGAACCAGAACGACCGCAATGCACCGATCCGTAATAGAGGAGCTCTGCAAATGCCCGAGTCGCCCTACCAAGTGATGGCCGGCACCGTCATTGCGGCGGCCTTGGTCACCGAGGTCAAGTCGGACCTGCCCGGCGATGTCATCGCCACGGTCACCGAGCCGGTCTACGAGAGCGCCACCGGCCAGCATGTACTGCCCCCCCCAGGGCGCACGCCTGCTCGGCCGCTACAACAGCCAGGTGAGCTACGGGCAGAGTCACGTGCAAGTGGTGTGGCAGCGGGTGATCCTGCCGGACACCTCGTCCTTCCAGCTCGATAACCTGGTCGGCAGCGACACCGCCGGCTACGCAGGCCTGGAGGAGGGCGTCGACTGGCATTGGGGTCGGATCGTCGCCGGCGCGGCCATGACCAGCCTGCTGGGCATCGGCGCCGAACTGGCGGCACCGGCCAGCCGCACTGACGGCGACCGCATCATCATCGCCGGGCGCGACAGCCTGCAGGACACGGTGAACCAGATCGGCCAGGAGGTCACTCGCCGCAACCTTGATATTCAACCCACGCTGACCCAACGTCCCGGTCTGCCCCTGCGCGTGATCGTCAACCGCGACCTGGTGCTGCGTCCCTACCGGCCTTTCTCCACTCAACAGAGGAACCCGCAATGAGCACGACCAAACTACGCCTTGGCCCCTTACCCAGAGCCGAGAACCTGAAGCTGACCTTCACCTGCCCGGCCGGCCTGAAGGCCGACCTCGAGCGTTACGCAGCGCTTCATTCTAAAACCTACGGAGAAGCCGTCGACGCCCTGACGCTCATCCCACACATGCTGGAAGCCTTCATGGCGAGGGACCGGGCATTCAAAAGACTTAACAAGCCTGCATTGTCTGCTGCGCCATGAACCACCGGTCCAAGCTAGTCAGCGAGAAGAAGATTTTTAATGCGCATGACCGGATCGATAAAAATCCTCAAGATCGTGCTGTTTTTAGTGTTAATGATGTTCCGCCTCAGTAAATCCTCACGAACATGCGGATTTATGACTAGAATAGGCTCATGGCAGCATAATCCGCTCGATCATGAGGATTTAGGCATGCAGTTTCAGATCGACACACCGGAAAAAATTGGCATGGTGATTCGCGCAAGCCGCAAGGCCATGGACATGCGCCAGGACGATGCCGCGGGCAGCATCGGCGTGTCCGAGAACTTCCTCGGCAAAGTGGAGCGTGGCGGCGAGTCGGTTCATTGGGGCAAGCTTTTCCAGGTCATGCGGGAGTTGGGACTACAGGTCTACGTTGATGTCCCGGATGAAGTCGCGGAACAAGCTCGACAGAATCTGGAGAGGCTTCTCGAAAAAGCTGAACAACAGCAACCTGCCCAGAGATAGAAGACTGCAATGGATCGCCAATTAAACGCCTGGATCAATCACACACTGATCGGCACCATATCCGAACAGAACGGCCTTTGGAGCTTCGCCTACACCCAGCAGTGGCTACGCCAACCGGGCGCCTACCCTCTTTGCCCTAACCTGCCACTGCAAAAAGAACCGCATGTGGATGGCGCCTCGGTGCGGCCAGTACAGTGGTACTTCGACAACTTGCTGCCTGAGGAAGGCCAGCGACAGTTGATCGCTCGAGCCGCGCATACATCCGTAGCCGATGCCTTTGGCTTGCTTACCCAGTTCGGAGCTGAGTCGGCAGGTTCTATCACCCTCCTCCTACCAGGTCAGCAGCCTACATCTGGTGAACTTCGGGCATTGCCTGATGAAGTGCTGTCGCAGCGCATTTGCGATATGCCCCGCGTACCTCTGGCCGAGCAAGCTGCCAAGCGTATGTCGCTGGCAGGCGCTCAGCACAAGATGGCCATCATCTTAGATGGAGAGCAACTTCTAGAGCCCACCGGCAACATGCCATCGACCCATATCCTCAAGCCCGACCACCCGGATATGAGCTACGCGCATTCGGTAATCAACGAGTGGTTTGTCATGACTCTGGCAAAACGAATGGGCCTTCAAGTTCCAGAAGTCACTCGCCGGTATGTTCCGCAACCGGTCTACCTCATCTCCCGTTTCGATCGGCGGCAAACACCAAAAGGCTGGGAGCGGCTGCATTGCATTGATGCCTGCCAATTGCTTGGACTCGACCGAGCCTATAAGTACGATCAAGGCAGCGTGCAACGCCTGCTGGATATCAGCAAGATGTGCAGCATCCCGGCAAAAGCTCGACTCGAGCTATTCCGCTGGCTAGTGTTCAACATCCTGGTGGGCAACGGCGACGCCCACCTGAAAAACCTCAGTTTCTTGGTCACAGCCAAGGGAGTAAGCCTCTCCCCCTTTTACGACCTGCTGAGCACCGCGGTGTATACCACCCGTGCCTTTGACCAGGATGGCTGGCCAGCGCAGGTGAGAATGGCCTGGCCAATCGGCGAAGAAGACCGGATTACGCACCTCAACCGCACGAACCTCGTTGCCGCTGCCGAATCCATGGGTATAAAAGCCAGCGCAGCACTGGCATCAATCGACAAAATAACATCGGGGATCCAGACCACTGCGAATCAGCTGCTTGAACAAGTAGTCTGCGACAATCAGGAACTGGCGCAGAAAAAGCCACATCTCCAAGCAACTCTTGCAGGTGAAACGCGTTGCCTGAGAACTATCGTCAGCATCGTGATCGGTGAAATGAGCAAACAGCTTTCCTAATATCCAGACGGCAACTGTCGAGTAGCATTCCCCCACATAGTGATTGCAGCTATAGTCGAGAACCTAACCCACCACCCATAAAGGGAAACTGACAGTATGTCGAAACTTGCCGAATTTCGTGCTCTTGAACAGCAACTGGCCGCTCAACTAGCTGAGTTAGAGGCGCTCAAGAAAGACGATGGCTTGAAAAAAGAAATGGAATTTGAAGAAAAGCTCCGCGCCCTGATGTCAAAGTACGACAAGAGCCTGCGCGACATCATTGCCATCCTTGATCCGCAAACCAAAGTTGGCAAATCCACGAAGCAGGAATCCATGCAGCGCCGTCCTCGCCAAGTGAAACGCTACAAGAACCCCAAGACAGACGAAGTTGTGGAAACCAAAGGCGGCAATCACAAAATCTTGAAAGCGTGGAAAGAAGAGTTCGGCTCTGACGTTGTTGAAGGCTGGCTGCAGTAACGCTGAGATGAGCCAGAGGCACCGTTCTTCCGACGGTGCCAGCGCCCGCCCAAAATCACCCTTCCCACGCCTGCCTGCGACACAGTTGGTATGCCGCTGGGCACAGTGCCCATAGGCTGAGACCAATGGAATAGGTCGATGGCATGGAGCAATGAAGACACTGTTTTTACTGATGGCGCAGTACGACGGACAAGTCATAATCCCGCTTGATCGAGTCTGTCAGGACTACTTTTCACACCTCAGCCCCGAGATGTTCCAGCGCAAGGCGCTGAACGGCGCACTAAAGATCCCCATTGTTCGCATCGAGCCGAGCCAGAAATCTGCCAAGGGAGTGCATCTTGAGGACCTGGCCGTTTATCTCGACGCCCAACGCTTAGAAGCGATCAGGGAGCGAGATCAACTTAGTGGCGACCGCCGCGTCGGACGAGGCCGTTGAGCGTGCGCTCACCGAACTTCACGCTTGACGCCAGCACCTTTGGAAGCCAATTCCATCCTTCATAGGGATCACCACGTCCATTCAGATGGGTGTAGCGTCGCAACGAATTCCAGTCTCTATGACCAGAAACACTTGCCACACGAGGGATATCCCAGCCCATCTGAAATAGCCGACTGACGCCGTCATGGCGAAGGTCATGAAAGTGCAAATCCTTAATCCCTGCGCGCTCGCAAGCTCGACTCCAGGCCGTAGACACCGACTCACTGTTATAGGGGAAAATTTCGTCGCATGAGCGTGGCATGCTCTGAACGATTGCCCAGGCCTCGTCAGGCAGGTAACACCAGACGTTGTTGCCGATCTTGTCACCCGGATTCTTCATGTCCCGCACCATCACCGACTGCCGCGATTCATCGAGATCGCCCCAGCGGATACGGCAAATCTCATCCTGCCGCCGCGTGGAAAAGATGGCGAAGCATGACACTTTCAACATATTGATGGACGCTGGCCGGGCCTCGAGGACCCGCTCAAACTCTGCAAAGATCAGATTCAGCTCATTGAGCGCCGGCCGACGATCGCGCTCTCGACTCTTCAGCTTGTAGCCCAACTTGCTCAGCACTTTCCGTGCGTCCACCATCGCATGCGGATCAATCTCGCAACCCCAAGCTGGCCGCGCTATGGATAACACGGCACCTAGATGAGCAAGGTCGTTGCCTGCAGTCTGCGGCTGGACGCCGCCACCCTCGTCACTCATACGCCATAGGGCATAGTCCACCAGCACCTGAGCGCTCACTTGGCGATCCTCGTACTCGCCCACATAAGTCTTGGCAATGGCCTCGAGTGTCGCTTTCTTGGTCTTACCGATAGATCTGGCTTTACCGTACTCCTCGAGGTACTTCTCGATCATCGAAGAAACGGTGGTGCCCAAGCGATTCGCCCGCTCGATCGCACCAGGCTCGTCCAATTCGGTCTCGCGACGCTTGGCCCACGCCTGCGCAGCCTGCTTGCGGGCGAAAGTCTGGCTCTCTTGGTAGACTTGCGTGCCGTTTTTCTTGATACGGATCTGCGCGGTATAGCGAAGCGAGCCGTCCGCGCTCTTTCGGGCTCGAATGGTTGCCACAGTGGTACGCCCTCCTGGCCGGTGGTACAAACGAACTTTTCGGTGGTACATTGTACCACCGCCTCAAGAAAAATGCCCTAGAATCCCCGAAAACACGGCGGAAATGCGACAAGCCAAATGCCTCTAGAATCAGCCTTAACACCAGAAACCACGCGCCCTACGCTGTCCCGCCGCTTCTCCGTTGCGCCGATGATGGATTGGACCGACCGGCACTGTCGCTTCTTCCTTCGTCAGCTGTCGCGCCAAGCCCTGCTCTATACCGAGATGGTCACCACCGGCGCGCTGCTGCATGGCGACAGCGCACGTTTCCTGCGCCACAGCGAGGCGGAGTACCCGCTGGCCCTGCAGCTGGGTGGCAGCGTGCCGGATGAACTGGCGGCCTGCGCCAAGCTCGCGCAATCAGCCGGTTACGACGAGGTAAACCTGAACGTCGGCTGCCCCAGCGACCGGGTGCAGAACAACATGATCGGCGCCTGCCTGATGGCCCATCCGGCGCTGGTGGCCGACTGCGTCAAGGCCATGCGCGATACGGTGAGCATTCCGGTGACGATCAAGCATCGCATTGGCATCGACGGCCGTGACAGCTACGCCGAACTCTGCGACTTCGTCGGACAGATCAGCGAAGCCGGCTGCCAGAGCTTCACCGTGCATGCGCGAATCGCCATCCTGGCCGGGTTGTCGCCCAAGGAAAACCGCGAGGTGCCACCGCTGCGCTACGAGGTGGCAGCGCAGATCAAGCGCGACTTTCCGCACCTGGAAATCATCCTCAATGGAGGAATCAAGCGCCTGGAAGACTGCCATGTCCATCTGCAGACCTTCGACGGGGTGATGCTCGGCCGCGAGGCCTATCACAATCCCTACCTGCTGGCAGAGGTGGACCGGCAGCTGTTCGGCGCAACGACGCCGGTGCTCAGCCGGATCGAGGCGATGCAGTCGATGCGCGCCTATATCGCCGCGCACCTGGCCGAGGGCGGCAGCATGCACCACATTACCCGCCACATGCTCGGCCTGGGCCAGGGCTTCCACGGCGCGCGCCGCTTCCGTCAGCTGCTGTCGGTGGACATCCACAGGACCAGCGCCCCCCTGGCGCTGTTCGACCAGGCAGCGCAACTGCTGGAAGGCCGCTGAGCGCCTGAAGGGAGCGGCGCGCCAGCAGTTGAGCCGTCCCTGCCGCTCGGGTAAGGTCATGGCATCCGTATCGACAAGGCTGCGTCATGACCTCCAAGCTGGATCAACTCAAGCAGTTCACCACCGTGGTCGCCGACACCGGCGATTTCGACGCCATCGCCCGGCTGAAGCCGGTCGACGCCACCACCAATCCCTCGCTCCTGCTCAAGGCCGCTGCCCTGCCGCGCCATCAGGCCCTGCTCAAACAGGCGCTGAGCGCCGGCCAGGGTGACCTGGGACTGGCCTGCGACCACTTCGCCGTCACCGTCGGCCAGGAGATTCTCCAACTGATTCCCGGACGCATCTCCACCGAAGTCGACGCGCGCCTGTCGTTCGACACCCAGGCTACCCTGCGCCGTGCCGAACGCCTGATCGAGCTCTATGAGCAGGCCGGGGTCAGCCGTGACCGAGTGCTGATCAAGGTCGCTTCGACCTGGGAAGGTATTCGCGCCGCCGAGCAACTGGAGAGAGCCGGCATCCAGTGCAACCTCACCCTGCTGTTTTCCTTCGCCCAGGCCCAGGCCTGCGCCGATGCCGGCGTGTTCCTGATCTCGCCGTTCGTGGGGCGGATCTACGACTGGTACAAGATGGCCGAAGGCCGTGACTACATTGGCGCCGAAGACCCCGGCGTGCAGTCGGTGACGCGCATCTACAACTATTACAAGGCCAACAACTACGCAACCGTGGTGATGGGCGCCAGCTTTCGCAACCTCGGCCAGATCGAGCAACTGGCCGGCTGCGACCGCCTGACCATCAGCCCCGACCTGCTCCAGCAACTGAGCGACGACCAGGGCGCCCTCACGCGCAAACTGGCGCCGGGCGCTGCCGGGGAAGCGTGTCAGAGCCTAGACGAGAGTCAGTTCCGCTGGGCCCTGAACGAAGACGCCATGGCCACCGAAAAGCTCGCCGAAGGCATCCGCCTGTTCGCCCGCGATCAGGAAAAACTGGAAAAGCTGCTGGCCGACAGAGCCTAAATGCACGACGGGGCGCCTAAGCGCCCCGTCGCCACCGCTCCCCCTGACTAGTGGTGCTCGAGGGCGTTAACCAGATCGTGGAAGGCTTCGCGATTGGATTCGTTCAGTCCCATCAGAATGCGGTGGGCCTCGAGCACCTTGGCCCGCACCACCTCCTCGGATTGGTCCTGCGCCGGTAGATCGTCCAGGCATTCCGGGCAAGGGATGGGCGTATCGACGATATTGAATACCTGATCGAAGCCCATCGACTGCAACAGACGGGTGATATCCGGGTGGGTGGTGACCACCGTCGGCAGCAAACCGATCTTCTGCCGCGACAGGATCGACAGCTTCGCCAGCAACCCCAGGGTGGTGCTGTCGATGCTGCGGGTCTCGGTCAGGTCGATGACGATGGCGGAGAAGTTCAGCGCAGTGAAGATCTTCTCAATGGTGGCATCCAGCGCCGAACAAAGGGTCAGGCGCACCTCGCCGACGAACTTCAGTATGAAGGTACCGCCCTGCTCGGCGAATTGGATTCTACCGGGGCTCATCCCAGGATTCATGCAAGGTTCCTGCTTAACACCAGCAAGGCGATATCATCCGGCATATCCGCCAGATTGGCCAGCCCAAACACTTGACGCAACCCATCCAGGGTTCCCCCTGCCGAGCTTACCAACTGTGGCAGCGCGGTTTCTTTTGCCTGCAAGGTATCGCCCGGCAGCAGATCCAGAATACCGTCCGAGAGCAGCGTGAGGCTGAAGGATTCGGGCAGTTCGAGCACATGATCGGTGTAGGTCGCCTCCTCGAACAGGCCAACCGGCAGCCCGCGACCGTCCAGATAGCGCGCCTCGCCCCCACTGAACAGCACTGGCAGCGGCAGATGCCCGCCGATGCTGTAGGTCAGCTTGCCGCTGCGTTCGTCGATGACCCCACCGAGCATGGTCACGTGCTTACCCAGCTTGCAGTTGATCAGACCACGATTGATGTGGCTAAGCACTTCCGAGGGCTTGAACTCGCGCAGCCGGGCCCCACGCCGCGACTCGTAGAGCAGACGGGTAGTCATGAACTTGAGCAGGACGGTGACGAACGCCGAGGAAGCACCATGCCCGGAGACATCCGCGAGGTAGAACGCCACTCGCCGTTCATCCACCCGGAAGTAGTCGACGAAGTCTCCAGAGAGATACAACGACGGTATGATCTGGTGGGCGAAGCGTAGTCCGTCGACCTGCCAAGGCGTAACCGGCAGCATGTTCATTTGCACCTGACGGCCGGCGTTCTGATCTTCTTCGAGCAGGTGCAGGCTGGCTTGCAGCTCGCGGTTGGCCGCTTCCAACTCTTCGCGATAGCGCTGGTTTTCCCGGCGCAGGTTGGCGCGGTCCAGGGCGCGGCGCACCGAGTGCTCGAGCACCGCGAGGTCTTCCAGTGGCTTGATCAGGTAATCAGCAGCGCCCAGACGCAGGGCCTCCACCACGTCGGTCATGACGCCCGCACCGGACACCACTATGACTGGCGTGTCCACCTCCAAGGCGTTGATCCGGCGAATCAGCTCAAGCCCGTCGACTTGTGGCATGCGTAGATCGCAAACCACCAAATCGGGGTGCTCGCGCTGAAAAATCTCTAGGCCTTCCAGGCCATTGGCGGCCTGCAGGACGCTGAAACCGCTGTCTTCCAAGTAGGTCGCGAGGCTCGCGCGCACCACTTCGTCGTCGTCGATAATCAGCAGCGTGGCACTGGTATTGTGCATGGGGTATCCAGGCAAACTGCGCCGGGGGATGGCATGGCGTAAACGCCAGGCCAGCGGCCTGCACGCGTGTACTCGGTTCGCATCAAGGCGCAGACGGTACTCCCATCCGTAAACCGATTCAAGCGTGGGGCAATCATCGCGCTGTGACTTTACACCTCAATCGGGCCAAGGTTATAAGGGCCGCAGGACAGACCTGATAACAAGAGGATAGCGTCCCATGAGTCAGAGTGATCACGACTACAGCGAAAAACGCGACTACATCCGCATGCGGCTGGAGGCCCCTGTCACCCTGCATCATGACGGGCGTGAAATACCCGCGCTCTGCCTCGACCTGTCGAGTACCGGCATGCAACTGGAGGCCGAATGCATGCTGAGTATCGGCGACAAGGTCATGGTGCACATTGCCTCCGACCACAACGAACTCAAGGGCCTGGACGCCCACGCCGAGGTGGTTCGCATCCGGGACCTGGGCAACGGCCGGCAGGCACTCGGCCTGGCCATCAACTCGATGCACTGAACAAGGCTGGCCCAGCACGAAAAAGGCGGCCTTCGGGGCCGCCTTTTGCGTTGTCAGCAACTGTCTCAGAAGTCGTCTTCGACCTGCCCGTCCTGCACCTTGAACTCGCGGTTCTGCAAGTAGGCATTGCGGATGAAGAGGTACTTGTCGCCACTGATCAGCTTTTCAGCCGACAGCAGGCTGGCGCGGGTATCGACCACGTCCACCGCGCGCGTCAGGTTGCGCGTGGGCACATGGTCGATATAGGGATAGGGAGCCAGTTGGCTATCCGGCAACAGTCCTACCGTGTCGCGCACCGTACTCGGACCAAGCAGCGGCAGTACGACGAACGGCCCGCTCTGCAGGCCCCAGGCGCCAAGCGTCTGGCCGAAATCCTCGTCGTTCTTGCGCAGCCCCATGTGCCTGGCCACATCGAAGAACCCGAGCAGGCCGAAGGTGGTATTGAACAGCAGGCGGCTGGTATCTACGCCGGCATCGTGAAACTTGCCCTGCAGCAGATCATTGGCCAGGTTGCCGACATCGCCGATGTTGCCGAAGATATTGTGCACGCCATCTTCGAGAAACTGCGGCGTCACCGCCTGATAACCCTGTGCCAGAGGCTTCAGCGCATAGGTATCGATGGTGTCGTTGAAACGAAAGATCTTTCGGTTGACCCCTTCCCAGGGGTCATCTTCGCCAGCCTGCACCATCACAGGAAGCAGCATCAGACTGGCGCAGGCGATCAAACGAGCCAGACGACCCATCCAGTTCTCACCGGTCACACGCATTGCAATCTCTCCTTGAGAAAAGTGGCTTGGCCGCCAAGGCAAACCATCGAGGCCGCGCATTATAAGACTTGAAGCGGTGCAATTGGCAGCGCAGCAACTTTTTCATCGGGCGAATGGCGCTTGGCCATTCGCCGCTCTGCCTGCCCGACCTTACTCCTCTGCACAGGGCTCGCCCACCCCCAACAGCCACGACGCCGCCCCACGCACAGCTTCAGTGTCATCAGCCGTTCATACGACCGTCATCTGCGGACACTAGTCTGGACTAGACCGCCCCAAGGATGACCTCGATGCATACGCGCCCCCCCTCCTCGGCCTTCAGCGCCGTGCTGTTTGGCTTGTCCGGCTGCCTGGTGGACTTTGGCGCACGCACCCAGAGCGTCGCATTGCAGCGCCTGTATCCGCAGCGCCCCATACCCACGAACAATAGCCTGCTCGCACCTTCAGCAAGCCTGGCGGAAGTACTCGGACGCGCGCCCGATAGCGCCGAATGGCAGGCCTTCGAGCAGGCCCTGTGCGAAGCGGCTGGCGAACATGCCGAAGCCACCCCCGGCGCCCTGGCTCAGCTGCTAGCGCTGCACGCGCAAGGCGTGCCCTGCGCCTGGCTCGACGAACTGCCACGCGATGCCAGCATGCGCCTGGCCACGCCTCTTCCCGACTGGCTGGCAGGCGCTCCTTGCCGCCCGCGCAGGCCCTGGCCAGCACCAGACAGTTGCTGGCAAGCCCTGACCGACCTGGAAGTGAACCAACTCGATGGCTGCGTGCTGATCAGCGGCGAGCCGCGCCTGCTGCAGACCGGCCTCAACGCCGGTTTGTGGACTATCGGTCTGGCGGCGTGCGGACCACTGTGCGGCCTCGCACCGGCGGACTGGCAGGCGCTCGACGCTGCAGCGCGCGAGCGCCTGCGCTCGCAAGCCACCCTGGCCCTGTATCGCCTCGCTGTGCATTCGGTCATCGACCAGCTGAGCGAATTGCCCGCCTGCCTCGAGGACCTGGCCCAGCGCCGCCTGAAAGGCGAGAAACCCTGACCGCGCAACGCCCTCGCCGGTCAGCGCTTGGACAACCCCGACTTGATCCAGAGCAGGCAAAGCGACGCCGCATGGATTACCCTTGGAGACAAGCAAGGATCTTCCGCCTGTGCGCGAGGTCACTGCTATTGCCTATCAGTAAAGGGAGAGTTCTATGCCTGCAAGCCGTCTGCAGCAGCAACTTGAGGACCTGCGCGACCAACTCGCCCAGGACCCGCCACTCAGCGAAGAAGAGCGGGCATCGCTGTACGTGCTGATTCAGGAAATCGAAGCGCAGCTGGCCAGTCAGGCCGCGGCTGCGCCGGATGCCACCCTGATCGATGGGGTCAACTTGGCCGTGGAGCGCTTCGAAGCCAGCCACCCGACGCTGGCCGGCACCCTGCGCAATATCCTGCAGAGCCTGGCCAATATGGGCATCTGAGCGGCCACTGGGCGCAATAAGAAACCCCAGCCGCGGCTGGGGTTTTTCGTTACTGGCGCACCAGGCGGCGGTTGTCCGGATGGATGGCCTCGGTGCTGCGATAGGGGTTGATATCCAGACCACCGCGGCGCACATAACGTGCGTACACCGTCAGGTGCTCAGGCTCGAGCAGGCGCCGCAGGTCGAGGAAGATGCGCTCGACGCACTGTTCATGAAAATCCGCATGCTGGCGAAAGCTCACCAGATAGGCCAGCAGGCTGGCATGATCGAGGGCCGCCCCACGGTATTGCACCACCACGCTACCCCAGTCCGGCTGACCTGTGACCGGGCAGTTGGACTTGAGCAAATGGCTGTGCAGACTCTCCTCTACCAGCCGCCCCGCCTCGCACTTGAGCAGTTCCGGCCGCGGTTGGGCATAGCTGTCGATGCTCACATCCAGCTCATCGATACAGGTGCCTGGCGGCGTCGCCACTCCTTCGGCTGCCACCTCGGCCAGGCTGCGCACGCGCACACCGACAGCCTTGCCGGCTGCCGCCGAGAGGTCTTTTTCCAACACGGCCAGCAGTTCATCGGCACCGGCGAACACGCTCTGGTTGAGCGAATTGAGGTACAGCTTGAACGACTTCGACTCGATGATATTCGGCGAGTCTGCCGGAATCGCGAACTCGCCGATGGCCACCACCGGCTTGCCCGACGGCAACAGCCAGGACAGCTCGAAACAGTTCCAGAAGTCCACGCCGCGATAGGGCAGCGTCTCGGCGCTCATGCCGAGTTCGGCCCATTTCGGTGCACGCGGAATGGGAAACAGCAGCGACGGCGTGTAAGTGGCGATGTATTCGCTGGATTTGCCCAGGGGCGAATCTTCGGCGGCGGGATGCATGGCTAAAACCTGATTACTCGAAAAGTAAGATTGTATACAGATATACCGACAGTTTCAGGCCAGCTCGGCTACCAACTCGGCCAGAGCCTGGGCCGGGTCGGCGGCCTGGGTGACCGGCCGGCCGATCACCAGGTAATCGGAACCGGCAGCCAGGGCCTGACCCGGCGTGAGAATGCGCCGCTGGTCATCCTGGGCACTGCCCGCCGGGCGAATCCCCGGGGTTACCAACTGCAGCAAAGGGTGGGCCGCCTTGAGCACCTGGGCCTCCTGGGCAGAACACACCAGGCCGTCGAGACCGGCTTGCGCGGCCAGACCGGCCAGGCGCAGGACCTGCTCCTGCGGCTCGACATCCAGGCCGATACCGGCCAGGTCCTCGCGCTCCATGCTGGTCAGCACGGTCACCCCGATCAGCAGCGGCTTGCTGCCACCGAGCGCATCCAGGGTCTCGCGGCAGGCGGCCATCATCCGCAGACCGCCGGAACAGTGCACGTTGACCATCCAGACGCCCAGTTCGGCAGCTGCCTTGACCGCCATAGCCGTGGTGTTGGGAATGTCGTGGAATTTCAGGTCGAGGAACACCTCGAAGCCCTTGTCGCCCAGGATCGAGACGATTTCCGGGCCACAGCGGGTGAACAGCTCCTTGCCGACTTTGACCCGGCACTGCCTGGGATCGAGCCGTTCGGCCAGCGCCAGGGCGGCATCACGGGTCGGGAAATCCAGGGCAACGATGATCGGGGTCTGGCAAGCGGACATGGGCAGGCTCTCAGGCAGTCGAATTCGGCGCGCATTGTAGCGGATGCCACCGGCGCTTGCCGCTCCACCTATCTATAGACAGCACGGCACTCGCCGCCGCGCGCCAGGCAACTGCTGCAGCCCGGCATCATAGCTCCAGGGTCAGCTCGTGCATGGTGCGCGCCCTACCACCGGCCAGCAGGCGCTCGATGCCCCCCTGCGCCAGTTGCAGATCGACGGTGATCACGCTGGGCGATGGCGGCTGCATCAGGTAGCCCTGCTCGATCAACAGGCGCGGCCCCGGCTGCTGCATGCGATCGTGAAGAAAGCATGCCAAGGGGCCGGCAGCCATGCCGGTGGCCGATTCCTCGTCGATACCGTAGCGCGGGGCGAACATGCGCGCGCCGGCCGCCCGGCCCGGCTGGTGCGTCTGCCGGGAAAACACATAGAAACCGATCAGGTCGAGCCGCTCACTGATCCGCGCCAGCGCCGCTTGGTCGGGCCGCAACGCATGCACCTGCGCCTCATCCACCAGCGGCACGATGACGAAGGCACCACCGGTGCTCACCCGCGCGGGGTAGACGCCGGGCAGCAGGTGCGCCGGGTCGCTGCCAAGCGCAGCCAGCACCTCATTGAGCAACGCCGGCTTATCGCTTAGGTCAAGGTATTGCGGCGCGCGCTGCTCCATGAAGGCCATGTCCGCCTGGATCAGGATATCGCGGTTGCCATCGATGGTTTCCTTGCTGGTCCAGCCCTCGCCGACCAGCCCCAACTGGCGCAACAGCGAGAAGGTGGCCACTGTCGCGTGGCCACAATGAGCAATCTGCCGGGTAGGGGTGAAGAATTCCAGCTTGAACGCCGCACTCGCCGAACTGGAAACGAAGGCCGTCTCCGACAGCCCCACCTGCACGGCGAGTGCCTGCTTCTGCCCCACATCCAGCGCATCGGCCTGCAGCACCACGCCAGCAGGATTGCCGCCCTGCCCGCCATCGACGAAGGCGTTGACGATCCGCACCTCTACTTGCATAGCCGATACTCCGCCTTGTGGCTGGCCGACGTTGTTGCCAGCGGATCATCCCAGAACGGCCGCTCGCTTTCCCGAAAGACGTCACCACGGGTCAGCCCCAAGTCCTTCAGCGCCGCTGTATCAAGCGTAGCCAACTGGCGACGCTCCCTTGCCAATTGCTGCCAACGCCGAACCTGTAACCAAGCGCCGCGCAGCAGCGCCACCGGACCGATGCGGTTGCGGGGAAAGGAGTGAACCAATGCATAACCTTGCTGACTTTTCATCTCATCGCCCTCCTTTAGGGTTGGCGACAGTCTCACGCCAGGATTAAGATCAATCCAACGAATGTTTCTTATGCCTGACATCTGGGAGATTGATGAATGGCCGATTACCCGAGCATCGACAGCGAGCTGCTGCGAACCTTCGTGGCCATCGCCGACCACGGCGGCTTCACCCGCGCGGCCGAAATGGTCAACCGCACCCAGTCGGCAGTCAGCATGCAGATGAAACGCCTGGAGGAAGACGTGGTGCAGCGCCCGCTGTTCCAGCGCGATGGCCGCCAGGTCAGCCTCACCGCCGAAGGCCAGGTGCTGCTCGGCTACGCCCGGCGCATCCTCAAGCTGCATGGCGAGGCGATGAATACCCTGCGCGAGCCGCACATGGTCGGCGTGGTGCGCATCGGCACGCCGGATGACTACGTGATGCGCTTCATGCCGGGGATACTCTCGCGCTTCGCCCAGGCCTACCCGCTGGTGCAGGTGGAGCTGCACTGCGAGCCATCGTTCCAGTTGCTGCAACGCCAGGACCTCGATCTGACCATCGTGACCCGCGAGCCAGGCACCGAGATCGGCCAGCTGTTGCGCCAGGAGCGCGTGGTCTGGGCCGAGGCCCAGGGCTTCACCCCCCATGAACTAGAACCGCTGCCCCTGGCCATGTTCAACGCCCAGTGCTTCTGCCGCTCCTGGGCCTGCAATGCGCTGGACGCGATGGAGCGCTCCTATCGCATCGCCTACACCAGCCCCAGCCTGTCGGCGATCATGGCAGTGGTCAGCGCCGGCCTGGCGATCACCGCCCAGTTGCAGAGCCTGATTCCCCCGGACATGCGCATCATCGGCGAAGCCGAGGGCCTGCCGGCCATGCCCCTGGCCAGCATCGTGCTGCTGCGCAACTCGCACAACCAGTCGCCGGTGACCGAAACCCTGGCCGAGCACATCGCCGACGGTTTCAGACTCTGAGGCCGAGCAAGAGCGCACAGACCAGCAGGAAACCGGCGAACAGCACCTGCAACAGCCGCTCCGGCAGCGCATGGGCGATGCGCACCCCCCAACTGATGCTGAACAATCCACCCAGCGCCAGGGGAGCCGCCAGCGCCCAATCGACATGGCCGTGCAGGGCATAGGTGGCCAGGGTCACCGTGGTGCTTGGTGCCGCCAGAGCCAACGCCAGCCCCTGCGCCATCAGCTGGGTGGTGCCGAACACGCCGGTCAGCACCGGCGTCGCCAACACCGCGCCACCGACCCCGAACAGACCACCGAGCAAGCCGGCACCACTACCCAGCGCCGCCAGCCAGGGCCATGGATTAGCCAATCTGTTGTGGCCAGGACTCGGCCGCCAGTAGAGCCGTGCCAGGTTGTACAAGGCCAGGGCGATAAGGAAACCGACGAAGCCCAGGCGCATCCGCTCGGCTTCCAGGGTTACCGCCCAGCTCGCTCCGAGCAACGCACAGACAAAGCTGCTGGCCGCCAGAGTCAGCGCATGGCGCGGGTCGATGCGGTTACGCTGGTGATAGCGCCAGAGCGCCAGCAATACGTTCGGCACCACCATCACCAGGGCCGTGCCTTGGGCGAGTGGCTGGTCCAGGCCGAACAGCACGCCGAGCGTGGGAATCGCGATCAGGCCGCCGCCGATGCCGAACAGGCCACCCAGGGCGCCCAGCATCAGCCCCAGGCTCAGGTTCAAGGCGAAGTCGATCAGATTCATGGTGAGCAGCTCCCGTCATGCCGCGCATGCTAGTCGCCCACGCCTGGCACGGAAACGCACAAGCCAGCACAATGGCTGTGCCGATCACGCACAACCGAGCCGACGATGAACCCCGACGCCCTCACCGAGCAACTCAGCCTGTTCCTCGACGTCCTGGAAAGCGGCAGCTTCTCGGCCGCCGCCCGCCGACACCCGCTGACGCCCTCCGCCGTCGCCCGGCGCATCGACGCCCTGGAGCGCTCCCTGGGCAGCAGCCTGTTCAGCCGCAGCACCCATGCGGTACGCCCCACTCCGGCAGGCCTGGCCTTTGCCGAGCGCGCCCGGCGCATCCTGGCGGAACTGCACCTGGCCCGTGCCGAGGCGGTGTCGTTGAGCAGCGCCCCGGAGGGCCTGATTCGCATCGATGCGCCAGCCCCCTTCGGTCGCCGCCATCTGGCCCCGGCGATCGCCGAATTTCTGCTGGCCTATCCGGGGCTGGATGTACAGTTGCGCCTGATCGACAGCTTCGTCGACCTGCAGGGCGCGCACCTCGGCGAAGTCGACCTGGTCCTGCGCATCGGCCCGCTGGCCGATACGCGCCTGGTTGCCACCGCCCTGTCGCCGCTGGTGCGCGTGGTCTGCGCCAGCCCGGACTATCTGGCGCGCCGCGGTGTACCGCGCACGCCCAGCGAACTGGTCGAGCATGACGGCCTCGACTGGGACAGCCTGGCACCGCCCTACGCCTGGCGTTTCGAACAGGACGGCAAGCTCAACCTGTACCGCCCCAAGCACCTGCGCATGACCGCCAACAATGCCGAAACCCTGCTGTTCGGCGCCCTGGCCGGCCTCGGCATCGCCCACCTGCCAACCTGGCTGATTAGCGACTACCTGCTGCGTGGCGAACTGCAGCCGCTGTTCTGCGAAGCCGGGCTGCCGGCTGCCGAGCCCAGCGGCATCTACGCGCTGCGCCTGGAGCGCGAAAGCGCTTCGCGCAGCCGCCTGCTGCTGGAGCTTCTCAAGGCCCGCTTCGGCCCGGTACCGCCCTGGGACCTGGCGCTGCAGAGCGGCCTGGGTCGCGACTGAGGCAATTGACCGGCAGAAAAAAGCCCGACACCAGGGTCGGGCTCTTTCACCACACGAGTAACGTCAGTCTTAGACCGGTGCCTTGGCGCGGGACTTGTACTCGCCGGTGCGGGTATCGATTTCGATCCAGTCGTCGATTTCGCAGAAATCGGCGACCTTGACTTCGGTACCGTTGCTCAGCTTGGCAGGTTTCATCACCTTGCCCGAGGTGTCGCCACGGGCGGAACCTTCGGTGTAGGCGATCTGGCGCACGATGGTGGTCGGCAGGTCCACCGAAACCACTTTGCCTTCGAAGAACACGGCTTCGCAGACGTCGGTCATGCCATCGACGATGAACGGCAGGACGCTTTCCAGGTCGTCCTTGTTCAGCTCGTACTGGTTGAACTCTTCGTCCATGAACACGTAGTTCGGGTCGCTGTAGTAGGAGTAGGTCACGGCGACGCGATCGAGGATGACCGGCTCGAGCTTGTCATCGGCCTTATAGACGGTTTCGGTGGACGAACCGGTCAACAGGTTGCGCAGTTTCATCTTGACGATGGCGCTGTTACGGCCGGACTTGGTGAATTCGGCTTTCTGGATAAGCCAAGGCTGGCCGTCAATCAGGGCCACGCTGTTGGGCTTCATTTCTTGTGCGGTTTTCATACGAGTATCCGGATCGGGATTGAGATGCGTGAATCTAGGCCGCGTATCATAGCCAATTTAGGTAAAACTGTACCAGCGCCGCGGCGAGATCGGTCTGCGCGCCCTGCTCCAGGCACCATCGCTCGGCATGGGCGGCCAGCTCCGGCCACTCGCGCAGCACCGCACGCCAACTCGCCGCCACGTCCCCCTCACCATTCCAGGCCCGCCAGAGCCCACTCAGCGCCGCCGCCGCGGCAGACGAAAGATCCCGCGTATAGAGGGTGAGAAAAGCCTCGAGCTTGTCCAGGTGAACGGCCTCCTCCTGCCGATAGATGTGCCAGAGCAGCGGACGGGCAGCCCATTGCGCCCGCACGAAGGAGTCCTCACCGCGCACCGCGTTGAAATCACAGCTCCAGAGCAGCTGGTCGTATCTGTCCTGGCTGACGAAGGGCAAGACCTGGACCTGAAGCTGTCCGCGCTGACGCCGATCGCCAACCGCCAGGGCCGCCGATTCGCCAAGCCAGGCCTGCAGATCGCCCAAGATGCGCCCTTCCGGCACCAGCAGCTGGGTACGGCAGGCATCTGCCGCCAGGGCATCCAGCCAGCCGGCCAGACTGCTGTTCTCATAGGCGAACAACGAGATCAGCCGCGCCCCCTCAAGCCGCCGCACGCCGAGACTGGCGAGAAAGCCTGCGCGCGCCTGCGGGTCGGCCTGAAATGACTGGCGGCTAAACAGCAGGTCACGCTCGCGCAGCAGCCCGCCACTGCCCGCGGTGAAACCGGGAAAGAAGAAGAACTTCTGCAAGCCGTTGGACTGCAAGGACGGCAGGCCGTGGCAACCCTCGACCCAAACTTCGGCACTGAGATACTCCAAGTTGAGCCAGAGCACCTTGCGCGGCCGCGCCGCCATCGCCTCCACATAGCCCTGCGGCAGCGTACAGGCGAAGGCCTCGACCACCACATCCGCGGGCTCCACCGGCTGCCAGTCACGCCGCCACCGACAGACTTCCACCCCCTGCTGCAGCTGGCGCTCGGACTCTTCACTGGCCTGCGGACACAGGCGCACGAAAGCCCCCAGATCATCCACCCACAAGCGCACGGCCAGCCCATGCTCGGCCACCAACTGCCGAGCCAGACGCCAGGTCACGCCGATATCGCCATAGTTATCGACGACGCTACAGAAAATGTCCCAACTCGGACGCATGCAGGGCTCC
This sequence comes from Pseudomonas zhanjiangensis, assembly GCF_041027545.1. NCBI lineage: Bacteria > Pseudomonadati > Pseudomonadota > Gammaproteobacteria > Pseudomonadales > Pseudomonadaceae > Pseudomonas > Pseudomonas zhanjiangensis. The sequence goes on along the minus strand of NZ_JBFTEG010000011.1, from coordinate 155,725 downwards.
AATGACCAGTGGCTTGGTCGACCTTATAAGGCCACAACCGAGTGCGGCAAATGACGGAAACGAAAAAGCCCGGCACAGGGCCGGGCTTTTCGTTTTGTCTGGCGGTGAAGGTGGGATTCGAACCCACGATACGGTTTCCCGTATACACACTTTCCAGGCGTGCTCCTTCAACCGCTCGGACACTTCACCGGATCTCGATGGACACTGCTGTCTGTCGAGGCGCGCTAATGTAGCCGAACGGTTCGCCAAAGGCAAAAGTTTTTTGCTGAAGATTCATGTGCTTAAGCCAGATGCCGATTATTCGCCAGATTGGCCGGGGTGCTGCCGCTAACCGCGGATGGACCAGCGGCCGCTCCCGCCCGGCCAATCGACCGCGTTCTGCACGGCACCCTGGTGGCTTCAAGCCAGGCGACTGTGGGCCATCTGGCTGACCCACCGGTCAGCCGCAGCGCTTTACCTGGGCCGCCCGGATGAGTAACTTCAGCCGCACTTCAGCACACGGAACCCGACCATGAGTGACCTGATCAGCTACCAACTCGAAGACGGCATCGCCACCCTGACCCTGAACAACGGCAAGGTGAATGCGATCTCCCCGGATGTGATCACGGCTTTCAACGCCGCACTGGATCGTGCCACACAAGACAAGGCCATCGTCATCATCACCGGCCAGCCGGGCATCCTGTCCGGCGGCTACGACCTGAAGGTAATGACCTCCGGGCCGCAGAACGCGGTGAACCTGGTCGCCGCAGGCTCTACCCTGGCGCGCCGCATGCTCGCCCACCCCTATCCGATCATCGTCGCCTGCTCCGGCCATGCGGTGGCCAAGGGCGCCTTTATTCTGCTCTCGGCCGACTACCGTATCGGCGTCGAGGGCGCCTTCAGCATAGGCCTGAATGAGGTGCAGATCGGCATGACCATGCACCACGTCGGCATCGAACTGGCCCGCGACCGACTGCGCAAGTCGGCGTTTCACCGCTCGGTGATCAACGGCGAGATGTTCGACCCGCAGGGCGCGGTCGATGCCGGCTTCCTCGACAAGCTGGTACCGGTCGGGCAACTGCTGCCCGCCGCCCAGGTGGTCGCCCAGCAGATGAAGAAGATCAACATGACCGCGCACCGCAACACCAAGCTGAAGGTACGCAAGGCTCTGCTGGAGACACTCGACCAGGCCATTGAACTGGACAAGCAGCTGCCGCTCTAAGCCCGGAAGTCCCTCCCCCAGCCCGGCCTGGCTGCCGGGCTGCCGACGCTGCTGTGCTGCAGCGCCTGCGCTCACATCCTCGACGCCCTCTTGAATCGGACGCTCGCGGCTCACGCACTGCTGCCGATACCTGGGCGCAACGGCGCAGGCCGCTGATTCAGCATGAACAGCGCCAACGCAGATCAAGAAATGCCGCAACTCTTTGCCTTCTAGCTACGCCCGCAGAGGCAGGCAACCTCCTCGAGTTACCCCACTGCATGCCCCATCGCCACGGTGGCCAAGCCACAGAGCGCGACCACCGAAGAGATCGACCGCAACACCAGCAACGTTCGCGACATCAGCCTCGAGGTGCGCCAGTGCGCGCTGATGGTCGATCAGGTGGGTCAGCAGGATCGCTTGCCGGCTCGCTTCAAGGTGTGAAGCCAGGGCCGTCCGGCCTGGGCGGCCCGCCTTCGAGAGTCGAGCGGTCGCAGGCATACCGACCGCTCGCCCCTTTAGCCGGCGTTATCCCGCAAGATCAGCAGCAATGGCCGCCGATCCAAGTCATTTGCCCAATACCCTGCCCGCCCCTACACTGCGCGACCTTCATTCAGACAGGCCTACCAATGCTTTTTGTCTTGCGCATGCTGGCGCTGGCCGTGCACTTCGTTCTGGCCGGCATGCTTGGCCTGCTGATTGGCGTATGGCGCCCGTTCAATCCCGACAACAGCCGCCTGTGCGCTCGCCTGTATGCGCTGCCGGGGCTCTGGCTGCTGGGCCTCAAGGTGCATGCCGAGGCCCGGTCGCTGCTCGAACACCGGCACGCCTGCGTGATCATCGCCAACCATCAGTCCAACTACGACCTCTACGTGCTCGGCCGCGTGGTGCCGCCGCGAACCGTCAGCATCGGCAAGAAGAGCCTGAAGTGGATTCCCTTTTTCGGCCAGCTCTACTGGTTGGCAGGCAATGTGCTGCTCGATCGTAGCAACCCGCTCAAGGCCAAGCAGGCCATGCTCACCACCACCGACACCCTGCGCCACCGGGACACCTCGATCTGGGTGTTTCCGGAAGGTACGCGCAACCTCGGTCAGGGCCTGCAGCCATTCAAGAAAGGAGCCTTCCAAATGGCCATTGCCGCCGGCGTGCCGATCATCCCCGTCTGCGCCAGCAACTACGTGCAGCGCATGCGCCTGAACCGCTGGCACAGCGGCCGGGTTCTGATTCGCTCGCTGCCGGCGATTGCCACCGCCGGAATGAGCATGGACGAGCTGCCCAGGCTGATCGAAGACTGCCGCGCACAGATGCTCCACTGCATCGACGCCATGGACCGGCAACTGGCGGCCGACGATGCCGCCTGAGTCACCCGCGACTGGAAATAACCGCCGCCGCCTACGACACTCAGACTAACGATGGGTTGGTGACATCCCGGCGCCATCGCAAAGTGGAGCAACACGCATGGGGCGAGTCGTAGCCGCCGCCGTCTACAGCCAGGGCCACAAGGTCACCGACATCAGCCTCGACGAAGGCGTGCAGTGGTCACGAAAACCGGGGCACTTCGTGTGGGTCGGCTTGCACGACCCGGGGCCGGCGGAGCTGACCAATCTGCAGCGCCAGTACGACCTGCACGAACTGGCGCTTGAGGACGCCCTGCAACGGCATACGCGACCGAAGCTGGAAACCTTCGGCGATGCGCTGTTCTTGGTGCTCTATTCGCCCATTCGGGTGGACGGTGAACTGGACTTCGTCGAAACCCAGCTGTTCGCCGGCAGCGGCTACGTGATCAGCGCCCGCTATGGCGAATCGGCGCCCTATTCACAGGTCCGTCAGCGATGCGAAGCGCGCCCGCTGCTGCTCGAACACGGCGAAGACTTCGTGCTCTACGCCTTGCTCAGCTTCGTTTTGGAAAACTATCGACCGATGCTCGATGAGTATCACCGCGAACTGGAAGAAATCGAAGGCGACGTGTTCCAGCGCTCGCTGACCCAGGCCGACATCGAGCGCATCCAGGACCTGCGCCGCGACCTGCTGCGCCTGCGCCGCAATACCGGACCGCTGGCGGAGATCTGCCAGGAACTGCAGCGCCTCGACTTTCCCTTTATCGAAAAGATCATGCATCCCTACTTCCGCGACCTGGCGATTCACGTTGACCGGCTGCTGGAAGACCTAACCGTTCTGCGCGAGATGGCCGACCACGCCATCGAGGTCGGCCTGCTGCTGGAGTCCTCACGGCAAAGCATTACCCAGCGCAAGTTTGCCGCCTGGGCGGCTATCCTCGCCTTCCCCACCGCGGTAGCGGGCATCTACGGGATGAACTTCAGGCACATGCCGGAGCTGACCTGGGAATTCGGCTATCTCGGGGTGCTCGGCTTGATCGGCACCGGCTGTGTGACCCTGTACCTCAGTTTCAAGCATTCCGGCTGGCTCTGAAGCGGCACCGGGCACGGGGCCACGCGACTAAAGATCCAGGCCGGAACGCCCGTGGGCGACGAAGCGCATCATCCATTCTCCGACCGTGTGGCCCTGGTGCTCATGCTGCAGGCTTTCGATGGCGCGCTGATAGGCCGGCTCGCCAATGTGCTGCTGGCGAATTTCCAGCAGTTCCTTGGAATAGTCGTGGACGAATTCAGGGTGGCCCTGGAAGCACAGCACCTGGTCGTCGATGCAGTACGCGGCAATCGGACAGAAGTCACTGGAGGCCAGCAAAGTAGCGTTCTCCGGCAGGCTGGTGACCTGGTCCTGGTGGCTGATCAGCAGCGTCAGCTCCTCCAGCACCGGCTTCATCCACGCCGGCTGATGGGCCAGACGATAGCGGTGGGTGCCGACACCCCAGCCCTGTTCGGCTCGCTCGGCCTTGCCGCCCAGCAGCAGCGCCAGCAGTTGGTGACCGAAACAGATGCCCAGCAACTTGTCGCCCCGGGCATAACGATCGAGCAGGTAAGTCTTGAGGGTCTCGATCCACGGGTCGCTGCCGAAGGAGTCGGCCTTGCTGCCGGTCACCAGATAGGCGTCGTAATGCTCGCTATCGGGCGGATAACTGCCCTCCATCACGTTGTACACGGTGAACTCGGCGGGGATAGGCTGACGGGCGAACAGCTGCTCGAACATACGGCCATAGCCGTGGTATTGATCGACCAACTCGGGGCGGAGCACGTCGGTTTCCAGAATGCAAATCTGCAGCGGCATGGGGCGATACCTGAAACACGGGGTAATGACATTGACAGACTTCAAGCCTGCCTGCGGCGGCGCGGCAAGGCAAGCGCCAGCATCGGCCGCAAAGCAAAAGCCCGGCATGGACAGCCGGGCTTTGCCGAGACGGGCGCCAGTGTCATCTTACTCTACCGCCGCAGCCTCGCTCTCTGCAGCACCGCCATCGTCGACGCTGCCGTCATCTCCCGGGCCCTCTGCGGCGCCATCGTCGGTGCTGCCCTCATCGCTGGTGCCCTCGTCGGTTCCCTCTGTTTCGCCGTCATCCTTGCTGCTGGAGGCGAAGGCATTCTGCAGGCCGAAAGCGGCCGCCAGCGCCGCCGGCGTGGTGGACACCACCGACATTGCCTTGGCCAGGCCGGTCGTATCCTTGGACTTCGCCGCCTCCGAGGTCGCGGCGCCATGGCCGGCACTGGCACTCACACCCTTGCCTTTGCCGCCGACCCCACCGTCGGCATGGCCGCGACCGCCACCGACACCAGCACCGTGACCGCCGCCATGACCGCCACCGTTTCCGCCACCATTGCCACCATTGCCACCGCCACCGCCACCGCCACCGCCACCGCCTTTAGCGTAGGCCGAGTCGACCAACAGGTTCAGCTGCGGCATCGCCACGGAGGACAGCATCAGGGCAAAGAATGACAGCTTTATCAATGATTTCAGTTTCAGCATGGACAACTCTCCAGGGTGCGACAAGCCAACCCACTGCTAGCAGAGCGAGTACGTGCTAGCAGTGTAGCCCGGCCGCCATGGGAGCCTGTCACAAGCAGGCGGAGCGTCATGGGCAAAATCCGGCCTGCTTCACACTGCGGAAAACCGAACAGACGAATGGCGCCCAAACGCCTGCGCAACGACGCGCTTCGCGCCGGCTCGATTCAGGGATCGATGCGCTGATTGCTCTTGGCGCAATGCCGATCCGCGCCCTGCGCCGACGACTGCCCCGCGAGTTGCGCGGTGCAGGCTGCCAGGCTGGATGCCTTGCTGATCTGCAGGGCCGAGGACACCGGGTCCACGGAAATCAGGTAGGCGAAGTCGTAGCGCATGCTGTCATGCCAGGAATCGATGTTCAGTGCGCTGGTCACGCAGCGGTATGAGGCCTGGGCGGTGAAGCCCTTCATCCTGTCCCGCCTGAGAATGTGGTGGTAGCTCAGCCAGTCGTTATCGCGCTGCCCCTGCCGCCAGGCTTGCGCGCAGCTCTGCAGGTCGGTGATGGCCGGCTCGTGCAGAAAGATCGTATTGGCCAGGTTCGAGCCACCCAGCGTCAAGGTGGCCATCAGGTAGACCCTATCCTGCGCGGCAACGTCGAGGGATGAAAGTAACAGCAGGCAGAGCAATCCTTGCTTCATGAACAGTTTCCAAGGGCATGATTTGGCGGGCGATCATAGCGGTCGGCAGGCCGTGAGATAAGGCCTTCCGGGAATTTTCTGGGCACGAGCGGCGCGGGCGGCACGGCAAGGGCGCCCGTCTCACCCAGCAACAGGCGCCTGGTGAGCCGGGTTGCCCAGCGCTCGCGCCGGCTAGAACGCCTCGCTCCTGGCTGCCATCTCCAGCAGCAGCGCCGGCGGCAGGAAGCGCTCGCCATACTGCTCGGCCAGGTACTGGGCGCGCGCGACGAAATCCCGGATGCCGTACTGGTTGATGAACTGCAGCGCCCCGCCGGTCCAGGCGGCGAAGCCGATGCCGAAGATCGAGCCGATATTGGCATCGGCCACCGACTCGAGCACGCCCTCCTCCAGACAGCGCACCGTCTCGATGGCCTGGACGAACAGCAAGCGGTCACGCACGTCCTGCGCAGCTATCTGCGCGTCGGCTTTTTCGAAACGCACCTTCAGCTCCGGCCACAGGTGCTTCTTGCCGCCCTGAGGGTAGTCGTAGAAGCCGCCGCCGGCCGCCTTGCCCGGGCGTTTGTACTCATTGAGCATCAGCTCGATCACCGCAAATGCCGGATGCGATGGCAGGCGCTTGCCCTCTGCAGCCAGGTCTTTGAGGGTCTGCTGGCGTATATGACTCATCAGGCTCAACGACACTTCGTCGCTGATCGCCAGCGGTCCGACCGGCATGCCGGCTTTGCGCGCCTCGTTCTCGATCAACGGCGCCGCGACGCCCTCGCCGAGCATGGCGATGCCTTCGTTGGTGAAGGTGCCGAACACCCGCGAGGTGAAGAACCCCCGGCTGTCGTTGACCACGATCGGCGTCTTCTTGATCTGCATGACATAGTCGAAGGCGCGGGCCAGGCTTTCGTCGCTGGTCTGCTCGCCCCTGATGATCTCCACCAACGGCATCTTGTCCACCGGGCTGAAGAAGTGCAGGCCGATGAACTTGTCCGGCTGGCGCACCGCGCTGGCCAGGCCGGTGATGGGCAGGGTCGAGGTGTTGGATGCTATCAGCGCGTCACTCAATGCCGCACGCTCGGCGGCGGCGGTCACGTTGGCTTTGAGGTCGCGGTCCTCGAAAACCGCCTCGATGATCAGGTCGCAGCCGTCGAAGTCGGCCTCTCTGTCGGTGATCGATATCCGCTCGAGGAAAGCCGCGCGCTTCTCGGCACTCATATGGCCGCGCGACACCTTCTTGTCGAGCAGGCCAGCCGAGTAAGCCTTGCCCTTCTGCGCGGCCTCGAGCGAGACGTCCTTGAGCACCACTTCGATGCCGGCCGCCGCCGAGACATAGGCGATGCCCGCGCCCATCATGCCGGCACCGAGCACGCCGACTTTGCGGGTCTGGTAGGGAGGATGGCCTTGCGGGCGCGAGCCGCCGGCGTTGATTTCATTGAGCTGGAACCAGAAGGTGCCAATCATGTTCTTCGCCACCTGGCCGGTGGTCAGCTCGGTGAAGTAGCGCGCCTCGATGATCTGCGCGGTGTCGAAGTCAACCTGGGCCCCTTCCACCGCGGCACAGAGAATCTTCTCCGGGGCCGGGAAGCAGCCCTTGGTCTTGTCGCGCAAGACGCTCGGAGCGATGGCGAGCATCTGCGCCACATTGGCGCTCGATGGGGTGCCGCCAGGAATCTTGTAGCCCTTCTCGTCCCAGGGCTGCAGCGGCGCAGGATTGGCGGCGATCCAGGCTCGCGCCTTGGCCAGCAAGTCATCCCGGTCGCTGGCCAGTTGATGGATCAGGCCGGCCTTCAAGGCCGAGTCGGGACGCACCTTCTTGCCTTCGGCCAGATACGGCAGTGCTTTTTCCAGGCCGAGCAGGCGCACCATTCGCACCACACCGCCGCCGCCCGGCAACAGGCCGAGGGTTACTTCCGGTAGGCCAATCTGCACCCCAGGGCTGTCCAGGGCGATGCGGTGGTGACAGGCCAGGCAGATCTCCCAGCCGCCCCCCAGGGCCGCGCCATTGATCGCCGCCACCACCGGCTTGCCGAGGGCCTCAAGGCGGCGCAGTTGGCCCTTGATGCCGAGGATCATCTGGTAGAAATCATTGGCCTCGGCCTTGGTCACCTTGATCAGTTCGTTGAGATCGCCGCCGGCGAAGAAGGTCTTCTTCGCCGAGGTGATGATCACCCCGGCGATGGAGTCCTTCTCGGCCTCCAGGCGCTCGATGGTCTGCCCCATGGCCTCGCGGTACAGCGCATTCATGGTGTTGGCGCTTTGGCCGGGCATGTCCATGGTCAGGACGACGATGGCGTCCTGGCCCTTTTCGTAACGGATGGCGTCAGTCATTTTAATATTCTCTTCCCATTGGTCGGGGGGAGCGCTTCAGGGGCGTCACGCACGAAGGTCAGGCCGGGCCGCGTAGGCAAGGCGGAAATCATCCGGGAAGCGCAGGCTGCTAGTGCAAATGAGCATTCCCAAACGATTTCCAATGCCGCATGGCCGAGCACAGTAGCCCGTGACGGCTCCTTAGATTCGTTCGATGATGGTGGCAATGCCCATGCCGCCGCCCACGCAGAGGGTGGCCAGGCCATAGCGCAGCTGGCGTTTCTCCAGTTCGTCGAGCAGGGTGCCGAGGATCGCGCAGCCGGTGGCGCCCAGCGGGTGGCCCATGGCGATGGAGCCGCCGTTGACGTTGACCCGCTCCTCGCTCACGCCCATGTCCTTCATGAACTTCAGCACCACCGAGGCGAAGGCCTCGTTGACCTCGAACAGGTCAATGTCTTCGACCCGCAGACCCGCCTTGGCCAGCGCCTTGCGCGTCGCCGGCGCCGGACCGGTGAGCATGATGGTCGGGTCGGTGCCGGTGACCGCGGTGGCGACGATCCGCGCCCGTGGCTTGAGGCCCAGCTCGCGGCCCTTGGCCTCGGAACCGACCAGCATCAGCGCCGCGCCATCGACGATGCCGGAGCTGTTGCCCGGGGTATGCACATGCTCGATGCGCTCGACCTGGCTGTAGACCTGCAGAGCGGTGCTGTCGAAGCCCATGTGGCCCATCATCTCGAAGCTCGGCTTGAGCTTGGCGAGGCCATCGAGGGTGCTGTCGCCGCGGATGAATTCGTCGTGGTCGAGCAGGACGATGCCGTTCTGGTCGCTGACCGGCACCAGCGATTTGGCGAAGGAGCCATCGCGGCTGGCGCGCGCGGCTTTCTGTTGCGAGCGCAGGGCGAAGGCGTCGACATCGGCGCGACTGAAACCCTCCAGGGTGGCGATCAGATCGGCGCCGATGCCCTGCGGGGTGAAATGGGTATGCAGGTTGGTCGCCGGGTCCATCACCCAGGCTCCGCCGTCGGAGCCCATGGGCACACGCGACATGGACTCCACGCCGCCGACCACCACCAGATCCTCGAAGCCCGAGCGCACCTTCATCGCCCCCAGGTTGACCGCCTCCAACCCCGAAGCGCAGAAGCGGTTGAGCTGTACGCCCGACACACCGACGTCCCAGTCGGCCACCATGGCCGCGGTCTTGGCGATGTCGGCGCCCTGATCCCCTAGCGGAGTCACGCAGCCAAGCACCACGTCGTCGACCTGACTGGTGTCCAACTCATTGCGCGCCTGCCGGGCCCTGAGCAGGCCGGCGACCAGATCGACCGGCTTGACGCTGTACAGCGCCCCGTCCTTCTTGCCCTTGCCGCGGGGCGTGCGCACCGCATCGAAAATGAATGCTTCGGTCATGACCTGTTCGAACCTCCTGGGGAAGGGCTTGGTGGCGACCCGTGGGCAGCCGATCCGGCCAGCTGCCAGCTGTCGTTGCTTGACGCCTTTACCATACGCCCAGGCGCCCCGGGCTCAATGACCGAAGTGCTCAGGGCTATTGACCGGTGCGCTCAGACGAACGGCCTCTGCTGGCACTTTACCGTCTCATGACCGGGCGCAGCGTCTGGCTCAAGGGTTGCTCTCGAAAGGCACGGGACAACCGATAACCAGGGGTTCCAAGGCGCCCCAAATTAGCAACCAAGTCATCTAAAGCCCCCCCCATCCGCCCCCTAGAGTTACCCAGGCAGGATTCACGCAAACGCTATGAAAAAAGGGGTCGCCGCCGGGCTCTACCGGGGCGACATTCACAGGACACCAGGACGTGACGCTGTGGCCCGATAATTTTCTAGAGAACGGGCATTCGACGCCACATCAACAAGAAGAAAGGCAGATGGCCATGTTTAAACAGCCAAAAATCCGGCAAGCCAGCCTGATCGTGTTTGCCACCACAGTGATCCTCATTCTTCCCAACCTGACCCATCTGGTCGGCTGATTCGACCCTGGGTTGCCGCTGCCCCACCGCCCTTGCAGGGCGGTGCGCGCGGGCGCCAGCGCATCCCCAGCTATTGCCGGCGGCCTATACCGATGCTGGTGCTGATGCTGAGCGCAAGCTGCGGTCCGGCTTTGACCTGCTCCAGAGGTTCCGCCTGGCCAGCCACCGCCTCAACGGCACCAGTAACGCACGACCCGCTGCGGGCCCCACCGGGACCTCGCCGATGACTTGCTCGCCCACTGTGTCCGCGCACCGCAAGGCCTGCGTGGCTGGCCACAGGCAAGATGCCGGGGTGCGATATACCTGTGCTCAGGGATGCGCCTTTGGGCTGGCTGCTTGCCGACCTGCCCACCCGGCCGGACGCATCAGGCCGGCCCGCCTGCATGGCGCAACGCCTCTTTCGAGACCTGCTATTGCTCTTGCGGCAGCACAATGGATGAAACATCCACCCGCGCATGCATCTTCTCGCTGCCACCACCGCGGCGCATGCCACGCACCGGGCAGGCGTCCAGGTAGTCCAGGCCGACCGCCAGTTTCAGGTGGCGTTCCGGCTTGGCCAGGCAGTTGGTCACATCGAAGCTGTACCAGGCACCGTCCAGCCAGGCTTCGGCCCAGGCGTGACTGGCCAGATGCTCGTCGCTGTTGGTGAGCAGGTAACCGGAGACATAACGTGCCGGAATGCCCAGGCTGCGCGCGCAGGCGAGGAAGGCGTGGGCATGGTCCTGGCAAACGCCCTGGCGTCCGGCAAAAGCCTCGGCGGCGCTGGTCTCGGTCTCGGTGATCCCCGGCTCATAGCGGATGTGCTCATTCAGCGCCTGCATCAGATCGATCAGCCCGTTGCGGTCACGACGCTGCTCGCACAGTTGGTTGGCGAAGTCGCGCAGCGCCTGGTCCGCCTCGGTCAGGCGGGTGAAGCGCAGGAACGGCAGCGGCGACTGCTCGTCATGCTCGGCCTCGCGGCGCTCGTCTATCTCGACCTGGCCACGGGCGCCGATGACGATCGACTCGTGGGGTTCATCCAGGGTCAGCACATGGAGGATATTGCCGTAGGGATCCAGTTGCGCGCGCACCGCGCGCGGCAGATCGAGTTCCCAGCTGATCACATGCTGGCGCTCACTGTCATGCGGGGTCATGCGCAGGTATTGAATGCTCGCGCGCACCTGGTTTTCGTAGTGATAGGTAGTGTCGTGGCTGATGGAAAGTCTCATGCTACCTCCAGGTAGGACATTTGAATCGCTTGGCCAAGGTCACGGACCTGCAGGATGAAGTCGGTTAGCCAGGCATGCAGGCCCTCGTCCAGCACCTCCTCGATCCCGGTGTAGCGCAAGCGCGCCTCCAGTTCGGCCGCCAAGCGCTGAGCCGGACGGCCGTTATCGCCGGGCAGGCTGGCAAGCGTCAGATTGAGGTCGGCCATGCAGGCGCGCAGCGAGCGCGGCACCTCGGGGCGCAGCAAGAGCAATTCGGAAACCTTGCGCGTGCCCGGCGAGCCACGATAGATCTCGGCGAAGGCCTCGAACGAGGACAACGCACGAAGCAAGGCGCTCCATTGGTAATAACTGCGTGCCGGGCGACCGTCGACCTCGTCGATGTCCTCGCCGAGCATCTCGTAGCGCGCATCGAGCAGGCGCAGGGTATTGTCCGCGCGCTCGATAAAGGTGCCCAGGCGAATGAAGCGATAGGGGTCGCCGCGCATGATGGTGCCGGAAGTGGCGCCGTGGAACAGGTGCGAGCGCTCCTTGACCCACTCGCAGAAGCGGCTGATGCCGTAGCGTCCCAGGCCCTGTTCGGCGATGCCGCGGATCTCCAGCCAGGTGGCGTTGATGTTTTCCCACATGTCCTCGGTGATCCGTCCGCGCACCGCATGGGCATTGCTGCGGGCCGCCCCCAGGCAGCTGTAGATGCTGCCCGGGTTGTCGGCATCCAGGGCGAAGAAGTTGAGCATACGCTCGGCGTGCAACTGGCCGTGGCGCTCCATGTACTCCTCCAGGGTGCCGGTGATCAGCAGCGGCATGGCCAGTTCTTCCAGGCCGTCACCACTGCCGTCCTGCGGCATCAACGACAGCGAATAGCTGACGTCGAGCATGCGCGCCAGGTTCTCGGCGCGCTCAAGGTAGCGTGACATCCAGTACAGGTCCGAAGCAGTTCTACTCAGCATGACGCGACTCCTTAATCTTCGACCACCCAGGTGTCCTTGGTACCGCCGCCCTGCGACGAGTTGACCACCAGCGAGCCCTCGCGCAGCGCCACCCGGGTCAGCCCGCCCGGCACCAGGCGGGTTTCCCGGCCGGACAGGACGAAGGGGCGCAGGTCGATATGGCGCGGCGCGATACCGTTCTCGACGAAGGTCGGGCAGGTCGACAGGCACAGGGTCGGCTGGGCGATATAGGCCTCCGGCTTGGCGATCAGACGGGCTCGAAAGGTCTCGATCTCCGCCTTGCTTGCCGCCGGACCGACCAGCATGCCGTAGCCGCCGGAGCCCTGGGTTTCCTTGACCACCAGCTCCGACAGATTGGCCAGCACATGGGAGAGCTCGTCGGGCTTGCGGCACTGCCAGGTCGGCACGTTCTTGAGGATGGGCTCCTCATCCAGATAGAAACGAATCATCTCGTCGACATAGGGGTAGATCGACTTGTCGTCCGCCACGCCGGTGCCTATGGCGTTGGCCAGTACCAGGTTGCCCGAGCGGTAGGCCGACAACAGCCCGGGGACGCCAAGCATCGATTCGGGGTTGAACGCCAGCGGGTCGAGGAAGGCATCGTCCAGGCGCCGGTAGACCACGTCGACCTGCTTGGCCCCCGCGGTGGTGCGCATGTACAGCTTGTCGTCGCGCACGAACATGTCGGCGCCCTCGACCAGCTCCACGCCCATCTCGCGGGCCAGGAAGGCATGCTCGAAATAGGCGCTGTTGAAGCGACCCGGAGTCAGCACCACCACGTTGGGGTTATCCAGCGGGCTCGAACTCTTCAGGGTGTCGAGCAGCAGGTTCGGGTAGTGGTTGATGGGCGCGACCCGCTGGGCGGCGAACAGCTCGGGAAACAGGCGCATCATCATCTTGCGGTCTTCGAGCATGTAGCTGACACCGCTCGGCGTACGCAGGTTGTCCTCCAGCACGTAATAGCTGCCGTCGCCGTCGCGCACCAGGTCGACCCCGGCGATATGGGCATACAGGCCGCGGTGCAGGTCGAGGCCCTGCATGGCGATCTGGTAGCCCTCATTGGTCAGCAGCTGCTCGGCGGGAATCAACCCGGCCTTGATGATGCGCTGGTCGTGATAGAGGTCGGCGAGGAACAGGTTCAACGCCTGCACCCGCTGGATGCAACCACGCTCGACCACCCGCCATTCACTAGCGGGAATGCTGCGCGGGATGGTATCGAAGGGGATCAGTCGCTCGGTACCCTGCTCGTCCCCGTAGAGGGTGAAGGTGATACCGGCACGGTGAAACAGCAGGTCGGCCTCGCGCCGGCGCTGAGCCAGCAGTTCCTTGGGGGTTTCTTCCAGCCAACGGGCAAACTCCCGGTAGTGCGGGCGGACTGCGCCGCTTGCGTCGTACATCTCATCATAAAAGGTGCGGGCCATGCCTTACTCCTTGCTTCCCGGATGCAGCAAGCGGCTGCAAAGCCCGAGCCAGCAAAATTAATCCTTAATAATCAATCACTTGACCATAAAAAATCAGGTGATCGCACCATTAAAGGGCAAGACCGGAGCGTTCGTCTCGGTCATGCCCCTCGATGCAGCAGCACACCCTGAGGGGCTGTCGGCCACGTACGGGCCGCTTATTCGACACTGGCCTCTCTCAGTTCGCCGCCAGGCTCAACCAGTGCCGATAGAACCCCGCGGCCACTTGGTTCAGCGCCCGTACCTTGGCCGGCAGATCGTCGAGCATCTGCGCCAGGTTCTGCTGGCTGGACTGGCTGTCGTCGAGCAGATGCGACCAGTCGTCCAACCAGTTCCTCACCAACTCCTCGGTCATCTCCGGGTGACCTTGCAAGGCCAGGAGCTTGTCGCCCCAGGCAAAACCCTGATTCGCGCACCATTGGCTGCTGAGCAGCGGCTGGGCGCCCTCCGGCACGGCGAAGCTGTCGCCATGCCATTGAAAGATTGCGAACTCATTCGGCAGATGGCTCAGCCAAGGACTGTCGGTTGCACCCTCGACCGGTTTCAGCCACTGCCAACCACTTTCAGTGTAGGGCATGCGCCGCACCTCGGCGCCGAGGGCCTTGGCCAGCAGCTGCCCGCCCAGACAATGGCCGATCATGGGAATATCGCGGCGAATGAAGTGGCGCAGCGCCGCCACCTCCGTATTCAACCAAGGCAGAGGGTCGTTGACGCTCATGGGGCCGCCCATGATCGCCACGGCCTTGGGTCGATCCAGGTCGAATCCGTCCAACTCGCCAAGGTCGACGCGTAGCACTGTGAAATCGCGCTGAGCGTGGTCCAGCACCCTGCCCAGGTAGCCGGGCGGGCAGTAGTCGATGTGGGTCAGAATCAGGATATCGCTCATGGACACCTCCTTGACCCAGTGTGGGCCACAGCCGTGGTCCGGGTCGAGGCTCGAGAGCGACACTGTTGTACCTGTGCCCACCGACCAGCCGGTGGCTGGTCGGTGTCCTGCGCAGCGGCAATCGTCAAGGACGCAGGCCTTTCACCTCCTGGGTCACGCCCCAGCCATCCAGCTTGCCACCCAGCGGCGCCACGACCGACTCCAGGTCCTGCTCGAAGTCGCCAATGCCATGGTAGGTCGCGAACATCACTTTACTGACTTGCAGGTGCCAGGCGCCGTCATCACGCTCGGTCACCAGGGCATGCAGGGATTCGCCACGAAACTTGCTGGTTGCCATGCGGGCCCGCTCCTCATCCGGGAAAATGGCGTAGAACTCGATGGGATGAAAGCTGGCAAAGTCGAAGCCGCCCTCCTTCATCCGCCGCAATACTCCGCTGCTGACATCATCGTGCAAGGCTGTGCTCATGAAGTGACCTCCTCAGGCGATGGATGGATTACCCGCTTTCCCATTGCAACCGCCAGAACCTCGACGGTGTTGCGGCGCAACTGGCTGCGCCGCCCGAGAATCAAGCAAGGAACTGCTTGATGTGTCATAAGCCAGACCTGGAGCCAGGGCTGGTCGACGTAGCGCTATTCAGAGCAAATAACACAGAGCCGTCCCTTGCAGAGTAGCGCTGCCTGGCCGATTTGCCGAGCGGTGCGAGCGCATGCAGGCAAACCAGCGACCGGCGGCAGCCTGTCATCAGCCGCCGAACGCCCCAGCAGCACCATCCACCGCACCAAAAGCCCAGATCTTGCCGGTTATCGAAGCGGTTCGCTCGCCGTGGCCGTGTGTGCGCCGCTCAGTCGCGGCTGAGCCGGCGCATCACCAGGCGATTGAGCCAGGCCGGCGCGAGCTGCCCGGCCCAGTACATCAGCTTGAATCGCAGGCTCACCGGGCGGTGCAGCGTCGGTACCTGAGCCTGCTGCCAGACCGCCGCGGCGATGTCCCGGGCCTCCAGCTTGACGCCCAGACGCCGCAGCACAGGCGCCTCGAAATGCTGGCTGGCGAGCATGGGCGTGGCGACGAAGGGCGGCATCAGATCACCGACCCGGATGCCGTGCCTGGCCCACTCCAGCTCCAGCGCCTCGGTCAGCCCACGCACGGCGAACTTGGAGGCCGAATAGCTGGCCATGTGCGGCACCCCGTAGACGCCGGAGGCCGAGCCCATGTTGATCACCTGGGCGCCGGGCGTGACCTTCAGGTAGGCAAAGGCGGCGTGGGTCATGTTGAGCAGGCCGAGCAGGTTGACCTGGATGATCCGCGCGTGCTCGGCCGCCTCGATCTGCTCGAAATAGCCGCAGCGCAGCAGCCCCGCGCTATTGAACAGCAGACGCAGCTGGCCGCCATGCATGGCGCAGAAATCTGCCAGCGCCAACCGCGCGGCGGCCGGATCGGCGACATCCAGTTCGGCGTGCCAGACGCCCCCGAGTTCGGCCGCCAGTTCGGCCAGGGCGCTGTGGTTGATGTCTAGCAGGCCGACCTGCCAGCCGCGCCCGTGGAACAGTCGCGCCGTGGCGGCGCCGATACCCGAAGCGGCACCGGTGATCAGGATGTTGTTCACTCAGCAACCTCGCTCGCGCAGGAAAGCCGCCACGCGATCCAGGGCATCGTCCGCCGCCTGGAGGATGCCGGCATGGGCCTGGAACACATGCCAGAGCGCCGGATAACGCTCCAGACGCACCGTCACACCGGCACGGCGCGCCTTGTCGGCCAGACGCAGGCTGTCGTTGAGCAGCAACTCGTCCTCGCCGACCTGCAGCAGCAGCGGCGGTACTCCAGCCAGCTCGGCAAACAGCGGCGACAACCCCGGATCGCTGCGCGACAGCTGCACTGGGCAGTACAGCGCCACCGCCTGTTCGAGCCAGCGCGGATGCAGCAACGGATCGCCAGCCGCCGGCTGGTGCAACTGCTCGAAGGTGAAATCGGTGACCGGCGACAGGCACACCAGCGCCGCCGGCTGCGGCAGGCCCAGCTCACCCAGGCGCAGGCAGCTGATCAAAGCCAGGTTGCCGCCCGCCGAATCGCCGCCGATGGCGATCTGCCCCGGCGCATAGCCGGCCTCGAGCAGCGCTCGGTAGGCAGCCAGGGCGTCCTCACGCGCCGCCGGGTAGCGGTGTTCGGGCGCCAGGCGGTAGTCCAGGGCGCAGACCGCCAAGCCGCTGCGCCTGGCCAGGCCAGAGCAGATCCCCCGGTGGGTGTGCGGCCCGCCGATCACGTAGGCCCCGCCATGCAGGTAGAGCAGCACGCCGCCACTGCTGCGGGCCGGACGGTGCCACTCGCAGGGCCGACCGCCGAGGCTGCCAGTGGTTCGGCTCACCCCACGCAGCGGCGGGCCGAATGCCGTCAGCAGGTTGATCACCGCGCGCTGCCCGGCGATCGGCATCGGCGGGCGCACCAGGCCGCGAAACAACAGGCGCAGCGCGCCACGCAACAGCCCGCGGATCAGCGCCTGCTCGGCGGCTGGCGCGGTGAATTCAACGGGTGCATTCATAGTCGGACAGCTCCGGGGCGCGGGTCAGGCGGCGATAGGTGAAGGTATAGCCCGGCCAATTGTTGGTGTGCTTGCCCGAGGAGGTCTTGTACCAGCTGCTGCAGCCCTGGTTCCAGACCGTGTGCTGGATGCCGGCCTGGATTCGCTGGTTGTAGCCCCGCTGCACCTCGGGTTTCACGTCCAGGTAGCGCAGGCCCTGGCGTTGCATCGCCTCGATGCAACCGAGCACGTAGTCGAACTGGCTCTCCAGCATGTAGATGATCGAGTTGTGGCCGAGGTTGGTATTCGGCCCGTAGAGGATGAACAGATTGGGAAAACCGCTGACACTGATGCCCTTGTAGGCCTCGGCACCTTCGCGCCAGGCCCGCGCCAGCTCCAGGCCGTTGCGTCCGACGATACGCATCGGCGCGAGGAACTCGGTGCTGGCGAAGCCGGTGGCGTAGATCAGCAGGTCACAGGGATGCTCCTGGCCATCGACGGTCACTATGGCCCGTTCGCGCACCTCGGCGATCGCTTCGTCGACGATCCGCACATTGGCCTGGGCCAGCGCCGGGTAGTAGTCGTTGCTGATCAGGATGCGCTTGCAGCCCATCGGATAGTCCGGCAGCAGCTGGGCGCGTTTCTCCGGGTCGGCCATGCTCCGCGCCAGGTGGCGGCGAAAGCCCCACTGCAGCGGCTTCATCAGCCACGGCCAGGACACGAATGCCAGGGCCCGCGCTTCGTGGTGCAGGTACTTGAGCGCGCGGTCGAGGCGCTGCAGCCAGGGCCAGCGGCGCAGCGTCGCCAGCTCCCAGGCACGGTAGGCGCGGTCCGGCTTGGCGTTCACGTAGGCCGCCGAACGCTGGAACAGGGTCAGCTGCGCCACCTTCGGCTGCAGCTGCGGGACGAACTGGATCGCCGAGGCGCCCGTGCCGATCACCGCCACGCGCTGGCCGGCCAGGTCCAGTTCATGGCGCCAGCGCGCCGAGTGAAAGGCTTGCCCCTGAAAGCGCTCGATCCCGGGCAGCGCGGGAATGGCCGGGCGATTGAGCTGGCCGCAGGCGCTGACCAGCAGACGGGCGGCGAGCACCTCGCCATTGGCCAGACTGACCCGCCACAGCCCCGCCGGCTCGTCGAACACCGCCGCCATTACCTCACAACCGAAGCGAATGCGCGGGCGCAGCCGGTAGCGCTCCACGCACTCACGCAAGTACTCGAGAATCTCCGCCTGAGGCGCGTATTTGCGCGTCCAGTCGGTCTTGGGCGCGAAGGAGAAGGAATACAGGTGCGAGGGTACGCCGCAAGCCGCGCCGGGGTAGCTATTGTCACGCCAGGTGCCGCCGACCTCGCCGGCCTTCTCCAGCAACAGGAAATCGTCGATTCCGGCCTGTTGCAGGCGGATGGCCAGTCCCAGGCCGCCGAAACCGCTGCCGATGATCAGCACATGATGGAGCGCACCTGACGGGACACGCTTATGCATGGTTATTCACCCACGGCAGCCCCAGTCGATCGTCGCAACGCTCATCACAGTCCCCACTGAAAACCAGACTAGGCTTAGTTGTTGTCGACTTGGGGTCTTCCCGGGGCAGGGTCGACTTAAATCATTTAGCGATCTAGTTGCAACTTCACGCAAATGAGCAAGATACACAAGTGATTCAACTAAACACCAATGGGTAACCATCATGAGCAAGAAAGAGGCGTACGAGAAAAAGCAACAAGCGCAACTCGATGAAATCAGTGCGGAGATCGATAAGCTCAAGGCCAAGGCCAGTAAGGCAGAAGCCAGCGCCGAGATCGAATACCACAAGAAAATCGACGAACTGCGTGACCAGCGAGACGCGGCCCAAGCCAAGCTGGAGAAAATCAAGGCCTCAACCGAGGAGGCCTGGGAAGATCTCAAGACAGGCGTGGACAGCGCAGTAGACTCACTGGGCAAATCGATTAAATCGGCGGCCTCTAGATTCGACTAGGCATACATGGCTGAGGCTTCAGCCAAACGCTTGAATCAAATTGGCACTAATCCACGCCGCTCGCCATCAATATGCAACGAGTGGCAAATCAGTCGAGCCGAGGAGAACGAGCCATGCACCTGTCCACCTTCTTCAGGTCAGCCCTGGTATTGACGGCCCTTGCCATTGTCGGCGCTTCGCCGCTGAGCCTGGCTGAAACCACAGACGAAAAAGCCACACTGAGCGAGGTCAAACAAGAAGCCAAGGAGCTGATGCAGGCGATCAAGGCTTACAGCATCGAGCAGCGCGATGAAGCGATCACTCAGACGCGAATCGCACTGGACAAGATGGACAAACGCATCGACCAGTTGGAAAGCCGCGTCGATAAGCGCTGGGACACCATGAGCGCCGCCTCGCGACAAGAGACCCGCGCTGCCCTGAAAACACTCAGACAGAAACGCATCGAGTTGGCCGAATGGTATGGCGGCATGAAGGGCAGTACCGCCGATGCCTGGGAGGAAATGAAGAGCGGACTCCTCGAGTCCTACGCGACGCTGGGCGATGCCTGGGAGGATGCGCAGGAGGAATTCGAATCCGACGATTAGAACCGCGCCGCGGGGCAGTCGCGCACTCGAGGCCGCCCCGCGGACTGTGACGCTGAGCGCCCAGCCGCTCACACCCGCCGCAGGGTCCCAGCGCGCCCCTCCACCTGGCGGACAGCCAGCCAAGCGCCTCACTCCACCAGCAGGACAAGCCTATGAGTTCCTCTGACGCCAGCGAGAAAAAGCGCGGTAGCTCCTGGCAGGACTACCTTCCCCTGTTCGTCATCCTGGCTCTCGCGCTGCTTGCCGCCCTGGCCAAGCAAGCAGACTACGGCGACTGGCAGCCGGTCTCGTGGATGCAGGACTTCATGGGCTTCTTTCTGGTCGTGTTCTCGATGTTCAAGTTCTTCGACATGACCGGTTTCGCCGATGGTTTCCAGATGTACGACCTACTGGCCATGCGTTACAGAACCTACGCCTACCTCTACCCGTTTCTGGAGTTGGCACTGGGGCTTGGCTACCTGTCCCGGCTGGCACCAAACCTGGTGTATGCGGCCACCATCCTCATCATGGTGTTTGGCGCCGTCGGCGTGCTGCGCGCCCTGGCGAAGGGCCTGGACACCGAGTGCGCCTGCATGGGCACTGTCCTGCACGTGCCGCTCTCGACTGTTGCGCTGCTCGAAGACCTGGGCATGGCCGTGATGGCGGCTTTGCTGCTGATGGCCTGAATGCCGCAAACAAAGCCCAGCTCAGGCCCGCACGCTGTCCCAGGCCACCTGCGCCAGCAATTCGCGGCAGTCGACCAGTTCGCTACGCGTACGTCCGGCCAGCCAGTTGCGGGCGAGGTCGTGGGTCGGGCCGATGATCACCGAGCTGAAGCAATCGACCGGCATCGGTTTGAACAGGCCCTGCTCGCGGTAACCGGCCAGGGCCTGGAAGATGCGCGCATAGTGCTGGCGGTTGGCTTCGCGCAACTGCTCACCCAGCTCACTGGCCTCGACCCTGCCACGGTTGTGCAGGATGAATCGCGCCCAATCCGGGTTGGCCACCACCCAGTCGATATAGCTGGTGACCAGCAGCTTGATGCAGGCCTCGGCACCGCTCACTTCGGCAAAGCCGCGCTCGAGCAGTTCGGCGTATTGCGCCGTGCCCGCCAGGTAGAGCGCGGCGATGATGCGCTCCTTGTTGCCGAAGTGGTGGTACATACTGCCGATGCTGGCGCCGGAGCGATCGCGGATCATTTCGATGGTGGTGGCGTCCACACCCACCTCGGTAAAGCAGGCCAGTGCGGCCTGGAGTATTTCGTCTTTGCGTGACGGACGGGCCATGGGTTCCCCGGTCTCAACCTTATTAGAAAATTATTCTAGATTTATATTCTAGTCTTCGTATACTGCCCGGGCGCGCACTCACATTCAATCGACCCACTACCCGGAGTCAGCCATGAGCCAAATGCTGCAAATGTTCAACCAGGCCGGTGCCGCCCAGTTCAGCGCCATGATCGGTCAGGTCGCGCCCTACTTCGCCAGTATCGCCCCGCAGGTCGTCGAACTGCGTGCGGGCTACGCCGAAGTCACCTTCCCCAAGCGCCGCGAGGTGCTCAACCATATCGGCACCGTGCACGCCATCGCCCTGTGCAACGCCGCGGAACTGGCGGCCGGCACCATGACCGATGCGTCGATCCCGGCCGGTTGCCGCTGGATTCCCCGCGGCATGACGGTGGAGTACCTGGCCAAGGCCGATGGCGATGTCCGCGTGGTGGCCAATGGCGAGGGACTGGACTGGAGCGAACTGGGCGACCTCAAGGTGCCGGTGATGGCCTACGTAGGAGACAAGGCGGTATTTCGCGCCGACATCACCATGTACGTCAGCCCGCAGTGAACAGCACCGGGCCCGCACCAAGCGGGCCCGGTGTCACGGCACGCAGCGCTGGCCCGCGGCCGCCGACTACCCGGCCCTAGATGCCCACCGCCACCAGTGCCTGCTGCAGATCGCGGCGCAGGTCCTCGACATGCTCGATGCCGACCGACAGGCGCACCAGGTTGTCGCTGATGCCGATCTGCGCGCGGCGCTCGGCGGGAATGGAGGCATGGGTCATCTTCGCTGGCAGGCTGATCAGGCTTTCCACCCCGCCCAGGCTCTCGGCCAGGGTGAACAGGCGCACGGCTTCGAGAAAGCGCCGCGCACCCTCGCCATCGCTGGCCAGATACAGGCTAATCAGGCCGCCGGCACCGCGCATCTGCCGCCGCGCGAGGTCATGCTGCGGATGGCTGGGCAAGCCGGGATAGAGCACCGAGGCGACCTGGGGCTGGTGTGCCAGCCAGGCAGCCAGCTCGCCGGCATTGTCGACGTGACGCTGCAGGCGCAGGGCCAGAGTGCGCATGCCGCGCAGGCAGAGGAAGCTGGAGAAGGGATCAAGGATGCTGCCCACCGAGTTCTGCAAGAAGGCCAGTTGCTCGGCCAGCTCCCGGCGCTCGGCGATAGCCACCAGCCCGGCGATCACGTCCGAGTGGCCGTTGAGGTACTTGGTCGCCGAGTGCACGACTATGTCGAAACCGTGTTCCAGGGGTCGCTGCAGGTAGGGCGAAGCGAAGGTGTTGTCGGCCACCGTGAGAATGCCACGGTCGCGTCCCAGCTGGCCGACCTCGGCCAGGTCGCAGAGTTTCAGAGTCGGGTTGGTCGGCGTCTCGACCCAGATCATCCGGGTCTCGGGCCTGAGGGCGGCGGCCAGGGTGGCGGCGTCGGCATCGGCCGGCACATAGCTGACCTGCAGGCCGGCGCCGGGCTTGCGCACCCGCTCGAACAGGCGGTAGGTGCCACCGTAGAGATCGTCCACCGCGACCATATGGCTGCCGGCCGGCAACAACTCCAGCACTGTGGCGCAGGCCGCCAGGCCGGAGGCGAACGCATAGCCGTGGGCGCCGCCCTCCAGTTCGGCGATGGCCCGCTCCAGCGCCTGGCGCGTGGGGTTCTGGCTGCGCCCGTACTCGTAGCCGGCATGCACCCCGGGCGACTGCTGGCGAAAGGTCGAGGTCGCATAGATCGGCGGCATCACCGCACCGGTCCAGTCCGGCTCGTAGCCGGCGTGCACGCTCAGGGTCTCGAATTCGTTCATGCTGCCTCCTCTATCCGATCGACTTGCCGCTCGCAAGCACGCGGCCGAATCAGCGCAGGGTGCGGCGCCAGAAATTGAGTACATCGCTCTTGGTGATCAGGCCGAGGAAGCGGCCCTTGTCGACGATCAGGGCCACGTGGCCCTCGTCGAAGGTCTGCAGCAGCTGCTCGATCGGCACGTCCGGGTCGAGGGTCTGCAGCTTGCTGACCATGGCCTCGCGCACCGGCAGCTGGAAATGCTCGGGGGCGTCCTTGACCGCGCGCAGCAGGTCCCACTCATCGATCAGGCCGACCACCTGGTCGCCCTCCATCACCGGCACCTGGTCGATGTCGTGGAAGCGCATGCGCCCATAGACCGCCGCCAGGGTTTCGCCGGGCTTGCAGGTGACGGTGGTGCCTTCGTCGTAGCGTCGGGCGATCAGGTCGCGCAGATTGCCTTGCCTGGGCCGCTCGATCAGGCCCTGGTCGATCATCCAGTAGTCGTTGAACATCTTCGACAGGTACTTGTTGCCGCTGTCGCAGACGAAGGTCAGCACCCGCTTCGCTGTGCTCTGCTCGCGGCAGTAGCGCAGGGCCGCGGCCAGCAGGGTGCCGGACGAGGAGCCGGCCAGCACCCCCTCCTTTTGCAACAGCAGGCGCGCGGTGTGCAGGCTCTCGGCATCGCTGATGCGGTAGGCACGCTTGACCAGGGTGAAGTCTGCGATGGCCGGCACGAAGTCCTCGCCGATGCCCTCGACCAGCCAGCTGCCGGCCTCGCCGTAGGCGCCGGTCTCCACAAAATCGGCCAGCACCGAACCTTCGGGATCGGCCAGGACCATCTCGACCGCTGGCGCCACCCGCTGGAAGAAATGGGTCAGCCCGCCGAGGGTGCCACCGGAACCGACGCCGACCACCACGGCATCGAGCCGCTGCTCCATCTGCGCCCAGATCTCCGGCCCGGTGCCGCTCTCGTGGGCCCAGGCGTTGGCCGGGTTGTTGAACTGGTCGATGTAGAAGGCGCCGGGCATCTGGGCGGCGATGCTACGGGCCAGGTCCTGGTAGTACTCGGGATGGCCCTTGGCGACATCCGAGCGGGTCAGGCGCACCTCGGCGCCGAGGGCCTTGAGGTGGAAGATCTTCTCCCGGCTCATCTTGTCCGGCACCACCAGCAGCATGTGGTAGCCCTTCTGCGCGGCCACCAGGGCCAGGCCCAGGCCGGTGTTGCCGGCGGTGGCCTCGATGATGGTGCCGCCGGGCTGGAGCTGGCCGCTGCGTTCGGCCGCCTCGATCATGGTCAGGGCGATGCGATCCTTGATCGAGCCGCCGGGATTCTGGTTCTCCAGCTTGACGAACAGCTCGCAGGGGCCACTGTCCAGATGGGTCAGCGGCAGGATCGGGGTGTTGCCGATCATCTCGAGAATCGGGCTGGCGGACATGGGCATCGCCTCCTCTGCAGTGCCTTAAGTTATAGGCACTGCAGCTGCCGCGGGCCAGCCGCCTGGTCGGCTCGCGCGGCCTCGGCCCACGCCGGCTTAGCGGCTGTCGCGCACCCCCGCAGTGTTCTCCAGCAGGCTGCGGGTGGCGGTCTGCAGGAAGGCGTCGAGATCCTGCTGCAGCTGCGGGTCGATGGCCGCCGAGACCCGCTCGGCCCTGGGCGACGCGCCAAGCTGGTAGTCATACAGGCGCGGCTCGAAGCCCTTGGGCTGGATCAGGATTCGCTCGGGGGTGACGATCGCCACGGTCTGGTCGCCGCCCGAGGGCTTGATCACGCCGATGCCGCGGTCGCCGGCCGGCAGGTTGAGCAGGTCGCGGCCCCAGCACTGGTGGCGCACCTCGCCGCCGAGGCGGCCCATGATGGTCGGCACTATGTCGATCTGGGTGCCCAGGGTGTGGCTGACCGCGCCGAACTTCTCCTGTATGCCCGGGGCGATCAGCAGCAGCGGTACGTTGAAGCGGTACAGGTCCATCTCGGTGAGCTGCTCGGTGCTGCCGAAGCCGTGGTCGCCCACCACCACGAACAGGGTGTCCTTGAAGTACGGCGCCTGGCGCGCCTTGTCGAAGAACTGGCCGAGCGCCCAGTCGGCGTAGCGCATGGCGGTGAGGTGTTCGTTGGCCGAGCCGTGACCGCTCACCGGCTCCACCGGCAGGTTCTCCGGCAAGGCATAGGGGGTGTGGTTGGACAGGGTCTGCAGCAGCGCATAGAAGGGCTTGTCGCCATAGTTGCTGGCCAACTCGGCGGCACCACGGTCGAACATGTCCTGGTCGGACACGCCCCAGGTCGGGTCCATGAACACCGGATCGACGAAATCCTCGCGGCCGATGAAGTGGCTCATGCCCTGATTACTGAAGAAGCCCGACTGGTTGTCCCATTGGAAGTTGCCGTTGTAGACATACAGGTTGTCGTAGCCGCGGGCGCTGAGCAGTTGCGGCAGGCCGGAGAACTGGTGGGCGCCCTCGGGCATGCGCATCAGGTACTCGAAGCCCGGCAGGTTGGGGAAGCAGGCCATGGTGGCGAACATGCCCTGGTGGGTATGGGTGCCGTTGGAGAAGAAGCGGTCGAACAGCAGGCCCTGTTTGGCCAGACGGTCGAAGTTCGGGGTGATCCCGGCCGAGGAGCCCAACGCGCCGACGAAGTGGCCGGCGAAACTCTCCATCAGGATCACCACCACATTGCGCACCTTCAGGGTGCCGTCGGCTGGCGGGGTGAAATCGCGGCGGATGGCCGCGCTGTCGGCGTCGACCAGCTGGTCGTGGTCGGTCAGCAGCAGCTGGCGCACCCTTTCCAGCGCCTGCAACTTGGGCATGCTCGACTGCCAGGCGTTGTCGCGGTGCGAGGAGAAGCTGGCCATGGCCGCCGACGCCAGGGTCAGGGTGCCATTGAGGCCCAGTTGGTTGGCGAACATCGACTCGGTGGTGTAGGCATCGCCCCAGCGCAACGGCGGCCCCTGGCGCAGGTGGCCGCGGGCGGCGAGCACCGCCAGCAGCAGGCAGGCGACGAACACCGCGCCGCGCCAGTACCAGGCCGGTGACCGGTGGCCATGGCCGGCCGGCTTTTGCAGCGAGGTCCGCGGCCGGCTCAGCAGGTCCAGACGATTGAACAGCCGGGCCAGCAGCCAGGTGGCGAAGGCCCAGGCCAGCAGGTAGCGGCCGACCGGGAAGCCATGCCAGAGCATGCTCAGCACGGTGGCCGGATCCTCCTGGAAATACTGGAACACCAGGCTGTTGAGGCGCTGGTGGAACTCGCTGTAGAAATCCAGCTCGGTGACACCGAGAAACAGGGTGAGGCTGGCGAACACCGTCAGCCACAGGCGCTGCACCGCGCGCGCCGCCATGGCCCGCACGCTGAGCAGCGACAGCAGCAGCGGCGCACAGGCGAAGACCGCCAGGCGCAGGTCGAAGCGCAGGCCGTTGTAGAAGGCCTCGGCGAAAGCCGAGGCCGGCGTGCTGCCGATCAGCTCATGGTTGTAGGCCAGCAACGCGGCACGCAGCAGGCTATAGACCAGCAACAACGCCAGGACGCTGAGCAGGGTGAACAGCAGGTGGCTCTTGAGTGTGGGGTGGGACAAACGCGACGAGGACGACGGCGTGCTCAGGGCGTGCGCATGGGCCATGGGTTCAGGATCCGTTGGGTAGACGAGAGAGTTCGAGAATGCGGTTGCGCCCTTGTTCGGCCAGCAGGTAATGACCCGGCGTCCAGGCGATGATGGTCTGCACCGAGCGCAGGTGGTCGAGCACCACCTGCAGCTGCCCGGCCGGATCGAGCAGCAGCACCCGGGCCATGTGGGTGGCGTCCTCGGTGATCCACAGGCCCTCGTCGCTGCACAGCAGGAAACCCGGCTCATTGAGCCCGGCCTGCACCAGGCGGTCCTCGCCGCCGGCCCGCCACTGCTTGACCCAGCCGTGTTTCTTCTCGGTGTAGAACAGCCGGCCATCGGCACAGGCGGTAATCGCCTCGCCGCGATCCAGGCCCTCGCGCAGGGTCACTACCTCGCCAGTGGCCGGCTCGTAGCGCAACAGCCGGCCCTGCAGCTTGTCCTCGATGGCATACAGGTAGCGGCCGTCGCTGGCGATGCCTTCGACGCTGTCGCTGTCGAACAGCGCCTCGCTGTTGGCGCCGCGCAGCAGCAACACCGGCTGGCGCCCGCCTTCCTGCCCCACCACCAGGGCATCGCGGTACAGCGCCAGCCCGTCGGGCTTGGACAGGCCGCTCAGCACCGTCTCGAGGTGCCCGGAGGCGCCGAGCTTGAGGATGTCGCCCTGGCCATCGGCAAATTCCCGGCTGATGAACAGCTCGCCCCGCGCATCGCGCGCCAGGGCGCTGACCCGTTCGATATCCGTGCGGAACACCCGGTAGTCCCAACCCTCGCTCGCCAGCACCGGGTACAGATGCCGCCAGGCCGGATAGGCGGCCGCCGGAATGAGAGCGACGGCAAGAAACAGCATCACCCAGCGCGGGTACTTCTGATGCAAAGGCATGGGCATGGACTCCCGTCTTATTTCAACCATCCAGAATTCAGCGCCGCGAGTGTGCAAAAGCGAATGTGAAAATTCTGTCGAACGGGCTGCAGCAGCGGCGCCGGCGGAACGGCAGCGCCTGGCGGGATGTGCTGCCGGCGAGGATTTGAAAGTCAGTTTCGCGCTGACAAGGCGCGACCCGGGGGGTTATCGTCCGCCCATGACTACCGACCTGCCCCCCGCCGTCCTGCTGGCCTACCAGCCGCCCTGGGACTGGCAACAGTTCCACGACCACTACGTCCTGCGCGCCCTGGCCGGCGTGGAGCGCCTGAACACCAGCAGCTATGCCCGCAGCTTTACCCTGGCCGGCGTCAGCGGCTGGTTCCAGGTCAGCCCCGCACCCGGTCGGGATGCCCTGCAGCTGCGCCACAGCCACTCGGCCCAGGCCTGCCTGCCGCTGCTGATCCAGCGGGTGCGGCGGATGTTCGATCTGGACGCCGAACCGCTGCGCATCGCCGCGCACCTGGCCGGCGACCCGCAACTCGGGCCGCTGGTCGCACGCCATCCCGGCCTGCGCCTGCCGACTGCTTGCGACCCGTTCGAGCAAGCGGTGCGCGCCATCGTCGGCCAGCAGGTGACGGTAAAGGCGGCGGTGACCCTCAGCGGGCGCCTGGTCGAACGCCTCGGCGCATCCCTGCCAGCCGAGGGCATTATCGGCGTCGAGCGCCTGTTCCCCACCGCGGCGGCAATCGCCGACGCCAACCTCGACGGCATCGGCATGCCCGGCAAACGCGTGCAGTGCCTGCAGCACTTCGCCGGGCAGGTAGCCAGTGGCGCGCTGGACCTGGCCTCGAGCGACGCTGGCGAGGCGCTGATCGAACGACTGTGCGCGCTGCCCGGGATCGGCCCCTGGACCGCCGAGTACATCGCCCTGCGTGCCTTCGGCGCCGCCGACGCCTTCCCCGCCAGCGACCTGGGCCTGCTCAAGGCGCCGCTGTGGGGCGCAGACGGCATCGACGCCAAACGACTCAAGGCGCGCGCCGAGGCCTGGCGGCCCTGGCGCGCCTATGCGGCAGTACACCTGTGGCACAACTACGCGGGAGGATGAACCGATGTTCTATCGCTATCACCACAGCCCCATCGGTCGCCTGCTGCTGGCCGGCGATGCCTCTGGGCTGCAGCGGCTGCTGATGCAGATCGACGGCCAACCCTGGCAGATCGGCGAACACTGGCGAGCGGCCGCAACCGAACTGGACGAGCCCTGCCGGCAACTGGACGAGTATTTCGCCGGTCGCCGCCAGCGCTTCGAGTTGAATCTCGCGCCCCGTGGCACGGCCTTCCAGCAGGCGGTGTGGCAGGCCCTGCAGCATATTCCCTTCGGTCAGACCAGCAGCTACTGCGCCCTGGCCGCGCAGATCGGCCGGCCCAAGGCGGTTCGCGCGGTCGGCGCGGCCAACGGCGCCAACCCGCTCGCCATCGTCATCCCCTGTCACCGGGTGATCGGCCGCGACGGCAGTCTGACCGGCTATGCCGGCGGCCTGGTGCGCAAGGCCACGCTGCTAAGGCTCGAAGGCGCTCGCCTGGTCGAGCAGGGTGCACTGGCGCTGCAGCCCTAGTCGACCCGCAAGGCCGATTCAGGGCGGCGCGATCCGCGCCAGCAACCGCGCCGGCAAGGTCAGCGGCCGGGCCAGGATCAGTCCTTCGCCGGACGCCGGATAGAGGCCGGTCAGGGCGCGGATATTGACCTGGTGGGACACCAAGATCATCACGGTGCCGGGCATCAGGCCGTTGACCCATTCGACCAGCTCGGCACTCTGCTGCGCGGCCCGAGGGCGCGCGCGAAACAAGGAGTCCAGCGCCGGCAGCGGCTCGACGGGGCCCAGGTCCATTGCCAGTGCGGTATCCCGGGCCCGGCACCAGCGGCTGCTGAACAGCCGGGCACGGCTGATGCCCTGGCTCCTCAGCAACGCCCCCCAGCGCCGTGCCTGCTCGCGCCACGTCTGGTCGAGATTGCGTTGCGTGGCGCAGTCGTCCAGGCGGAAGTTGGCCGGATCACCCGTGCCTGGCGCGATGGCGTGGCGCAGCAGCAGCACCGCCCGCCCCTCGCGCAGGGCCTCCCAGGCCTGCTCTTCGCCGGCCAGCACGCCGCCGGCGATGCCCAGCCAGAGCAGCAGCAGATAGGCGCTACGCCTCATGACTCAGAGCCGCACGGCGCCACGCGGCCCGGCCAGCGCCCAGATGATCAGGCCGATCACCGGCAGAAACAGCACCAGCAATACCCAGAGGACCTTGGTCCCGGTGTCGGTAGCGCTCTTGACGATATTGACGATGGCCCAGATATCCAGAACCAGCACGATCAGCCCGATCAGCCCGTTGAAGTGCGAACCCATGAGATCACTCCTGTGCGAAGGGTGCCCTCGTAGGATAGACCGCTGCGCAAACCTAGGCTCGCGCCGCCCGGCTGGGCTAGGACCAGTCGTCCAGGCGCGGGAAACGGCTGGCGATGTCATTGCCGCTCGCCCCTGCGGCAATGCCCTGCGCATCGCCGCGCAGCTGGATGCCGATGAAGTGCGGGCGCTCGCCCATGTCGACCCAATGGCGGGTGCCGGCCGGTATGCCCAGCAGGTCGCCCTTCTCGCACAGCACGGCGTAGACGTATTCATCGATATGCAGGCAGTAGAGGCCGCGACCGAGGACCAGGAAATGCGCCTGGTCCTCGGCCTCACGGCGCTCGATCGGCTGTAGGATGCGCGTCTCGGCCTGCTGCGTCTGACCATCACTGTGGCTGATCAGCTCGCAGGTGCGATAGCCGCCCTCGCCCATCAAGGCGTCGAGCTGCGGTCGAAAGGCGGCGATCATTTCCTGCTCGCTGGCGCCTGCGGTGAGCGGCGCGGTGGCTTGCCAGCGGGCGAAGTGCACCCGCAGGGCGGCCAGGGTGCCGACAATGTCCTCGAGGTGGTTCAGGACCTTGTTCGGCAACTCGGGGGAAGACTCGTGATAGACGCTCAGGCTGCTCATGATTGGGGGTCTCGTGGATGGTCCGGAATCTGACCGGCGGCGGATTGAGAGGGCGCGGCGCGGTTAGCGTCGACGGCCGGGTCGATGGCGGCTGCCGTCGGCGGCTCGTCCTGTAAACAGACCGCGGTGATCAGGGCGGCGAGCAGGACCACCAGGCTGGCGATGGCGAAGGTCCAGGCCGGGCCCAGGCTGCTCCAGCTGTAGCCCGAATAGAGCGCGCCCAGGGCCCCGCCAATGCCGGCCAGGCTGGCATAGAGAGCCTGGCCCTGGCCCTGCTGGCGGTCGGCGAAACTGCGCTGGACGAAGTGGATGGCCGCCGCGTGGAAACTGCCGAAGGTGGCCGCGTGCATGCACTGCGCCAGCAGCAGCACCGGCAAGTGATCCGCCAGGTTGCCCAGCAGCAGCCAGCGCACGGCGGTGATCAGGAAACTCGCCAGCAGCACCGTGCGCAGCGCATAGCGTGCCAGCAGCCTGGCCATCACCAGAAACAGCAGAATCTCGGCCACCACGCCCAGGGCCCAGAGCTGGCCGATCACGCCCCGGGCGTAGCCAAGCGCCTCCAGGTGCAGGGTCAGGAAGGTGTAGTAGGGGCCATTGCTCAGCTGCATCAGGCCGACGCTGGCGTAGAATGCCAGGATGCCGGGACGGCGCAGCTGCTTGAGAAAACCGCCCAGGGCCGGGTCGCTCGGGCGCATCTGCGGCTGGGCATTGGGCACCCAGCAGCTGCTGGCGACGATGCCGGCCATGATCAGCACCAGCGCCCAGGGAAAGGCGTCCAGGCTGACCCACTCGAATACCTGACCCAGGCCGGCCACCGCGACGATGAAGCCAATGCTGCCCCACAGGCGGATCTCGCTGTAACGCGTGGCCTGCTCGCGCAGGTGGGCCAGGGTGATCACCTCGAACTGCGGCAGCACCGCATGCCAGAAGAAGGCGTGCAGGGCCATGATCAGCGCCAGCCAGGCGTAGCTCTGGCTGATGAAGATGCCAGCGAAACACAGCAGGGTGCAGACCGCGCCGAAGCGCACGATGGCCAGGCGCCGGCCGCTGTAGTCGCCCAGCCAGCCCCACAGGTTGGGCGCGATGCAGCGCATCAGCATGGGGATCGCCACCAGTTCGCCGATACGCGCCGCGGAGAAGCCCAAGTGGTCGAAATACAGCGCCAGGAACGGCGCCGTGGCGCCGAGCAGCGCGAAATAGAAGAAGTAGAAGCCGGACAGGCGCCAATAGGGCAAGCCGGCGTTCATGGCGCGACCCGAGCCGAGCGTCGCGCCTCCCGGACCACCATCGGCCGGGCCTCGCCCGTTGTCACAGCTGCGGCAGCACCGGCGTGCTGACGCTGACCCCGGCGTTCTGCGCACGGTGGCGCAGCAGGTGGTCCATCAGCACGATGGCCATCATCGCCTCGGCGATCGGCGTGGCACGGATGCCCACGCAGGGATCGTGACGGCCCTTGGTGATCACCTCGACCGGGTTGCCGTCGACATCGATCGAGCGCCCCGGGGTGGTGATGCTCGAGGTCGGCTTGAGCGCGAGATGGGCGACGATCGGCTGGCCACTGGAGATGCCGCCGAGGATGCCGCCGGCATTGTTCGACAGGAAGCCTTGCGGGGTCAGCTCGTCGCGGTGCTCGGTGCCGCGCTGGGCCACGCTGGCGAAACCGGCGCCGATCTCCACGCCCTTGACCGCGTTGATGCTCATCAGCGCGTGGGCCAGTTCGGCATCCAGGCGATCGAAGATCGGCTCGCCGAGGCCCGGCATCACCCCTTCGGCGACCACGGTGATCTTAGCCCCGACCGAGTCCTGGTCGCGGCGCAGCTGGTCCATGTAGGCCTCCAGCTCGGGGACTTTGTCCGGATCGGGGCTGAAAAAGGCGTTCTGTTCGACGCTGTCCCAGCTCTTGAACGGGATCTCGATGGGGCCGAGCTGACTCATGTAGCCGCGCACGCTGATACCGAGCGTGGCCAGGTACTTCTTGGCGATGGCCCCTGCCGCCACGCGCATGGCGGTCTCGCGCGCGGAACTGCGGCCACCGCCGCGGTAGTCGCGGATGCCGTACTTGTGGTGGTAGCTGTAGTCGGCGTGGGCCGGGCGGAACAGGTCCTTGATCGCCGAATAGTCCTTGGACTTCTGGTCGGTATTGCGGATCAGCAGGCCGATCGCGCAACCGGTGGTCCGGCCTTCGAAGACCCCGGAAAGTATCTCCACCTCGTCGGCCTCCTGGCGCTGGGTGGTATGCCGGCTGGTGCCCGGCTTGCGTCGGTCGAGGTCACGCTGCAGGTCATCCAGCGACAGCTCCAGGCCCGGCGGGCAGCCGTCGACGATGGCAACCAGGGCCGGACCGTGGCTTTCGCCTGCGGTGGTGACGGTGAACAACTTGCCGTAGGTATTGCCGGACATGTGCAAAAGGCTCCGCGAGAATCGACCCCGAACCTGCCGCGCATGCGCACCAGGCCCCACTCAAATAAGCTCGCGAGTATACCTGCGGCGCCAGTGCAGTTCACCCTCGACGCCAGCCTACAGATTCCGCCCGGGTTGCCGATAGTGCAGAAACAGCGCGCACAGGAATGCAGCGAATGAACGACCCACTGGCTCCACCGCCGCCGCCCGAAGGCGCCGCCGAACCGGCCGTGCCAGAAATGGCGCCCCACCCCTGGGCAGATCTCGCCCCGGAACACTTTCGCCTGCTGCGCCTGGCCGCGCTGCCGGTCGACCGTGCGAGCGGCGCACGCCCCCTGCGCTTCGTTCAATTGGGCCGCGTGGTACGTCACAGCAAGGCCCTGAGCCTGTTGCGCCTGAGCGTGCAGCTGCCCGCCCAGCGTCTGCGCAAGGAACAGAACCTGCTGGAGGTCTGGATCGACCATCAGCGCAAGGAGGTCCGATTCGGCCCGGACAAGGGCCTGTCCACCGAGCCTGGCAACCGTGGCCTGGGACGCTTCCTGCTGGCCCAGGGCGCGGCCTGGGCCCTGCAGCACTGCGCCCACTACCAGGTGGAAGGCGCCGCCCTGCCGGGCAGGGACGCCCTGGGCGAAGACGATCGTCTGCGCCGCGACCACTGCCTGCAGGCCCAGGGGTTCGTCGTCGAGTACCTCGACCCGCTGCAGCTCAAGGCCCGCTACGGCGCCGCACGAGTCGCCGAACTGAGCGAACGCTGGAACACCGAGAAGGTGCAGATCGTCGACATCCTCGATAGCGCCGCCATGCTCCAGCAGGCCGACCAGAGCCTGCGCGAACAGAACGCCAAGGTCCGCAAGCTGAGTGAACGTATCGACCAGCTCAGGCGCGAGGACGGTAGCCTGCGCTTCAGCATCACCTGCCTGCTGGCGTTCTGCCTGTTCCAAGCCGGTTTGCTGATCTGGATGGCCACCCGCTAGCAGGCCACCCGTGCAGGTCAGCCATTCAGGCGCTGGCGGAACAGCGCCTGATGCTCACGGCACTGCTGGGCGGCCAGCAGGAACACGCCATGACCGCCGCGCTCGAACTCCAGCCAGGTGAAGTCCACTTCGGGGTACAGCGCCTCGACGTGCACCTGGCTGTTGCCCACCTCGACGATCAACAGGCCCTTGTCGGTCAGATGGTCCGCCGCCTCGGCCAGCATGCGCCGCACCAGGTCCAGGCCGTCCTCGCCACAGGCCAGGCCCAGCGCCGGCTCGTGCTGGTACTCCTCGGGCATATCGGCGAAGTCCTCGGCATCGACATAGGGCGGGTTGGACACGATCAGGTCGAAGCGCTGACCCGGCAACCCGCCGAAGCCGTCACCCTGCACCGTGTAGGCACGCTCCTCCAGCTGGTGACGCTCGATATTCCGGTTGGCCACCTCGAGCGCCTCGAACGACAGGTCAGCCAGCACCACCTCCGCTTCCGGAAACTCGTAGGCACAGGCGATGCCGATGCAGCCCGAGCCGGTGCACAGGTCGAGAATTCGCTGCGGCTCCTGGGGCAGCCAGGGCTGGAAATGCTGCTCGATCAGCTCGGCGATCGGTGAACGGGGGATCAGCACGCGCTCGTCGACGATAAACGGCAAGCCGCAGAACCAGGCCTCGCCCAACAGGTAGGCGGTCGGCACGCGTTCGTCGATGCGCCGCGCGAGCAGCGCCTGCAGCAGCGCGTGCTCGTCGTCTTCCAGGCGGCAGTCGAGGTAGCTGTCGGCAATCTCCCAGGGCAGGTGCAGGGCACCGAGCACCAGTTGCCGCGCCTCATCCCAGGCATTGTCGCTGCCGTGACCGAAGAACAACTCTGCGCCATGAAAGCGACTGACCGCCCAGCGGATGTAATCGCGCACCGTGCGCAGGCGGGTATTCAGGGCGGTCGCGGCGTCGCTCACAAGCATTCTCCGGGGCAAAAGCCGCCAGTTTAGCCGAACTGCCCGGGCAAGGCGCATGGTCGTAAATAAATGCCGTTCAGTCGTATCTAGACCACTGCCGGCGCTCGAGGCGCTCCGTTATAATTTGCAACGATTTCTAAACCCTTCCCCTTCCCTTTCTTCGAGATACCTCCCCAATGGTCATAGAACCCTTTTCGCTCACGGGCTTGCTCGTGCTGGCGATATTCCTTATTGGAATGACGCTCATCGTTTTTGAAGCACAATTAGAGATGGATAAGTTCAAGCCGGCCATGTTCATGATGTCCGGCTTGATCGTCATCGGCGCCCACTACGCCATCAACGACCCCAACGGCTTTCAGTACTTCCTCCACGCCCAAAGCGAAACCAAGGGCGAGCTGTTCGGCCTGATCGCCTTCATGGCCTTCATGTGGATGGTGGTGGAGCTGCTCAACGAGCGGAACGTGTTCACCGCCCTGAATGGCTACCTGATGCGCAGGGGCCTGGGCGCCAAAGGCATGTTCTGGGCCACCGGCGCCCTGTCGGCCGTGCTATCGCCGTTTCTCAACAACATCACCACCGCGATGATTTTCGGCAAAACGGTAAAAAGCATCTCGACCCACGAGCGCTACACCCACATCGCCCTGTGCAACATCGTGGTGGCGTCCAACTCCGGAGTGTGGTTCCTCGGCACCTCCACCAGCCTGATGGTGGTGCTGGCCGGCAAGATCAGCATCGCCGGGCTGCTGCTGCTGATCCCTTCGGCACTGTTCGGCTGGATGCTGTTCGCCGCTACCCTGCACCTGTTCTACTTGCGCAAGCTCGACGGCGAACGTCTGGTGCACATGGCCGACCAGTCGGAAACCGCGCTCAAGCCGGGTGGTGCCGGACTGGCCATCGTCGGCCTGTTTGCCGTGGTCGGCGCGGTGCTGTGCAATATCCTGCTGAAGGTCAGCATCGAATTCGCCATCGGCATCGGCCTCGGCTTCGTCGCCCTGTACGCCTGGCTGTTGATGCACCGCGGCATCGAGCTGCCCTGGCAGGACCAGCTGCAGAAGGTCGAGTGGAACGCCCTGCTGTTCTTCATCGGCATCATCACCTCGGTGTCCGCGCTCAATCACGTCGGCTGGCTCTCCTATATCTCCCAGCTGTTCGAGGTGATGAGCCCGAGCGGGGTCAACGTGATTCTCGGCGTCGCCTCCGGGGTGATGGACAACGTGCCGGTGGAGGCCGCCGCCCTGATGTCCAACCCGCAACTGGGCCTGGACCAGTGGGCCCTCAACGCGCTGATGGTGGGTATCGGCGGCTCGCTGACGGTGGTCGGCTCGGCCGCCGGGGTCATGGCCATGTCGCTGGAGAAGAGCTACAGCTTCGGCGTGCACCTGAAGTTCCTGCCGGCCATCCTGGTCAACTTCTTCGGCTCTCTGGGCATCTGGTACCTGCAGTTTCAGGTGTTCGGCCTCTATTGAGCCCCTGGCGCCCGGCATCGTGCCGGGTGCCTGGCCGCGGCTCATCGCCATGGGCCGCAGTGCCGGCCTACTCGCGCCCACGGCGCAGCTCGCGCAGCACGGCAATCGATACCGCCACGGCGAACAACAGCCAGAAATCGGTGGAAATCCAGGTCAACAGGTCCATAACCAACTCCTTTTGCGAACCACTCCTCATCCTCGGGAGTGACTCGATACTGCCTGTACCCCCGTTGCGGCCGCAAGACCGCCGCTGGAAAAGGTTCACAGCGGCCGCGCACAAGCGGACAATAAAGCCTGTCGTCCGCGCCAGCGAGGAGTCCTGCCATGTCCCATCCGCAAACCCTGTTCCAGCTCACCGGTCGTACCCACGCACCGGCCACCCTGGGCAATGCCACCCTGCTGATCCTCGATGCCCAGGAGGAATATCGCAGTGGCGTACTGCAACTGCCCGGCCTGGACGCGGCGCTGGCGGAAATCGCCAAACTGCTGACCGCCGCACGCAACACCGGCGCCTCCATCGTGCATGTGAACCACCTGGGCATCGCCGGCGGCCTGCTCGACCCCAGCGGCCCGCGCGGCCGCCCGCTGCCCGAAGTGGCGCCGCTGCCCGGCGAGGTGCTGGTGCAGAAGCGTCTGCCGAATGCCTTCGCCGGCACCGACCTGCATGAGCAACTGCAGGCTCAGGGGCATCTGGACCTGATCGTCTGCGGCTTTATGACCCATTCCAGCGTCAGCACCACGGTGCGCGCCGCCAAGGACTACGGCTATCGCTGCACGGTGGTCGATGCGGCCTGCGCTACCCGCGACCTGCCGACCCCCGATGGCCAGGTCATCAGCGCGGCGGAGATGCACAGGGTGGAAATGATCGCCCTGGCCGACAATTTTGCCGCCTTGGTGCCGCAAGCCAGCGCCCTGATCTGACCGACACGAGCGTCGCCGGATACGCCTGTAGCGGCCAGCGCCAGCCCCCGGGGTTGATATCCGCCGACCCGCGCACGGCAATCGCTGCAGCCAGGGCGTAACCTGCCGGCCCTGCTGCTACCGAAGAGGGAATCGGACCAATGAAATTTTCCGAGGGTTTCGACGCACGTCGCCTGCGCCCGCGCACGCCAGGCAACTGGCGCAGGCGCCTGTCTGCCCTGCTTGCGGCACTCTCGGCCGCCCTCGGTGTCTCGCTGGCAGTGGCCGGCGCGGCCAGCCTGCTCGGTCGCGCGCCGCAACTGGATAGCCTGAATGAGGCGCCCGCCCTGGCCGGCGCGGTGCTGGCAGCAGGTGTGCTGCTGACCTGGTGCGCGTTTGCGCTGTGGCGCAGATACCGACGGCGACTGCGCCGCGCCAACGATCTGAGCATGGCGCCACACCTGATGAAGAAGCGCAATTGATCCAGGCAGCACCAGAGTGGCGACCTTGGTTACACTAGCGGCCTTCGCGGAGGCCCAGATGCAAGACGACGATTTTTCCCTGTTCCAAGCCGAGCTGCGCGGCGTCAAGCCGATCAAGCATGACCGTGCCGATACCGGCAAGCCGAAACCAGACCGCAAGCAGCAGGCGATGCTGCGCCAGGCGGCGACCGTGCGCGTCGACTCGGTCAAGGTCGACGGCCTGTCCGACCAGTTCGTCATCGACGTCGGCGCGGAAGATCCCTTGTACTGGGCCGCCAACGGCGTTCAGGAGGGGCAGATGCGCAAGCTCAAGCTTGGCCAGATCCCCTTCGACGGCAGCCTCGACCTGCACGGCATGAGTGTGGAGAAGGCGCGCGATACGCTCTGGGAGTTTCTCGCCGAGGCGGCCAAGCTGGAGGTACGCTGCGTACGCGTGACCCACGGCAAGGCGGTGCGCATGGACGGGCGCAAGCCGATGATCAAGAGCCATGTCAACACCTGGCTGCGCCAGCACCCGCAGGTGCTCGGCTTCGCCTCCTGCCTGGCCAAGCATGGCGGCACCGGCGCGGTCTATGTCATGCTCAAACGCACCATGCTTGACGGCCGCGACGAATGACCACTGGGCAAAACGGTCACGCTTGACCCTTGCCAGCCGTGTATCGGCGCCCTACCCTGCGCCACTGCACTAACCCTTAGAAGGTCCACAGGTAGATCCATGTCCCTGGAACAGCACTACACCGCGATTCTTGGCCAGCTCGGCGAAGACGCCTCCCGCGAAGGTCTGCTCGACACCCCCAAGCGTGCCGCCAAGGCCATGCAGTACCTCTGCCGCGGTTATCAGCAGACCCTGGAAGAGGTCACCAACGGCGCATTGTTCAGCTCCGACAACAGCGAGATGGTGCTGGTCAAGAACGTCGAGCTCTACTCGCTGTGCGAGCACCACCTGCTGCCCTTCATCGGCAAGGCCCATGTCGCCTACATCCCCAACGGCAAGGTGCTGGGCCTGTCGAAGGTGGCGCGCATCGTCGACATGTACGCCCGCCGCCTGCAGATCCAGGAAAACCTCGGCCAGCAGATCGCCGAAGCCGTCCAGGAAGTCACCGGGGCGATCGGCGTCGCGGTGGTGATCGAGGCCCAGCACATGTGCATGATGATGCGCGGCGTCGAGAAGCAGAACTCCTCGATGGTCACCTCGGTGATGCTCGGCGAATTCCGCAAGAATGCCGCCACCCGCAGCGAGTTCCTCAGCCTGATCCGCTAGGCAGCGCCGCTACCGAGAACCGGCCCTGCCTGGCCCCCAGGCGGGCCGGTTTTCTTGTATCAGGCCAAGGCCGGCTTGCTGAAGAAGCGCTTGAGCGAGCGGGCGAACCAGCCGCTGGCCCGCCTGTCGTCGACCAGGGCGTTCATGTTGTCCTTGACCGCCTGAACGTAGCCGGCATCGTCGCTGCGGATGTGGTTGAACAGCCAGCGCGAGAGCATGCCGATCAGCTCCTCGGTAATGTCTTCGCCGGCCTCGAAGCGCAGACCGTAGTCCCTAACCCGCCCGGTGAAGATCTCGTGCACGCGTTTGTGCGGCTTGGTGAACGCATAGCCGGCCTCCTCCAGCAGCGCCTCCTCGAAGGCGAAATGCGACAGGGTGTAGTCCACCAGCCCGCCGAGCACCTCGCCGACCTCGGCGCGACTACCGCCACGCGCCTGGGCCTGGTGCAGCTGATTGATCATGTCGACGATGCGCCGGTGCTGCTCGTCGATGACCGCTATCCCGGTATTCAGATCGTCTTGCCAAACCAGATAAGCCACTTGCCTTCACTCCCGGACCTCTCGCCCGCCTGTATTCATACCTGCGGCGAAGACTAGCCAAGCGCTCTAGCACGGAGGATGACGCAGATCAGCAAAACGTTGCTTAGGTGCCTATCTAGAACGCTCGCCTCAACCTCGCCGTACTAGACTGTGGGCTCTGGCCTGTTGTACAGCCAATCGCCAAGCTCCACCCCGGAGAGCATTGGGATGCCCCACCCGCCCGCCTGTCACCCCCTCGCTGCGCAGCGCAATTCGACGCTCGAGGCACAACCTTGAAGCGGATCGGCCGCTGGCTGCACCCGGCCCTGTTCGTCGCCGTCCTGCTGGCGCTGCCACTCGGCTGGCTGCTGTATGGCCTGCAGCGAGGCGATCTGGCCAGGCTGCTCTGGCATGGCAGCGCGCTCGTGGTGGCGGTCTTGCTGCTGGGCGAGATCATTCAGCGCTTGTACCGGCGAGAAGTCGGTGTCGACCTGATCGCCCTGCTGGCGATCATTGCCGCGGTGCTTCTCGACCAGGCCCTGGTCGCGGCGGTGGTGGCCCTGATGCTGGTCGGCGGCCGCAGCCTGGAGGCCTATACCGAGCAACGCGCCGAGCGCGAGCTGCACCGGCTGATCGATCGCGCGCCACGCCATGCCTGGCGTTACCGCGGCGAGGAACTCGAGCAGGTGCCGGTGGATCAGGTGAATCCGGGCGATCGCCTGCTACTGCGCCTGGGCGAGGTGGTGCCGGTCGACGGCGTGCTCCTCGATCAAGACGCGACCCTGGATGAGTCGGCGCTGACCGGCGAACCCCTGCCGGTCCGTCGCCACCCCGGCGAGCCGTTGCGCAGCGGCGGAGTCAACGCCGGCGCACCTTTCCAGTTGCGCGCCAGCCAGACCGCCGCCCGCAGCACCTACGCCGGTATCGTGCGGATGGTCGAGGCAGCGCGCAGCTCTCGCGCGCCCTTTGTGCGCCTGGCCGATCGTTATGCACTGGCGCTGATTCCGCTGACCCTGCTGCTGGCCGGCGGCGCCTGGCTGGTCAGTGGTGACCCGCTGCGGGCGCTGGCGGTGCTGGTAGTCGCCACGCCCTGCCCGCTGATCCTCGCGGTGCCGGTGGCCATCGTGGCCGGCATCTCGCGCTGCGCCCACCGCGGCATCCTGATCAAGGACGGCGCAACCCTGGAGGCCCTGGCGCGCGGCCAGCTGCTGTTCCTCGACAAGACCGGCACCCTGACTGCCGGGCGCGTCAGCGTGCAGGCGATCGAAAGCGCCGGCAACCTGCCCGACGCGCAGCTGCTGCAACTGGCCGGCTCCCTGGCCCAGGCCTCGCCCCACCTGGTGTCGCTGGCAATCGTCGCCGCCGCCCAACAGCAGGGCCTCAAGCTGGAGACTCCGGACGCGGTGGAGGAGCAGGCCGGCGCCGGCCTCAGTGGCCTGGTCGAGGGACGCCGGGTCAAGCTCGGCGGCCATGACTATGTGGCGGCGGGCCTGCCGGCCTCCACCTGGGCCGAAGGGGTACTGCGGCGAATGGCCTACGAATTCGCCGGTGGCTGTTTTGTCTCGGTCGATGGCCAGCTGGCCGGCGCGCTGCTGTTCGCCGATCGTCTGCGCCTGGAGTCGCCACGCGCCCTGCGCCAATTGCGCCAGGCCGGCATCCAGCGGATCGTCATGCTCACCGGCGATCGGGCCGAGGCGGCGCAGATGATCGGCCTGGCCGCCGGGGTCGATGAGGTGCGCGCCGGCCTCACACCGGAACAGAAAGTGGCCGCGATCCATGAAGGGCGACCGCAGGGTGTGACCCTGATGGCCGGCGACGGGATCAACGATGCGCCCGCCCTGGCGGCCGCCGACGTCGGTATCGCCCTGGGCGCCGGCGGCGCCAGCGCCTCGTCCGAGGCTGCAGGCGTGGTGTTGCTGGTCGACCGCCTCGACCGCATCGCCGAAGCCCTGCTGATCGCCCGTCGCTCCAGGGCCATCGCGCTCCAGGGCGTGCTGGCGGGCATGGGCCTGTCGCTGCTGGCCATGCTCCTGGCCGCGGCCGGTTATCTACCGGCCCTGGCCGGTGCCATCGTCCAGGAGGGCATCGACATCGCCGTGATCTTCAATGCCCTGCGCGCCCTCGGCAGCGGACATGGCCGACAGCCACCGGCGGGCCTGGAAGGCAAACGTCTCGACGACCTGCGCCGCGAACACGAAGAACTCGGCCCGCTCCTGGAGCAAGTCCGCTCCCTGGCAGAGGAAATCACCGGGCTGCCGACCGCGCAGGCGAAAAACGCATTGGCTGGCCTGGTCCGGCTACTCGAACAGGAGCTGATGCCACACGAACAGGCCGATGAGCAGCAACTCTACCCGCTGCTCGCCGAACGCCTGCAGGGCGACGATCCGCTGGGCGCCATGAGCCACACCCACCGCGAGATCTTTCGCCTGGTTCACCTGCTGGCGCGCATGGCCGCGGATTTTCAGGAGGACAACGCCGCCATCTCGCCCGACGCGATCCGTCAGCTGCTGGTTCGGCTGGATACCGTGCTGAGCCTGCACTTCGCCCAGGAGGAAGAGCTTTATCACAACCTCGACAGCCGCTGATGCCGAGCCGGCCTATGGTTGGCGGCGTGGCCGTGGCCGCTGCCGCAACGGATCGAGCAGTGGCTTGAGTCCGTTGTGGTCGATTTCCTGCATCAGCGCCAGCAGCCGGCCGGTCTCCCCGGCGGGAAAGCCCTCGCGGGCGAACCAGTTCAGGTAATGCCCGGGCAGGTCGGCAAGCAGACGCCCTTTGTACTTGCCAAAGGGCATCTCTCGGGTCACCAGCAGCAACAGGTCTTCGGGCTTCATGGGGGGCTCAATGGGCAAGCGACAAGAGACGGATTATGCCCAAAGCCGACTTGCGCTGCCGCCCTCCTCGCCACCATCCGACCACCGTGTGCGCCGAACGCGGCAAACTCGGGTAAGCTGCGCAGCCGTTTTTCCCAGCCAAGGTGTTTTCCGCGATGATTATCAAGGCACTTCGAATCGGCCTCGGCCAGTTGATCGTCCTGCTCGACCTGATCACCCGCCCACGCAAGCTCAAGCGCACGCCTGAGTCCCAGGCGGCGGTTGCCCAGGCGGCCAGTGCGCTGGCGCTTTACCAGTTCCACGCCTGCCCCTTCTGCGTGAAGACCCGGCGCACCCTGCACAAGCTGAACGTGCCGGTGGCCCTGCGCGACGCCAAGAACGATGCCCAGGCGCGCCAGGAACTGCAACAGCAGGGCGGCAGGATCAAGGTGCCGTGCCTGCGGATCGAGGAGAATGGCCAGAGCCGCTGGCTGTACGAGTCCAAGGCGATCATCGCCTACCTGCAGGAACGCTTTGCCGCCGCCTGAGGCGCCTGCCCACAGCTAGCCGGCCGAAGGGGCCTGCGCCGCTCACCGCACAGCTCGTCGGTTGCGCCAGCGGGCTGGCCAGCATGTGCTATATCGTCATAACGATGAGATCCGCGACGAAATGCCAGTCCTGCGTTGGAATGGCGCTGCCGTCTGCGGTTCGCCCATTCTTGACCCTTGACCTGGGCGACCCGAGCGCGACGGCTCAACAGAGAGGTTGATCCCATGACCATCATGCAATGCGTCCACCGTGACTACACCATCACTGCCGACGTGGTCGAGCATCCCGGCATCCCCACCCCCTGGGCCGGCGGATGCGTCATCACCACCCCCGACGGGCAAACCACCAAGCGTATTCCCCTGCCGGTGAACTATGCCTTCATGGCAGAGCTGGAAGCGGCGCAACACGCCTCCATCGCCCATGGCAAATGGCTGGTGGACCAGTTCCTCGACGAGGGCAAGACCCTGTTCAAGGCGGCCTGAAGCTAATCGTGCATGTCGATGTGCCGTGGGTGGCGGGCGACCCGCTGCAACCAGGCGCAGATCGCCGGGTAAGCGCCGAGGTCGAAGCCACCTTGGTGCGCCACGTGGGTGTAGGCATACAGGGCGATATCGGCGATCGAATAGTCGTCGCCGACCAGGTAGGGCGTGCGCCTTAATTGCTGCTCCATCACCTTCAGCGCCTTGTAGCCGCGCGCCTTGCACGCGGCATATTCTTCGCGGCGAGCCTCGGGTAAACCCTGGTACAGCTGGATGAAGCGTGCCAGCGCGACATTGGGCTCGTGGCTGTACTGCTCGAAGAACTGCCACTGCAGCACCTGGGTGCGCAAATACGGTACACGGGGTAACAGGGCGCTGCCCGCAGCCAGGCGATTGAGGATGGCGTTGGCGCCCCGCAGACAGCTGCCGCATTCCAGCTCCACTACCGGCTCCTCGGCGCCGGCCAGATCGTTTGTGCGGTGAGGCTCGCCACCCAGGCCATCCCCTGCTATCCACCGGTGCTCCCTGCCCAGCACCTGCAGCAACAACCTGACCTTGTAGCCGTTGCCCGAACGGTAATCGCCATACACCTTGAGCATCGCCCGTCCCCCTCCGTATTCGTCACTCACTCCAGCTGGACGGCCGACTCAGGCCGCCATGCCGGCCTGAGCCTGGCGGATCACCGCGGCCAGGCGCCGCAGGCCTTCGCCGAGGCGCTCCGGCGCGACGTGACTGAAGTTCAGCCGCAGGTGCCCGGGGTGGCGGTCCGGTTCGATGAAGAACGGCTCGCCCGGCATAAAGGCGACGTTCTCGGCCAATGCTGGATTGAGCAGGGTACGGGTATCCAGCGGCTGCTTGAGGGTGAGCCAGAAGAACAGGCCACCCTGGGGCACCTGCCAGTCGGCCAGGTCGGCGAAGTGTTCCAGCAGCGCCTGCTGCATGGCGTCGCGGCGCAGCCGGTAGAAGGCGCGCAGCTCGGCCAGATGGCCCTTGTACTGCTCGCTTCCCAGCCACTGCAGGGCCTGCCACTGGCCGATGCGGTTGGTGTGCAGGTCGGCCGACTGCTTCAGGCGCAGCAGGTAGGGAA
Source organism: Pseudomonas zhanjiangensis (assembly GCF_041027545.1). NCBI lineage: Bacteria > Pseudomonadati > Pseudomonadota > Gammaproteobacteria > Pseudomonadales > Pseudomonadaceae > Pseudomonas > Pseudomonas zhanjiangensis. The sequence continues at coordinate 111,775 of NZ_JBFTEG010000011.1, read as the reverse complement.
ACAGGTCCGGGGTGGCGATCAGGTAGCCGACGCGCAGGCCCGGCAACAGGGTCTTGGACAGGGTGCCGGTGTAGATCCAGCTGGCCTTGCGCAGACGGCTGACGATCGGCGTGGCGCTGCCCTCGTCGAACACCAGCTCGCGGTAGGGCTCGTCCTCGATCAGGGTCACGCCGAACTCGTCGAGCAGCGCCGCCACCGCGTCGCGCTTGGCCTCGCTGTAACGAGTGGCCGAGGGGTTCTGGAAAGTCGGGATCAGGTAGGCGAAGGCCGGCTTGTGCTGCTCCAGACGCTGGCGCAGGGCGTCGATCTGCGGACCGTCGGCCTCCTGCGGCACACCGATGCAGTCGGCGCCGAACAGCTGGAAGGCCTGCAGCGCGGCCAGGTAGGTCGGCGCCTCGAGCAGCACCTCGGTGCCCGGGTCGATGAACAGCTTGCTGGCCAGGTCGAGGGTCTGCTGCGAACCGCTGACGATCAGCACCTGGCTGGCCTCGCAGGGTACGCCCAAGGCGCGTGCCTCGGCGGCGATGGCCTCGCGCAGCGCCGGCTCGCCCTCGCTCATGCCGTACTGGCCCATGCTCGCCGGCATCTCGGCCCACTCGACCTTGGGCAGCATGGGTTCGGCGGGCAGGCCACCGGCGAAGGACATGACTTCCGGACGCTGCGCCGCGGCGAGGATTTCACGGATCAGGGAGCTTTTCAGGCGGGCAACGCGTTCGGAGAAGGCCATGGATGTCACCGGTAGCATGGGCAAGGGAAAATAGGTCAAACTGCTTGACTGAAACTACGATGAGCCAGACAGATACGTCAATATGCTTGACCTTAAAAACCCGTCCACTCAGCAGGCCGCCATGGAGGCCTTCTTCTACGGCTACCAGGCGTTCACCGCCAAGGCCGACGAAATGCTGGCGCGCCGCGGCCTCTCAAGGGTGCATCACCGCATCCTGTTCTTCATCGCCAAGTACCCCGGCCTCAGCGTCAAGGAGCTGCTCGGCTATCTCGGGGTGAGCAAGCAGGCGTTGAGCACGCCGTTGCGCCAGCTGCTGGAGATGCACCTGGTCAGCAGCATCGCCGCCGACGACGACAAGCGCAAACGCCTGCTCGACTTCACCGCCGAGGGCACCAAGCTGGAACGGGCACTGCGCCGAGAGCAGGCCAAGTTGCTCCAGCGCGCCTTCGGCGAGGCCGGGGAAGCCGCGGTCGATGGATGGCTGGCGGTCAACCAGGCGCTGGGCCGCAACCTGCCGGGCGCGACTTCGGGGGACTGACTCCCGCTCACGGCAACTGTACCGCCATCACGACGGAAGGTTGCCGAACTGTACCGTTCATTGCCCACCCCGCTGTATAGCGACGCGCCCAGGGCCCGGGCATAGGCTTGCAAGCACTTCTCCCGAGTACCCGACCATGACCCCTGAACTGCTGCTTGCCTTCATCGCCTTCGCCTTCGTCACCTCGGTGACGCCAGGGCCGAACAACACCATGCTGCTCGCCTCCGGGGCCAACTTCGGCCTGCGGCGGACCCTGCCGCACATGCTCGGCATCAGCCTGGGCCTGATGCTGCTGGTGCTGGCGGTCGGCCTGGGCCTCGGCCAGCTGTTCGAGCAGGTGCCCATGTTTTATAGCCTGCTGCGCTATGTCGGCGCCGCCTACCTGCTGTACCTGGCGTGGAAAATCGCCCGGGCGGGCGCCCCCGATGACCAGACCGGCGAGCGCGGCAAGCCGTTCGGTTTCTTCCAGGCCGCCGCCTTCCAGTGGGTCAATCCCAAGGCCTGGATCATGGCCATCGGCGCCATAACCACCTATACCCCTCAGGACGACTTCGTGGTCAACGTGCTGTGCATCGCCGCCCTGTTTGCCCTGGTCAACTGCCCGACCATGAGCGTCTGGACCGTTGCCGGCAGCCTGCTGCGCCAGTGGCTGAGCAGCCCGCGGGTGCTGCGCGGTTTCAATGTCGGCATGGCCCTGCTGCTGGTCGCCTCGCTCTATCCGATTCTCGCCGACGTCAAAGGAACCCTGTAATGCCCGAAGCGACCCAGGCCCGGCTACGCCCGCTGAGCGACACTTCCACCTCCGCGGTGGTCGCCGGCTTCATCGCCATGCTCACCGGCTACACCAGCTCGCTGGTGCTGATGTTCCAGGCCGGCCAGGCCGCCGGCCTGTCCAGCGGGCAGATCTCCTCCTGGATCTGGGCGCTGTCGATCGGCATGGCCGTCGGCTCCATCGCCCTGTCGCTGCGCTACCGGGCGCCGGTGATGATCGCCTGGTCGACCCCGGGCGCGGCGCTGTTGATCAGCAGCCTGCCGGGCGTGCCCTACGCCGAGGCGATCGGCGCCTATATCGTCTGCTCCGGGCTGATCGTGCTGATCGGCCTGACCGGCAGCTTCGACCGCATCATGCGCCGCATTCCCGGCTCCATCGCCGCCGCCCTGCTGGCCGGCGTGCTGTTCAAGATCGGCCTGGAGATCTGCGGCGCCGCCGAACAGCAACCGCTGCTGGTGACCGCCATGCTGCTCGCCTACCTGCTGGGCAAGCGCCTGCTGCCACGCTACGCGGTGCTCGCCGCACTGCTGGTCGGCTGCCTGCTGGCGGCACTGTTCGGCCTGCTCGATTTCAGCGAGTTCGAGCTGCAATTGGCCACGCCGGTATGGACCACGCCGAGCTTCTCCCTGGCCGCGGCGATCAGCATCGGAATTCCGCTGTTCATCGTCGCCATGGCCTCGCAGAACCTGCCGGGCATCGCCGTGCTCCGCGCCAACGGCTACCACCGGGTGCCGGCCTCCCGGCTGCTCACCAGCACCGGGCTGATCTCGATCCTGCTGGCTCCCTTCGGTTCCCACGGCATTCACATGGCGGCTATCAGCGCGGCGATCTGCGCCGGCCCCGAGGCCCACGAGGACCCGAGCAAGCGCTACACCGCGGCGGTCTGGTGTGGGGTGTTCTACGGCGTCGCCGGGATCTTCGGCGCCACCCTCGCCGCCCTGTTCACCGCCCTGCCCAAGGCGCTGATCCTGTCGATCGCGGCGCTGGCCCTGTTCGCCTCGATCATCGGCGGCCTGACCCAGGCCATGAGCGAGCCGAAGGAGCGCGAGGCGGCGCTGATCACCTTCCTGGTCACCGCCTCGGGCATGACCCTGTTCTCGGTCGGCTCGGCCTTCTGGGGCATAGTCGCCGGCCTGCTGTGCCTGGCGATCCTCAATGCCGGCAAGCAGCCCGACTGAACGCCATTCGCCCGCGAGCCGCGAATGGTGCCCAGGCGCGACCGCTAGCTAGTAGGGCCCCGGGCCGACATGGAAGGGCCGCATCATCTCGTGATCCTCGTGCGAGAGGATGTGGCAATGCCAGACAAAGTGCCCCGGCTTGTCGAATCGCGCCCTGATTCGGGTGACTTCGCCCGGCAGAGCGACCACCATGTCGCGCCGGGTCTGCTCCTGCGGCGCCGGCCCACGGGGCTGGCCGAGCAGCTTGATGTCCTCCAGGCGATAGCCTTGGCCGAAACTGCCGTCGAACTCCAGCAGCGGCTGCTCGATCAGCCTGGCCTTGAATGGCTGGCGATCGAGGACTTCGAAATGCACCAGATGCAGATGGATGGGGTGGGCGTCGCCGGTGGCGTTGTAGAGTTCCCAGATTTCACTGCTGTGCAGATCCGGGTTTTCGGTGACCGGGCTGTGCCAGGCCAGCGCACCGTTGACCCAGTTGCCGGCGACATCCATGACCGGCTCGGCCGTGCCGAGCAGCGGCTGCAGGCGCCCGTACTGGTCAGTGCCCTCGAACAAGGCCAGCTTGCGGGTCCGACTGGCAGCCGTGACCGGCGCGCCGCCGCCTAGCCAGCTGCCGTGGACGATCCCGGTGTCCGCCCTGGCAGAGAGCGGCACGACCACATCGAAGGCCATGATCCGGTCGGTCCGCCGGTCCGGGAACAGGTCTTCGCGCTTTGGCTCGCGACCGCCGAAGGGTGCGTCACCGAGCAGGTTTTCGATGATCACCCGGGCACCCCAGGGCACTGCCTTGAAGTCGACGAGCAGATCGAGGCGCTCGCCCGGGGCGAAATCGGCCTGCTCGACCTGCGCAGCCGTCTGCCGCAGGCTCTGGTCGGATCCGATGACCTGAAACGGCAGGCGCACGCCCATGGACGGATCGGTCTCCCCGGCCATCACCAGCTTGAAGCACAGGCGCATGAAGCGGCTGTCGCAGCCATTGAGCAACCTGACCCGGTACTGGCGTTGCTCGACCCCGTAGCGGGGCCAGATGACGCCGTTGACCAGCATATGGTCGCCAAAGAACTCGGCCAGCGCGCTAGGACCGCCGCCGGGGAAGATCTCCTCCGGCAACTCGGCCCCCTCCTCGTCGATGAAATCGCCGTAGAACGGATCGCCGGGGAAGGCGGGATAGAACAGTTCGCCGGTGTGCCGGAACATCCGGTCCTGAATGGCGAAGCCCAGTTCATAGGGGGGCGCGGGCAACCCCAGCGGATTGTCCGGCAAGCCGGTGTCGTCCGCGTCGCGCAGGATGAAGAAGCCGGCGAGGCCGGCGTAGACATTGAGCCGGGTGATCCCCAGGGCATGGTCGTGATACCACAGGGTGCCGGCCACCGCGTTCCAGTCGGGCCCGCCATAGCGATAGCTGCGCGCCTCCCATCGCGGCCCGGTGACCTTGAAGCGCGGGGAAAAGAAGAACTCGGGGTTGCCGTCGAACGGACTGTCGTTATGCCCACCGTGCACGTGGGTGACTACGGGAACACCGTCCGTGTCGATCCCCAGGTGCTGGTAGCCGGCCAGTGAGTAGACCCAGTGCAGGCTGCCGTCGACCGGCAGCAGGTGGCTCAGTGGCATGGCGCCATCGATCAACTCGTTTTCCCAGGTGACGTCCAGTGGTGCCCCATTGGCCTGGAGCTCGAGTGTCCGCCCCGGCCAGCTCACCGGGCCGTTGTGCGGGCCATAGCCCCAGACGCGGGTCGCCACGGGCAGCCCGCCGGCCCCCAGCAAGCCGGTCATCTGTACGGTCTCGGCGACACGGATGCGCAGGTTGCCGCCACTGGCCGCGTATCTGAATCCTGGGCTCAATGCATTGGGCGCCGAATTGACGAACAGCGGCTGGGCCGCCGGATCGGACAGGCCGGCGGCCAGTAGTGCCGCATGGCTGCTGTGGCTGCGCAGCAGTGCCAGGGGAATGCTCGCGGTCAGCCCGGCCGCCATCGCCGAACGGATGCTGAGCGTCAGGAAGTCGCGCCGTTTCATGGCCGATCACCTCTTCTGATTCGTGCTGCCGTCTGCCTGAGACCGGCTGCTAGACAACCAGGGCGAGCCATGACGAACACAAACAGACGGTGACAGCTACGCTAGTACTCGCGTATCAGAACACGGAGCAACAATTACGCCAGATAGCGTTAATCCTTACGGATCAATGTATTGGCTTGGGAAATCGGCGCAGGTCATGGCAACCTGTAAACCTGACTGAACAGAATCGCGGCAGTTTCCCCGAACCTGTCACAAGGACCGTACTCACCCGGCAGCCTGCAGCGGCGGTATCGCCCCAGCTCGAGTCGATCAGCAGAGGGCCAGAGTGCCATTGTGAACGCCGGACCGCATGGCGATGGGCTGGCGCAGGGCGCGCCCCAGAGCAGGTCCCGTGCGACGCACTGCAAAAAGGCGCCCGATGAGGCGCCTTTTTGCCGCTCGGAAGGACCTGGCGATCAGATCGCCGTCGCGCCGCCATCCACCGCCAGGGCGTGTCCGGTGGTGAAGGCGGCGCCATCGCAGCACAGGTAGAGCACCGCGCTGGCGATCTCCTCGACCTTGCCGATACGCCCGACCGGGTGCATGGCGGCGGCGAACTCGCCCTTCTTCGGATCGGCCTCGTAGGCGCGGCGGAACATGTCGGTATCGATCACCGCCGGGCACACCGCATTGACCCGGATCTTCTTCTTCGCGTACTCGATCGCCGCGGACTTGGTCAGGCCGATCACCGCGTGCTTGGAGGCGGCATAGATGCTCATCTTCGGCGCCGCACCGAGGCCGGCGACCGAGGCGGTGTTGACGATGGCGCCGCCGCCCTGGGCCAGCAACAGCGGGATCTGGTGCTTCATGCACAGCCATACGCCCTTGACGTTGACGCCGATGATGGCGTCGAACTCGCTCTCGCTGCCCTCGGCCAGCTTGCCCTTCTCGATCTCGATGCCGGCGTTGTTGAAGGCATAGTCCAGGCGCCCGTAGGCGGCCAGGGTGGCGTCCATCAGCGCCTTGACCTCGGCGTCGCGGGTCACGTCGCAGGCCACGAAGATCGCCTCGCCGCCGGCCCCGCGGATCAGCTCGACGGTGCCTTCGCCGCCCACCACGTCGACATCGGAAACCACTACCTTGAGGCCTTCGTTGGCGAAGGCCAGCGCGGTGGCGCGACCGATACCGTTGGCACCACCGGTGACCAGGGCGACCTGGCCGGAAAAGCTCAAGCTCATCTGCATGTCCTCGCAAGGAGTGAAAGTCAGCGGCCAGTCTAGTCAGAGAGCCGGCCGAGGCGGCAGCACTATCAGGACAGCGGTTGGCGTTTCATCCAGAAGAATGATTAACACCGCCGCCGTACATCAGCCGAATGGATCTAATGCCATTCGGCATGGGGGTAAACCTTGTCGCCCGTCCGGCGAGGGGCTATCACCATGCTTTCCGTTCAGCGAGTACCTGCCATGACTGCCATTCTCAATCGCCAATTCCTGCTGGCCCAACGCCCGGTCGGCCTGCCCAGCCGCGACACCTTCAGCTACGTGGAAACCCCGCTCGATGAGCCCGGTCCGGGACAGATTCTGGTGAAGAACGCCTACCTGTCCCTGGACCCGGCCATGCGCGGCTGGATGAACGATGCCCGCTCCTACATCCCGCCGGTTGGCATCGGCGAGGTGATGCGCGCGCTCGGCGTCGGCGAGGTGATCGCCTCGCAGCACCCGGACTTCGCCGTCGGCGATTACGTCAACGGCGCTCTCGGCGTACAGGACTACTTCCTCGGCGAGCCCAAGGGCTTCTACAAGGTCGACCCCAAGCGCGCGCCGCTGCCGCTGTACCTCTCGGCTCTGGGCATGACCGGGATGACCGCCTATTTCGCCCTGCTCGATGTCGGCGCGCCCAAGGCCGGTGAAACGGTGGTGATCTCCGGCGCCGCCGGCGCGGTCGGCAGCGTCGCCGGGCAGATCGCCAAGCTCAAGGGTTGCCGCGTGATCGGCATCGCCGGCGGTGCCGACAAGTGCAAGCTGCTGGTCGACGAGCTGGGCTTCGATGGCGCCATCGACTACAAGAACGAGGACCTGCACGCCGCGCTCAAGCGCGAATGCCCGAAAGGCGTGGACGTGTACTTCGACAACGTCGGCGGCGAGATTCTCGATACCGTGCTGACCCGTCTCGCGTTCAAGGCACGGGTGGTCATTTGCGGCGCCATCAGCCAGTACAACAACAAGGAAGCGATCAGGGGCCCGGCCAACTACATGCAGTTGCTGATCAACAGCGCACGCATGGAAGGCATGGTGGTGATGACCTACGCCCCGCGCTTCGCCGAAGCGGCCCAGGAGATGGCCGGCTGGCTGGCCAGCGGCCAGCTCAAATCCAAGGAGGACATAGTCGAAGGCCTGCAGACCTTCCCGGAGACCCTGCTCAAGCTGTTCAGCGGCGAGAACTTCGGCAAGCTGGTGCTCAAGGTCGACTGAGTCGATGCACGGGGAGCCGCCGAGCGGCTCCCGCCTTGTAGGGCGGATGACGCTTTTTTCATCCATCACCGCCGTTCGGTGGATGGCTAGAGCGTCATCCAGCCTGCGTCTCGGCGCTTGCCCTGCCCTCCACCTGCAGCGGCCGCCAGCGCCGCAGCAGCAGGTACAGCGTGGGAATCACCAGCAGGGTGAAGAAGGTGCCGACCAGCAGACCACCGACGATCACCAGGCCGATCTGCTGACGGCTCTCAGCCCCGGCGCCACTGGCCAGGGCCAGCGGCAGCGAACCGAGGACCATCGCCCCGGTGGTCATCAGGATCGGCCGCAGGCGCTGCACCGAGGCCTGCAGCACCGCCTCGCGCAACGCCACCCCCCTGTGCAACAGCTGGTTGGCGAACTCGACGATGAGGATGCCGTGCTTGGTGATCAGGCCGATCAGGGTCACCAGGCCGACCTGCGAGTAGATATTCAGGGTGCCGCCGAACAGGGTCAGGGCCAGCAAGGCGCCGGCCATCGACAGCGGTACGCTGAGCAGGATGATCAGCGGGTCGATGAAGCTCTCGAACTGCGCCGCCAGCACCAGGTAGATGAAGGCCAGGGCCAGGGCGAAGATCAGCGCGATACCGGCGCTGGACTCCCTGAACTCGCGCGAGGTGCCGCTGTAGTCGAACAGGGTATCGGCCGGGAAGATCTCGCGGGCCACGCCTTCCAGGTGATCGAGCACCTCGCCGAGGGTGTGGCCGGCGCCGACGTTGGCGCTCAGGGTCACCGCACGCAGCTGGTTGAAGTGGTTGAGCTCGCGCGGCGCCACCGTCTCGCGCACCTCGATCAGGTTCGACAGCTGAACCATGTCGCCATTGCGATCGCGCACGTAGACCCGGTCCAGGTCGCTGGGGTTGCGCCGGTCGACCTCGGCCAGTTGCACCAGCACGTCGTACTGCTCGCCCAGACGCTTGAAGCGGGTCACCTGGCGGCTGCCGAACAGGCTCTCCAGGCTGCGGCCGATGGTCGCCACGTCGCTGCCGACCGTCACCGCCTGCTCGCGGTTGACCCTGACCTGGAGCTGCGGAGTGTTCAGCTTGAGATCGCTGTCCAGACTCTCCAGCCCCGGGTAGTCACGCAGGCGCTCGAACAGCTGCTCGACATAGCCTTCCAGTTCGGCGTATTCCAGCGACGAGCGAACCACCAGGTTGACCGGCTGGTTGCGTGCGCTCTGCCCCAGCGGCGGACGGTTCACCGGAAAGGCGCGTATGCCGGGGATGTCGGCGAGCCGTGGCACCAGCGCCTGACGAATCTCGAACTGGCTGCGCTCGCGCCTGTCCCAATCTTCCAGCTTCATAAAGGAAATGCCCTGGGTCACCGTGGGAAAGCCGGTCACCACCACATAGCGGTTGGTCTCCGGAACCTGGTCGTAGATGGCCTCGAGTTCGCGCGCGTAGCGGCTGGTGTAGTCGATGGTGGCGCCATCGGGGGCGCTGAACACGCCGATGATGGTGCCGGTATCCTCGGTCGGCGCCAGCTCCGCCTTGAGCCCGGTGAACAGCCAGACACAGGCCAGCAGCACCGCCGCGAGCAGCCCAAGGATCAGCCACCAGAGCCCCAGGACCCGCCCCAGCAACGCCTGGTAGACATCGCTCAGGCCGTGCAGCCAGCGTTCGATCAGGTTGTAGGCCGCACTGTGCCGCGCCCCCGGCCGGTGCGGCTGGAGCAGCTGCGCGCACATCATCGGCGACAGGCTCAGGGCGACGAAGCCCGACACCACCACGGCGCCGGCCAGGGTCCAGGCGAACTCGGTGAACAGCTTGCCGGTGGTCCCGGGCATGAAGCCGATGGGCGCGTAGACCGCGGCCAGGGTCAGGGTCATGGCGATCACCGCGAAGGCGATCTCGCGGCTGCCGGTGAAGGCCGCCTGCAGCGGCGATTGGCCCTGCTCGATATGCCGGTGGATGTTCTCCAGCATGACGATGGCATCGTCCACCACCAGGCCGATGGCCAGGACCATGGCCAGCAGGGTCAGGGTATTGATGGTGAAGCCCATCAGCGCCATCAGGGCGCAGGCGCCGATCAGGGAAACCGGGATGGTCACCAGCGGGATCAGGGTGGCGCGCAACGAACGCAGGAACAGGAAGATGATCAGGATGACCAGCGCCACCGCCTCCCAGATGGTGGTGTAGACGTTGTCGATGGATTCGCGGATGAACTGCGAACTGTCGTGCCCCACCGCCATCTGCATGCCCTCTGGCAGCAAGGCGCGTACTTCCGGCATGGCCGCCTCGAGCCCGCTGGAGATGTCCAGCGGATTGGCCGTGGCCTGCTTGACCATGCCGATCACCACGGCCGGCTGACCGTTGTAGCGCACCACGCTGCGCTCGCTGGCCGGCCCCAGCTCGGCGTGGCCGACATCGGCCAGGCGCAGCAGGTAGCCCTGGGAGTCGTCGAGGATCAGTTGGTTGAACTGCTCGGCGCTGCGCAGGTCGGTCTCCGACAGCACATTGAACTCGCGCTGGCGCGACTCGATGCGTCCGGCCGGAATCTCCACGTTCTGCCGGCGCAGAGCGGCCTCCACGTCCTGCACGGTCAGGTTGTGCGCGGCCAGGCGCTCCGGGTCCAGCCAGATGCGCATGGCCGGGCTGCGCGCGCCGCGAATCTGTACCTCGGAGACCCCGGGAATCACCTGCAGGCGGTCCTTGACCACCCGTTCGAGCAGATCGGTAATGGCCATCGGCGAATGCCGCTCGCTGAAGAACGCCAGGTAGATGATCGGCTGAGCATCGGCCTCGACCTTCTGCACGATCGGTTCGTCGATCTCGTCCGGCAGCAGGCCGCGCACCCGGCCGAGGCGGTCGCGCACATCGTTGGCGGCCTCGTCGGCATCGCTGCCGAGGCGGAACTGCGCGCTGATCTGGGTACTTTCGCTGCGGCTGATGGAGCTGACGAAATCCAGGCCCTCGATGCCCGAAAGCACGTCCTCGATCGGCTGGGCGACCTGCGACTCCATGATCTCCGGGCTGGCGCCCGGGTAGCTGACGTTGACCGTGACGATAGGCACGTCGATGTTCGGGTATTCGCGCACGTTGAGGCGCTGGTAGGCCATCAGGCCAAGCAGGACCAGCACCAGCGACAGCACGCTGGCCAGCACCGGCCGGCGGATGCACAGCTCCGACAGGGTCACAGCGCCTCCGCAGCCGGCCGGGTGCGTACCGCCATACCCGGGCGAACCTTCTGCCAGCCGGCGCTGATCAGGGTCTCATCACCCTGCAGCCCTTCTCGCACCTCGGCGCGACCGCCCAGGCGCCGGCCCAGCTTGATCTCGCGCTGCTCGACCCGGCCCTCGACCACCAGGTTGACCAGCAGCCGCTCGCCCAGCGGCATCACCGCCTCCTCCGGGATCAGCAGCGCCTGGGGACGCTCGGCGAGGATCACGGTCACCCGCACGAACTGTCCCGGCTTAAGCCGTCGGCCGGGATTGGCCAGTCGCGCGCGGATCGCCTGGCTACGGCCAGCCTCGTCCAGGCGCGGATTGATGGCCGCGACCTGGCCGCGGAACAGCTCGCCGGGATATGCATCCAGGCCAACCTCCACGCGCTGCTCCAGATGGATCTGCCCCACCGCCTTCTGCGGCACCCGAAAGTCCAGCTTGAGCGGGTCGAGCACCTCCAGGTTGACGATGTCCTGACCGGCTTCCAGGTAATCGCCGGGGCTGACCTGGCGCAGGCCGAGCTGGCCATCGAGGGGCGCGCGGATCTGGGTCTTGTCCAGCCGTGCCTGGGCCAGCGCCAGGCTGGCACGGGCCGCCTGCTGCTGGGCGCGCGCCTCGTCGAGGGCCTGGGCGTTGCTGGCGCCGCGGCTGAACAGCAATTGGCTGCGGCGGAAGCTGCTCTCGGCCAGGCCCAGGTTGGCCTGGGCCTGGGCCAGCTCGGCACGGGCGATGGCATCGTCCAGGCTGACCAGCAGGTCGCCGGCGGCAACCGCCTGCCCCTCGCGAAAGTGCAGGTGGGCCAGGCGTCCGTCGATCTCCGGACGAATCATCACCGACTCGTCCGAGCGCAGCGTGCCGAAGGTGACCAGTTCGTCGCGGACCAGCGCCTTGGCTACCGGCACCACTTCGACCAGCGGCCCTTCGCCTGCCCGCGCGTACAGCGCGAGGCTCGCGAACAGCAGCGCAGCGGCAGCAATGCAACGTATAAGGGCGGCCATGGCTAACCTCATCCACTCGTAGTGGTCGAGTCTAGCCAGCTGACGCCGCTAATACAGCCCGTTCCTTGGTACTACTGGCGCATCCCCCGGCCGCCGACCAGCAGGCGGATGCAGACCAGATACAGCAGCGCCGTGGCCGCCAGCATGAAGGCGATGGCCACACCGATGCGAATGTCCGAGACGCCGAGGATGCCGTAGCGGAAGGCATTGACCATGTGCAGGATCGGGTTGACCAGCGACACCGACTGCCAGAACGGCGGCAACAGGGCGATCGAGTAGAACACCCCGCCCAGATAGGTCAGGGGCGTGAGGACGAAGGTTGGGATGATCGAGATATCGTCGAAGTTGCGCGCGAACACCGCGTTGATGAAGCCGCCGAGGGAGAAGATGGTCGCGGTCAGCAGCACCACCAGCACGGTGACGCCCAGGTGATGCACCTGCAGATGGGTGAAGAACAGCGACAGCAGGGTGACGATCAGCCCCACCGCCAGGCCGCGCAACACCCCGCCGACGACGAAGCCGACCAGAATGGTGTGCGGCGAGACCGGCGAGACCATCAGTTCCTCGATCGAGCGCTGGAACTTGCTGCCGAAGAAGCTCGACACCACGTTGCCGTAGGAGTTGGTGATCACCGACATCATGATCAGCCCCGGCACTATGTACTCCATGTAGCTGAAGCCGCCCATGTCGCCGATGCGCGAGCCGATCAGGTTACCGAAGATGACGAAGTACAGCACCATGGTGATCGCCGGCGGCAGCAGGGTCTGCGCCCAGATCCGGGTGAAGCGACGGACCTCGCGATAGACGATGGTGCGCAGCGCCACCATGTTGGCGGCCAGCTCGGAGTTGAGGTAAGTCGTGTTCATACTGCCACCTTGTCCAGGTTCTTCTCGACCAGGGAAACGAACAGCTCCTCCAGGCGGTTGGTCTTGTTACGCAGACTGAGCACCTCGATATGCTGCTTGGCCAGCTGGCGGAACAGCCCGCTCATACCCTGGCTCTTGTCCACCTGTACCTGCAGGGTGTGGTGGTCGAGCAGCTGGGCCGGGTAGCCGTCCAACTGCGGCGGCACCAGCAGCGACTCCTTGAGGTCGAGCAGGAAGGTCTCCACGTGCAGCTTGTTCAGCAGCGCCTTCATGCTGGTGTTCTCGACGATGCGGCCGTGGTCGATGATGCCGATGTTGCGGCACAGCTGCTCGGCCTCCTCCAGGTAATGGGTGGTGAGGATGATGGTGATGCCCTGCCGGTTGAGCTCGGTGAGGAAGCTCCACATCGAGCGGCGCAGCTCGATGTCCACCCCGGCGGTCGGCTCGTCGAGAATCAGCAGGCGTGGCTGATGGACCAACGCGCGGGCGATCATCAGACGGCGCTTCATGCCGCCGGACAACTCGCGCGAGGCCACATCGCGCTTGTCCCACAGCCCCAGCTGGCGCAGGTACTGCTCGGCGCGGACCTTGGCAATCTTCGCCGGGATGCCGTAATAGCCGGCCTGGGTAACGACGATGTCGAAGACCTTCTCGAACTGGTTGAAATTGAACTCCTGGGGCACCACGCCCAGGCAGCGCTTAAGGGCCGCTGGATCCTTGTCCAGGTCGTGGCCGAACACGTTCACCGTACCGCTGGTCTTGGTTACCAGGGTCGAGAGGATGCCGATGGTGGTGGACTTGCCGGCGCCATTGGGGCCGAGCAAGGCGAAGAAGTCGCCTTCGGCCACATCCAGATCGATGCCGTGCAGGGCCTGGAAGCCATTACCGTAGGTCTTGGTCAGCTGCCGAATGGACAGAGCGGTAGTCATGGGGGAAATGCGCCCTTAGCGAAGGAAGCCTGTTAGATAAGGGCTGGCGCCGACAAATGCAACCGGCGTCACCTCATCTTTGCCATCACCCAAGGTCGCGGCACCCCGCGCGAGCGAGGCGACGGCCCCACCGCGGGTAACAATCGAGGCGCACGGCCCTCTAATGAATTGCCACTCAAGTGCAATCGATGGGAGGTTCTCATGAACGCTTATCTTGCTCCCCTGGCCATCGCCGGCCTGGCGTTGAGCACCGGCCTTGCCGCGGCCGAGAGCGCGCCAGGCTACAGGGAGCCGGGTTACCTCAACTATGACTATGCCCCGCAGTCGAGCCCGGCGCAGGCGCAACAGGGTGCTGGCTACCACGAGCCCGGCTACCTGAACTATGCCTATGCCCCCGGCTCGAGCGCCGCGCCGGCCATCCAGATCTACGGCCAGAGCGCGGCGGCGGGTAGCGCCTACCGCAACGCCTCGGGCCAGCTAGAGCCGGGCTACCAGAACTACGGCTTCGCCCCCGCGCGTTGAGCCCGGGGTGAGCGGCCTGCCGGGCAGGCGCGCCCGGCAGGCGCCGGCAGCTAATCGCGCCCACCTTCGCCCCGCGCCTCGGCATGCAGGTCACCGCCTGCCAATGACGCCTGCGCGGTGAACAGGTGCGGATAGCAGTTGCGCAGGTGGGCGAAGAAGAAACGCTCCGGCAGGTCGGCGAATTGGCCATGGTCGGCCAGGTACTCCATGTAGCGCTCGCCCTGCTGGTTGAACGGGTGAAACACGCTATCACTGAGGCCATCGAACTCCAGCGGCGCGACCTTGAACAGGCGGCACAGGTCCAGATTGAAGGCCGGGGTCGCCTTGACCCAGCGACCGTCCAGGTACAACTCGGTGTAGCCGTGCATGGCGAACACCTCGCTGCGCAGCAACTGCAGCAGGCGCGGGGTCGCCAGGTGGTTGCGCACATCGGCCAGGCCGATTCGCGCCGGAATGCCGCAGTGGCGCGCGCAGGCCGCCAGCAGCGTGGCTTTCGGCACGCAGTAGCTTTCCCCGCTGAGCAGCGCGTGACTGCCCTTCAGGGTGTCCGGGTCGCGGCTGAACACGTAGGGGTTGTAGCGCACGCCGTCACGCACCGCGTAGTACAGCGCCACCGCCTGCTCGCCAGGGTCGTCGCTGCGGCCGCGGTTCTGTTCGGCGAACTCCACCACCGCCGGGTGGTCACTGTCGATGAAGCGAGCTGGGTCGAGGAATTCGCGCATGAGGAAGTACTCCCGGGACTGGCCACCAGTCTAATCAAGGCGATCACGCCCATGTCATGACGATTCGGCCAAGCTCACCGCCCTTGTCGCCATCCTGTCGGGATGCCGACTAAGCTGATCACAGTCGCCGTCACGGCGATTTCCATGGAGGATTGTGCATGCTCGCTGTCTGGTTGCTCGTGCTGGCATTCGGCACGGCCTATCTCGCCCACCGCCGCTGCGCCCCGCTGCCCGCCCTCGCCGGCGTGGCCGCCTACCTGCTCGCCATGGGCCTGTTCAGCCACGCGCCCGGGTGGCTGCTGGCGCTGTTCTGGCTGCTCTGGCTGGGCGTTGCGCTGCCCCTGGTGTTGCCGGAGATGCGTCGCAAATGGCTCACTGCGCCGCTGTTCGCCTGGTTTCAACGGGTGCTGCCGCCCATGTCGGATACCGAGCGCGAGGCTATCGAGGCCGGCAGCGTGTGGTGGGACGGCGAACTGTTCAGCGGCCGCCCGGACTGGTACAAGCTGCTGGCCTACCCCAAGGCACAATTGAGCGACGAGGAGCAGGCCTTTCTCGACGGCCCCACCGAGGAACTCTGCGCCATGGTCAGCGACTGGCAGATCGGCCAGCAACTGGACCTGCCCGCCAAGGCCTGGGAGCACATCAAGGAGCACGGCTTCTTCGCCCTGATCATCCCCAAGGAATATGGCGGCAAGGGCTTCTCCGCATACGCCCACTCTCAGGTAGTCATGAAGCTGGCCACCCGCAGCGGCGACCTGGCCTCCACCGTCATGGTGCCCAACTCCCTGGGCCCGGCCGAACTGCTGCTGCACTACGGCACCGATGCACAGCGTCAGCATTACCTGCCGCGCCTGGCCAGCGGCGAAGACATTCCCTGCTTCGCCCTGACCGGCCCGCTGGCCGGTTCCGACGCCAGCGCCATGCCGGACAGCGGCATCGTCTGCAAGGGCCAATGGCAGGGCGAAGAGGTCATAGGCCTGCGCCTGAACTGGGAGAAGCGCTACATCACCCTGGGCCCGGTGGCCACCCTGCTCGGTCTGGCCTTCAAGGCCTATGACCCCGACCACCTGCTGGGCGAGGAGGAGGACCTCGGCATTAGCCTGGCCCTGGTGCCAACCGACACCCCCGGGGTGGAGATCGGCCGCCGTCACCTGCCCCTCGGCGCCGCCTTCATGAACGGGCCGAACGCCGGCAAGGACGTGTTCATCCCCCTGGACTACCTGATCGGTGGCCAGGCCATGCTCGGCAAGGGCTGGATGATGCTGATGAACTGCCTGTCGGTGGGCCGCTCCATCTCCCTGCCAGCCGGCGCCACCGGCGCGGCCAAGTTCGCCAGCCTGGTCACCGGCCAGTACTGCCAGGTGCGCGAGCAGTTCAACGTGCCGCTGGCCGCCTTCGAGGGCATCCAGGAGGCCCTGGCGCGAATCGGCGGCAATGCCTGGCTGATGGACAGCGCGCGCATCCTCACCGCCAACGCCGTGGATCTGGGGGAAAAGCCCTCGGTGCTCTCGGCGATCCTCAAGTACCACCTGACCGAACGCGGCCGCGAATGCATCAGTCACGCCATGGACGTGCATGGCGGCAAGGGCATCATCATGGGCCCGAACAACTACCTGGCACGGGCCTGGCAGGCCGCGCCGATCTCGATCACCGTGGAAGGCGCCAATATCCTCTCGCGCAACCTGATGATCTTCGGCCAGGGCGCCATACGCTGCCACCCCTACGTACTCAAGGAGATGGCCCTGGCCGGGCGCGAGGACCACGACCAGGCGCTGCGCGAGTTCGATGAACTGCTGCTGCAGCATATCGGCTTCGCCGTCGGCAACGCCGCCAGCAGCCTGCTGCTCAGCCTGAGCTTCGCCGGCTTCGGTGCAGTGCCGGGCGACAACCTCAGCCAGCCGTATTTCCGCGCCCTCAACCGCCTGGCTGCCGCCTTCGCCCTGCTCGCCGACTGCAGCATGCTGCTGCTCGGCGGCGAGCTGAAACGCCGCGAACGTCTGTCGGCACGGCTGGGCGATGCCCTCAGCCACCTCTACCTGGCCTCGGCTGCCCTCAAGCGCTACCACGACCTGGACTATCCGGATCATTCGCGCACCCTGCTGCGTTGGGCCCTGGAGGACAGCCTGCAGCAGGCCGAGCAGGCCCTGGATGCGCTGCTCGGCAATTTCCCCGAACGCTCGCTGGGCTGGGTGCTGCGCCTGCTGGTATTTCCTTTCGGCCGCCGCCACAAAGGGCCAAGCGACAAGCTGGATGCCCAGGTGGCCGAGATTCTCGGGCGCAACCGCGGCGATCCCGCCCTGGAGCTGCTGCTCGAGGGCTGCCATCGCCCGCAGGCCGAAGCCGAACCGGTCGCCGCCTTGCAGCAGGCGCAGGACCTGCTGCAGGCGACTCAAGCCGCGCGCCAGCAGCTGCAGCAGGCGCTCAAGGCTGGACAGGTGAAAGAAGCGCCGGGGCAAGACCTGCTCGAGACGGCAGTCGAGGCCGGTTGCCTGACCCGCGAGCAAGCCCAGAGCTTGCAGCAGCTGGACGCCGCGCGGCGTCGGGTGATCGACGTCGATGACTTCGCCAAGGACGAATTGAAGCTCGGTCGCGGCAAGGTCCGCTGATCGGCGTACCGGCAGACGGGACAGCGGGCGCCGGGGGTCTTATACTCCCGCGCCCGTTTTACTCAACAGGACTCTCGCCATGGCCAGCGCCTACCTCGATCACCATCTCGCCCTGCTCGCCCACCTGCGCGGCATCCTGGTCGCCCTGGGCGAAGCCGAACAGATTCTCGACGACAGCCATGCGCTGTTCCTCGAACGCTTCGATGAACTGCTCAGCCAGCTGCCGGAAGACACCGAGGCCAGCCTCTATCTTGGCCAGGATCTGATCAGCCAGATCTTCCATCGCTACCCGCAGATTGCTCATCTGGTGCCGCGCGACCTGCTGTGGTTCTTCGGCGGCGACTGCCTGCACTTCATGCCCGACGAAGAAATCGAGCTGTTCCAGCGCCTCGACGAGCGCCGCTTCGAAGCGCAGGAGAACGACGAACCCTTCGACTGGAATCAGGAAAAGCAATTGCTGGCCCTGCCGCCACAAAGCAGCAAGCACTGAAGACGCGCCCATAGCAAAGCCCGCGCGGCATTGCCGGCGGGCCTTGGGTCATTGCGGCAATACGAAAGCGCAGAAACGACAACGCCGCTCGATGAGCGGCGTTGTCGTTGCTATGCATTGAAATATGGAGCGGGAAACGAGACTCGAACTCGCGACCCCGACCTTGGCAAGGTCGTGCTCTACCAACTGAGCTATTCCCGCGTTACAACAGACTTTCTACAGCAAATTGGCGTCCCCTAGGGGACTCGAACCCCTGTTACCGCCGTGAAAGGGCGGTGTCCTAGGCCACTAGACGAAGGGGACCTGGAACTTTAACCGTCAGCTTAGCCCATGGCTTGGCCGACTCAGGCACCGCCTGCCGGGCGACACCTTGAAAATTGGAGCGGGAAACGAGACTCGAACTCGCGACCCCGACCTTGGCAAGGTCGTGCTCTACCAACTGAGCTATTCCCGCTAAACAACACACTTCCCAACAGGAAGTGGCGTCCCCTAGGGGACTCGAACCCCTGTTACCGCCGTGAAAGGGCGGTGTCCTAGGCCACTAGACGAAGGGGACATTGCCCGGAAGACTGCTTACTTCCCGACTTCCGACTCAACACCAAGAGGCATTGCGCTGGAAGTGGCGCGCATTCTATGGAGCATCTGCGAGGCCGTCAACCTCTCTGTAATTTTTTTTTAAAATCAATGACTTCAGGCCTGTTTATGAGGCTGCTCTATCAGCCCGATGGCTAAGGCACTACACTCGGGCGAAAATCCAGTATTCGAGAGACCATAACGATGTCCCCACTCGTGATTACCCTCTTGATCGTCAGCGGCATCGCCATCCTGATCCTCATCGCCTTTGTCAATCAAATGGTCGAGAAGAACAAACTGGAAAAGGCCCGCCTGAAAGCCGACCTGAGCGATCGTGTCCGCCGCTGCGCCAATGTCTGCGAGGCCATACCCGGCCAGCTGATGACGGCCCCGCTGAAGCTCCTGCTCAGCCGCCTGCAGCTGCAGTTGCTCGAACGCCTACTGGCGCTGGACAAAGGCAGCGCCGACATACGCTCACGCCTCGAAGAGCTGCGCCAACTGGTCGACCAGGGCGAGTCGATTGCCGTGCGCAACCCGGTGCAACCCATTCTCACCGAGGCCCAGGCCAAGGAAGTGCGCTTTCAGCTGGAAAACCTCCACGGGCAGATCACCCGTGCCGCCCAGGAAGCTTTGCTACCGGGCAAAGAAGCCAAGCAATGGGTTGGCGAGATTCGCCACATGCTGGTGCAAGTACATCTGGAGCTGTTCGCCAATCTAGGCCAGCAAGGCCTGCAGCAGAATCACCCCGGCCAGGCACGCCTGGCATTCGAGCGCGGCGTACAATTCCTGCGCAAGCAGCCAGACCCGGCTCGCTACCAGGCTCAGCTCAAGCAGTTCGAGGGCCAGCTCGCCCGCGCCAATGCGCTGGTGTTGAACAGCAACACGCCCAGCGCCGATGCCGAGGACAGCAGCGAGCTGACCGAGGGCCTGAAGGCCCTGGAGTCAGAGGAAGACTGGAAGAAGAAGAACATCTACGATTGAACCACTTCCCCACCCCGAGCAAGCAAGGACACCCATGAGCCTGACCCTGTTTGGCGCCCCGCTCTCCCCCTTCGTCCGCAAGGTGCGTCTGTGCCTGGGGGAAAAAGGCCTGGACTACCAACTGCAAATGGTTCTGCCGTTCGGTCAGCCGGACTGGTACCGGGAACTAAACCCGCTGGGACGCATTCCTGCGCTCAAAGATGGCGACTTCAACCTGGCCGACTCCAGCGTGATCTGTCAGTACCTGGAGGAGCAGTATCCCGCCTGCACACCCCTGCTCGGCCAGAATCCCCAGGCTCGCGCCCGAGTACGCTGGCTGGAGAAGTATGCCGACTACGAGCTGGCCCCACTGTGCACCTTTGGCGTATTCCGCAACCGCGTGCTCAAGCCGAGCATGGGCAAATCGTGTGATGAGCAGGCCGTACGCAGCGCCCTGGAAGAGAAACTGCCGGGCCATTTCGACTACCTGGAACGCACCCTGGGTACCGCCGAATTCTTCGTCGGCGACCGCCTCAGCCTGGCCGACCTGGCATTCGCCTGCCAGTTACAGAACATGCAGCATGGTGGCGAGCAGCTCGACGCTCGGCGCTGGCCGAACCTGGCGGCGCTGTTCGCCCGAATCCAGCAGCGCGCCTCGATGCAGGCCATCCTGCCGGCAGAACTGAAACCCCTCGCCAAGTTCAGCGCCTAGACCAGAGCCGCCCGCCTCAACAGTCGCTGAGCTGCAGAAACAACTCGGCCAGCCACTCGATTCCGGCCTGATCCTCGGCGCTGAAACGCGCCAGCTTCGGACTGTCCAGGTCCAGCACACCGATCAGGCGATCGTCCTTCAGCAGCGCCACCACCAGCTCGCTGTTGGAGGCGCTGTCGCAGGCGATATGTCCGGCAAACGCATGCACGTCATCGACCCGCTGCGTCTGCCGGGTGGCCGCCGCCACTCCGCACACCCCACGCCCAATGGGTATGCGCACGCAGGCCACGCGACCCTGGAAGGGCCCCAGCAGCAATTCATCGCCGCGCACCAGATAGAAACCGGCCCAGTTCAGGTCGGCCAGTTCCTGGAAGAGAAAGGCGGAAAACTGCGCGGCATTGGCGATGAAGTCGCGCTCGCCGGCCAACAAGGCCTGCAGCTGCGCCGCCAGCAGCGGATAACCACTGAGCCCGTGACCAGCCTGGCGCAGGTCGATCATCGCTGACGCTCCAACAGTCGAAGCCCGACCCAGTGCCGGGCGAACTGGTAGGCACAGCGCCCGTTGCGATTGCCACGCCCCAGCGCCCAGCGGATGGCCGCCTTCTCCAGCTCCTCGCTCCATTGCCAATCCAGCGCCGCCACGCCGGCCTGCACCGCCACCCAGTGACGCACGACCTGCAGGAAATGCTCCTGAGTGAAGGGATAGAAGGACAACCACAGGCCGAAGCGATCGGACAGGGCGATCTTGTCCTCCACGGCCTCGTTCGGGTGCAACTCGCCGTCGACCCGCTGCCAGTTCTGGTTGTCGCTTTCGCGCTCGGGCAGCAGATGACGGCGATTGGAGGTGGCATACAGCAGAACATTCTCCGGGGCGCGCTCCAGCGAACCGTCCAGCACGCTCTTGAGTACCCGATAATCGCCCTCGCCCGCCTCGAACGACAGGTCATCGCAAAACAGCACGAAACGCTGCGGCAGCCTGACCAGCAACTCGACCAGGCGCGGCAGATCGGCCAGCTGGTCACGCTCGATCTCGATCAGACGCAGCCCCGACGCCGCATGCTCGCTCAACAGCGCACGCACCAGCGACGACTTCCCGGTTCCCCGCGCGCCCCAGAGCAAGGCATGGTTGGCCGGCAAGCCACGCACGAACTGCGCGGTGTTACGCGCCAGTTGCTCGCGCTGCTGATCCACGCCGATCAGGTCGGCCAGGCCCAGGTCGAGACTGATCTGCAATGGCTGCAGATAGCCACCGCGCCCTTCGCGGTGCCAGCGCGCCGCCAGCGTCTGCTGCCAATCGATATCGGCGCGCTGAACCGGCAGCAACGGCTCTATCCGCGCCAGCACATGCTCGGCGCGCTGGAGAAAAACGCTTAAACGGGAATCCACGACTACTCCTCGATTTTTTGCCGCTGACCCGACCACACGGCTGCCAGCCGGCAAATGAGATGGGCTATGCTAGGCAAGCGCGCGAACATGGACCAGCCCACTACTTATGGATATATCGCTTACCCAACGGCTGTCGTTCAAACAGGCCGGCCTGACCGTGCTGGTCGCCTTTATCCTTGGCACCGCGCTCAGCCTGATCCAGGTGGGCATCGATTATGCCAGTGAAGATGCCTCCATCAACCGCGAAATTGGCGCCCTGATGGAGATCAGCCACAACCCCGCCGCGCGCATCGCCTACAACATCGACGCCGAACTGGCTCAGGAGCTGGTGCTGGGCCTGCTCCGCTCGCCCGCGGTGACCCGGGCGCAGATCATCGACAACGACGGCATGCCCCTGGCCTCCGTCGCCCGTCCGCCCAGCACCAGTGGCTACCGGGTATTCAGCGACTTCCTGTTCGGCGAAAAACGCCAGTTCGAGACCCCGCTGTTCGTCAGCCATGCGCCCGAGGAGGCCCTCGGCGCCCTGCGTCTCGAGGTCGACACCTTCGCCTTCGGCAATCGCTTCCTGCGCCGCGCGGTGCTCACGCTGCTGAGCGGCTTCGTACGCAGTCTGCTGCTCTCGCTGATTCTGCTGGTGCTGTTCTACTTCATGCTCACCAAACCACTGACCGAACTGATCCGCGCCCTGAGCGAACGCGACCTGCACAGCCCCGATCGCAAGCGCCTGCCCTGCCCGCACGGTCACGAGCGCGACGAAATCGGCATCCTGGTGGATGTCACCAACCAACAGCTGTCCAGCATCGCCAGCGAGATCGAACAGCGCCGCGAAGCGGAGAGTCGCCTCACCCAGTACCTCGGCGAACTGGAGAACATCGTTTCGGCGCGCACCACCGAACTCAAGGCCACCAACGCCCGGCTGCTCGAATCCAACCGGGAGCTGGAACAGGCCCGGCGCAATGCCATGGACACGGCGCAGGCCCGCTCGGCCTTTCTCGCCAACATGAGCCACGAGATCCGCACCCCACTCAACGGCCTGCTCGGCATGCTTTCCCTGTCCCTGGATGGCCCCCTGAGCAAGGAACAGCGCCAACAGCTGTCCATCGCCCACGACTCGGGCAAGGTGCTGGTCGAGTTGCTCAACGACATCCTCGACCTGTCGAAGTTCGAGGCCGGCCAACTGCAGCTCGAAAGCATTCCCTTCGACCTCGGCGCCCTGGTCGAGGACACCGCCAGCCTGCTCTCGCAGAACGCCGCGCCCGGCACCGAACTGACCTGCATGATCGACCCGCAGTTGCCGGCTCAAGTACTGGGCGACCCGACCCGGGTGCGGCAGATCGTCAGCAACCTGCTGGCCAATGCGCTGAAGTTCACCCGCTTCGGCCGCGTCGACATCCGCGCCAGCGCCAGCCCGAACGGGGTCAGCATCCTGGTTCGCGACACCGGCATCGGCATTGCAAAGGAAGCCCAAGCACGCATCTTCCAGCCATTCGCCCAAGCCGGCCTCGGCATCACCCGCCAGTTCGGCGGAACCGGCCTTGGCCTGGCCCTGGCGCGCCGCCTGAGCCAAGCCATGCACGGGCAACTCAGCCTGACCTCCGAAGAAGGCCTCGGCAGCCAATTCAGCGTCGAGCTGCCCCTGCCCAGTCACTGCCCGCCAGCGCCACTGCCGCACCTGAGCGGCCGGGTGGTGGCACTCAGCTCGGTCAACTCGGGCCTGAGCGAGCTGCTCGGCAGCCTGCTGCCCCTGTGGGGGCTCGACTATCAACGACTGGACACCGACGCCAGCCTGCGCGAGGTGGCGGCCGACCTGCTGATAAGCGACTGCCCGGAGTGCCTGGCCGGCCTGCGCCCGCACTGCAGCGCACCGATACTGCTGGTCACCGCCTACGGCAGCTTTCTGCCCGAGGAGCAGGCGCGCGCCCTCGCACCACTCGAACAGATTGCCCGCCCCCTGTCGCGCCAGGCTCTACTGCATGCCCTGCGCCAGGGCCTGCAGGAGCCGATGGAAGCCGTCATCGCCTCAGCCGAGGCGCAACCGCACAGCGGGCGTCAGGCCAGGGTATTGCTGGTCGAGGACAACCCGGTCAATCAATTGGTAGCCAAAGGCATGCTGATCAAGCTCGGCTGCGAGGTGCTGCTGGCCAACCATGGCGGCGATGCCCTGCGCCTGCTCGAACAGGAGCCGGTCGACCTGGTCCTGATGGACTGCAATATGCCGGTCATGGACGGCTACGAGGCCAGCCGCCGGATTCGCCAGAGCAGAAACAACGCGGCACTGCCAATCATTGCCCTGACCGCCAATGCCCTGCCCGACGAGCGCGATCGCTGCCGCGCCGCGGGCATGAACGACTACCTGGCCAAGCCATTTCGCCGCGAAGAGCTGGCGGCGCTGCTCGACCAGTGGCTGCCGGCCGGGGTTACCCCGTGAAGCGATCCAGCAGGCCGCTTAGCCGCCTGTGCAGCTCGGCCAGCTCCTCCTGATCGATCCCCTGCGTGCAGAGCAACCGGTCCCTCAGCGGCCCCACCTGCTCACGCAGCGCGCGCCCCTCGGCAGTCAGCAGCAGGTGCACCTCGCGCTCGTCGTCTCGTGAGCGTTGGCGCAGCACCAGCCCCAGCTGCTCCAGGCGCTTGAGCAAGGGGGTCAGGGTTCCGGAGTCGAGCATCAGGCGCTCGCCCAGTGCCTTGACCGTCGGCTGCGACGGTGGCGTCTGCTGCCACTCCCACAGCACCAGCATGGCCAGGTACTGCGGGTAGGTCAGCTGCAGTCGATCGAGCATCGGCTTGTAGGCGCGGATCACCGCCCGCGAGGCGGCATAGAGCTTGAAGCACAGCTGCCGGTCCAGCCGCAGCGCCTCATCTTCATCGATGGCAGCCTGGTTCATTTGAGCAGGGCTTCGATCTCGGCACTCAGGTCTTCCGGTTTGGTGGCCGGGGCGAAACGCTTGACCGCCTTGCCGTCGGCGCTGATCAGGAACTTGGTGAAATTCCACTTCACGCCCTGACTGCCGAGCAGGCCCGGCGCCCGCTTCTTCAGCTGGACGAACAGCGGATGGGCGTTGGCACCATTGACCTCGACTTTCTTGAACAGCGGAAAGCTGACGCCGAAGTTCAGCTCGCAGAACTCGGAAATCGCCCCCTCATTGCCCGGCTCCTGCTTGCCGAACTGGTTGCAGGGGAAACCCAATACCACCAGCCCCTGGTCCTTGTATTGCTCCCACAGCGCCTCCAGCCCCTTGTACTGCGGGGTGAAGCCGCACTTGCTGGCCGTGTTGACCACCAGCACGGCCTTGCCGCCGAAGTCGGCCAGGGTCTTCTGCTCGCCCTTGATGGTGGTGACGGGAATATCGAAGAGTTCGTTGCTCATGGGGATAGCGCCTGTGTGGAGAGGAATTCGACAGCACCATAGCGAGCAATTAAATCGTACGCAATCTAATTGCCGCAAAATAAGGCCGGCCAATGACCGGCCACAGCCACCCCAGGCACCGAATCGAGCGTTACTCGCGCGGCACCAGCTTGAGCGCTACCGAGTTGATGCAGTAGCGCAGGCCGGTTGGCTTGGGGCCATCGGGAAACACGTGGCCCAGATGGGCATCGCACTTGGCGCATTTCACCTCGATGCGGTGCATGCCATGACTGAAGTCATCCTGGCTGATGATCGCCTCCTGGCTCACCGGCTGAAAATAGCTGGGCCAGCCACTGCCCGAGTCGTACTTGGCTTGCGAATCGAACAGCGCCGTACCACAACAGGCGCAGTGATAGGTGCCCGGAATCTTGCTGTCATGGTATTCGCCGGTGAAGGCCCGCTCCGTGCCGCCCAGGCGGCAGACATGGAACTGGGCATCCGACAACTCTTCACGCCAGGCTTCCAGGGGTTTCTCGAGCTTGTCCACGGCAGGTCTCCTCAACTGAAAAAAGCCCGACCAGTACCTTTGCCAAGGTCGGGCCGCCACGTATCATTCGACCCCAGTCTGTCACCCGCGTTACCCGCTGCCAAGACTCGCCGAATCGAGACTTTTACAGCGTTATTCAGCGGGGGTTTCCTCTATTCGGGATCATTTACATGCAGTTCAGCAAATCCAACAAGCTCGCCAACGTCTGTTATGACATTCGCGGGCCGGTGCTCAAGCACGCCAAACGCCTGGAAGAGGAAGGCCATCGCATCCTCAAGCTGAACATCGGCAACCCCGCCCCCTTCGGCTTCGAAGCGCCGGAGGAAATCCTTCAGGACGTGATCCGCAACCTGCCCACCGCCCAGGGCTACAGCGATTCCAAGGGCCTGTTCAGCGCGCGCAAAGCGGTGATGCAGTACTACCAGCAAAAGCAGGTCGAAGGCGTCGGCATCGAAGACATCTACCTGGGCAACGGCGTCTCCGAACTGATCGTGATGGCCATGCAGGCGCTGCTCAACAACGGCGACGAAGTGCTGATCCCGGCCCCCGATTACCCCCTGTGGACCGCGGCGGTGGCGCTATCCGGCGGCAAGCCGGTGCACTACCTGTGCGACGAGCAGGCCGGCTGGTTCCCCGACGTGGCGGACATGCGCGCCAAGATCACGCCCAATACCAAGGCCCTGGTGCTGATCAACCCGAACAACCCGACCGGCGCGGTTTACTCCAAGGAAGTGCTGGCGGACATCGTCGAGTTGGCGCGCCAGCACAACCTGGTGCTGTTCTCCGACGAAATCTACGACAAGATCCTCTATGACGAGGCCCAGCATATTTCCACCGCCTCGCTGGCGCCGGATGTGCTCTGCCTGACCTTCAACGGCCTGTCCAAATCCTACCGGGTCGCCGGCTTCCGCTCCGGCTGGGTGGCGATTTCCGGGCCCAAGCAACGGGCGCAGAGCTACATCGAAGGCCTCGATATCCTCGCCAACATGCGCCTGTGTGCCAACGTGCCGAGCCAGCACGCTATCCAGACCGCCCTGGGCGGCTACCAGAGCATCAACGACCTGGTCCTGCCCAACGGCCGCCTGCTGGAACAGCGCAACCGTACCTGGGAGCTGCTCAACGACATCCCCGGGGTCAGCTGCGTCAAGCCCATGGGGGCGCTCTACGCCTTCCCAAAGATCGACCCCAAGGTCTGTCCGATTCACAACGATGAGAAGTTCGTGCTCGACCTGCTGCTCTCCGAGAAGCTGCTGATCGTCCAGGGCACGGCGTTCAACTGGCCCTGGCCCGACCATTTCCGGGTGGTCACCCTGCCCCGGGTCGACGAACTCGAGCAGGCCATCGGGCGCATCGGCACCTTCCTCAGAAGCTACCGCCAGTAAGCCCATGGACCTGCAGATAGACGACTTCTACAAGGATGCCGCCGCCGGCCTGTTGCTGCTCTATCAGGCCTTTCCGCGCAAGGTGGCGCTCTACGTCGAGGACCTGATCGGGCGCGAGGAGCCGGACGAGTTCGGCCTGCCGAGCAAACGCCACCAGAGCTGCCTGGGCACCCTGCTGTGGCTGGCCGAGGAAGGCTATATCCGCTTCGACTCGACCATCGCCTACGACGCCCTGGACCAGGCGGTGCTGACCGAGAAGGGCTTTCTGCGCCTGTCGCGCAGCGTGCCACACGCCCTGCGCGAGGGCGAGCCCCTGCCCCCCAGCGTGCGTCGGGTACATGCCACCCTGGCCTTTCAGTTGCGCGAAGCGCTGACCCAGCGACACGGCGAACGAGTCGCCCGCCTCACCCGCCTGCTGTTCGAAAGCACCCTGAACGGGACAAGCGACATAGTTTGAAATAGTCGCTCGGTTGAATAGCCGAGGGGCCCGCCCTTATATAGCCGGCATAAGCAGGACGTCTTTCCCCGTGAGGAGTAGTTTCACACCATGATGCGCATCTTTCTGTTCCTGGCCACCAACCTGGCGGTTCTGATCATCGCCAGTATCACGCTCAAGCTGCTGGGTGTTGATCGCTACACCGGCCAGAACTATGGCAGCCTGCTGATTTTCTGCGCGGTGTTCGGTTTCGCCGGCTCGCTGATCTCGCTGTTCATCTCCAAGTGGATGGCGAAGATGAGCACCGGCACCGAGATCATCAGCCAACCGCGCACCCGCCACGAGCAGTGGCTTATGCAGACCGTCGAGGAACTGTCGCGCGAGGCCGGCATCAAGATGCCGGAAGTGGGGATCTTCCCGGCCTACGAGTCCAACGCCTTCGCCACCGGCTGGAACAAGAACGACGCACTGGTCGCGGTCAGTCAGGGCCTGCTCGAGCGCTTCTCGCCGGATGAGGTGCGCGCCGTGCTGGCCCACGAGATCGGCCACGTGGCCAACGGTGACATGGTCACCCTGGCCTTGATCCAGGGCGTGGTGAACACCTTCGTGATGTTCTTCGCGCGGATCTTCGGCAACTTCGTCGACAAGGCCATCCTCAAGAACGAAGGGGGCCATGGTATCGGCTACTTCGTGGCGACCATCTTCGCCGAGCTGGTGCTGGGCATCCTGGCCAGCATCATCGTCATGTGGTTCTCGCGCAAGCGCGAGTTCCGCGCCGACGAGGCCGGCGCCCGCCTGGCTGGCACCGGCGCGATGATCGCCGCCCTGCAGCGCCTGCGCGCCGAGCAAGGGGTCCCGGTGCACATGCCCGACAGCCTGACCGCCTTCGGCATCAATGGCGGCCTGAAGCAGGGCCTGGCCGGCCTGCTGATGAGCCACCCGCCGCTGGAAGAGCGCATCGAGGCATTGCGCCAGCGCGGCTGAGCGGCACAGTGAAGGCGACCCTGGGGTCGCCTTTTTACTGCCTGGATCAACGCTTGCGCAAACGATAGACCGCCTCGTCCAGCGCCCGCAGCTCATGCTTGATGAACTTCCAGTTGCCCGCCAACACGTCCAAGCGCTCCAGCTCCTCGATCTGCCAACCCTCGCCGAAACGCTCGCGAACCTCGGCGTCGCCGACCGAGAAAGGCGGGCCATTCATCTGGCTCTGCTGATAGTCCAGAGTGATCAACAAGCCCGTACAGCCCGTCGGCAGAATCGCCTGCAGATGCGCCGCATAGCGTTCTCGCATCGCCTCCGGCAAGGCAATCAGCGCGGCCCGGTCATAGAGGCCGACACAGTCGGCCACGTCCGCTGCAGTCAGGGCGAAGAAGTCGCCACACCAGAGCTCCAGCGCCCCGGCACGGTAGACCTTGAATGCCCCGCGCTCGATCACTTCGGCCTGCAGGCCCTGCTCGGCAAGGAAGTCTTCGATAGCCTTCTGCGCCAGCTCCACCCCCAGCACCCGATGCCCCTGCGCCGCCAGCCAGACCAAGTCAAGGCTCTTGCCGCACAAAGGCACCAGCACCCGCCCGCCCTGAGGCAGATCCAGCGCCGACCAGTGCCGTTGCAGATAGGGATTGACCTCACCCAGGTGAAAGCCGATCTGATCCCGCGCCCAGCGCTCCAGCCAGAATTCCTCGTGCACCATGACCTCACTAATTCGATGGATAAGCTCAGGATTTTACGCTGGATATCGATCTACCCAACCGCGACCATGGTCACATGCTACCGCTGGAGTTATCCGATGCTACCCACCCTGTTCATCTCCCATGGCTCACCCATGCTTGCGCTGCAGCCTGGCGCCAGCGGCCCTGCCCTCGCCCGCCTGGCTGCCGAACTGCCCAGCCCCCGCGCCATCCTGGTGCTTTCGGCGCACTGGGAGAGCCGCGAACTGCTGGTCAGCGGCGCCGCCAGGCCCAAGACCTGGCACGACTTCTACGGATTTCCGGACGCGCTCTACGAGGTGCAATACCCGGCGCAGGGTAACCCGGCACTGGCCGGCGAAGTCGTCGAACAACTGGCCAGGGCCGGCCTGCCTGCACGAATCGATCCGCAGCGGCCTCTCGATCACGGTGCCTGGGTGCCGCTGACGCTGATGTATCCGCAGGCCGAGATCCCGGTGGTCCAGCTGTCATTGCCCAGCCATCAGGGGCCCGCCGCACAGACCCGCGTCGGCCAGGCCCTGAGCGGACTGCGCGAACAGGGCGTGCTGCTGATCGGCTCCGGCAGCATTACCCATAACCTTGGCGAGCTGGACTGGCACGCCGGGCCTGAGGCGGTCGCACCCTGGGCCCAGGTTTTTCGCGACTGGATGGTGGAAATGCTGGCTTCCGGAGATGAAGCGGCGCTGCACGACTACCGCCGACAGGCTCCCCACGCCGCGCGCAATCACCCAACCGACGAACACCTGCTGCCGCTGTACTTCGCCCGCGGCGCCGGTGGTAGCTTCAAGGTCGAGCACAGCGGCTTCACCCTCGGCGTCCTGGGCATGGATATCTACAGCTTCAATTAACCGTCACAGCACGCGACAGACACAAAAAAGCCCCGCGAGCGGGGCTTTTTCGATTCACGCCAGGATCAATCTTCGCGGTAGCGACGCAGCTTCAGCGGCTTGCCAGCGACACGAGTGTCCTTGAGCTTGCCGAGCAGGCGCTCGAGACCATCTTCGGGCAGCTCGACCAGGCTGAAGCTCTCGCGCACCTGGATACGGCCGATGGCGTCACGGGCCAACCCGCCCTCGTTGAGGATGGCGCCCAGCAGGTTCTTCGCCGCAATACCGTCACGCGCACCCAGCGCGGTACGGCAGCGGGCGCGACCTTCGCCCAGCGGCATCGGTGCGCGACGCTCGCGGCTGTCGCCACGCTCGGACCGCTCGCTGCGCTCACGGGGACCACTGGTGGGCACCAGCGGCTGCTCGCGTTCGACTTCCGCCAGGGTCAGCGCCTGGCCATTGGTGGCCTTGCGCAGCAGGGCGGAGGCCAGCGCACGCGGACTGCAGCCGATATCGGCGGTCAGGCGGTCGAGCAGATCGCCATGGCTGGCCTCCGCATCGGCCACCAGCGGCGCCAGGCTGGCGGTGAGCTTCTTGATCCGCGCGTCCAGCACCTGCTGGGCGTTGGGCAGCTTGACCTCGCCAACCTTCTGCCCGGTAACGCGCTCGATCACCTGCAGCATGCGGCGTTCGCGCGGGGTCACCAGCAGCAGGGCGCGACCGGTACGACCGGCGCGGCCGGTACGACCGATACGGTGCACGTAGGATTCCGGATCGTAGGGCATGTCCACGTTCATCACATGGGTGATGCGCGGCACGTCGAGGCCGCGGGCAGCGACGTCGGTGGCGATGACGATATCCAGGCGGCCATCCTTGAGCGAGTCGATCACCCGCTCGCGCTGGTTCTGGGCGATGTCGCCGTTCAATGCAGCGGCCTTGTAGCCCTTGGCTTCCAGCGCGGCGGCCAGATCCAGGGTGGCCTGCTTGGTGCGCACGAAACCGATCAGCGCATCGAACTCCTCGACCTCCAGCAGACGCAGGACCGCGGCGTGCTTCTGGTCGGCATGGACCATCAGGTGAGCCTGCTCGATGGCCGTCACTGTCTGGGTCTTGGAGGCGATCTTGATGTGCTGCGGATTGCGCAGGTGCTTCTCGGCGATGGCGCGGATCGAGTGCGGCAGGGTCGCGGAGAACAGCACGCTCTGACGGCTTTCCGGCATGGCTTCGAAGATCACTTCGAGGTCGTCCATGAAGCCCAGCTTGAGCATTTCGTCGGCCTCGTCGAGGACCAGGTACTGGATGGTCGACAGCACCTTCTCGTCACGGCGCAAGTGGTCGACCAGACGTCCCGGAGTGGCGACGATCACCTGGGCGCCCTGGCGGATGGCCTTGAGCTGCGGGCCCATGGGCGCGCCGCCGTAGACGGCAACGACATTCAGGCCGGGCATCTGCTTGGAATAGGTTTCGAAGGCGGTGGCCACCTGCAGGGCCAGCTCGCGGGTCGGCGCCAGGATCAGCGCCTGCGGCTCGCGCTTGGCCGGGTCGATCTTGGACAGCAGTGGCAGAGCGAAGGCCGCGGTCTTGCCGGTACCGGTCTGCGCCTGACCGATCATGTCCTGGCCGGCGAGGATCACCGGAATGGCCTGCGCCTGAATCGGCGAAGGCTCTTCGTAACCGACGGCGGTCAGTGCGGCGAGAATGTTGGGGTGAAGTCCGAGCGCGGCGAAGCCGCCGATTTCCTGGGTCATGGGTCTGCCTCAAGTGCATCCGCAAAGACCCATGTTCCAAAGCTGCGCATGCCGTGTAAGACCCGAAAGTCACCCTGGCAGCCCTGTCGGCGGGGATTTGCGAAAACGTAGTGAAAAATGAATCGTCAAGGATAGTCCGCTAGGCGAACCGGCTGCCGAGGATAGCCCTCGAGCGAATTGCGCTACCTGAACGTGGCCATGAATTGACCGGCGCGCACTATACCCGAAATCCTGACAGTTGTGCTGGTTTTGCCCGAATAAAAGCCAAGGACCGCTGGACGGTCATATTTCACCGGCAAGCTGGCCCCGAGCCGGACAGCCTTGGACATGGCCATGCAGGGGGGCTATACCCTTGCAGTCTCCCTCATTTTCTGCACAAGGACCCTGCGCCATGACTCACAGCAGCAACGGCCGTGTCAGCCGCGAAAATCGCGGCCATATCATGCTGATCGGCCTGGACCGCCCGGCCAAGCGCAACGCCTTCGACCTCGACCTGCTCAATGACCTGTGCCTGGCCTATGGCGAGTTCGAGCGCGACGGCAACGCCAGGGTCGCGCTGATTCACGCCCATGGCGAACACTTTACCGCCGGCCTGGACCTGACCAAGGTTGCCGCGAGCTTCGCCGCCGGCTGGCAGATTCCCGAAGACGGGTGCGACCCCTGGGGCGTGTTCGGCGGACCGCGGGTGAGCAAGCCGGTGATAGTCGCCGCCCAGGGCTATTGCTACACCATCGGCATCGAACTGATGCTCGCCTCGGATATCAACCTGTGCGCCAGCAACACCCGCTTCGCCCAGATGGAGGTGCAGCGCGGCATCTTCCCGTTCGGTGGCGCCACCCTGCGCCTGCACCAGAGCGCCGGCTGGGGCAACGCCATGCGCTGGTTGCTCACCGGCGACCCGTTCGATGCCCACGAGGCCTACCGCCTGGGCCTGGTTCAGGAAGTGGTGGCCAGCGAGGAGCTGATGCCGCGCGCACTCCGGCTGGCCGAGCGGATCGCTGCCCAAGCGCCACTCGGCGTACAGGCGACCCTGGCCTCGGCGCGTCAGGCGGTGTATGAGGGTGAGGCCGCGGCAGTGGCCAAGTTGCACCCGACCGTGACCCGCCTGATGGCCAGCGAAGACGCCCAGGAAGGCGTGCGCGCCATGCTCGAGCGCCGCCCCGGCGACTTTCGGGGGCGCTGAGCGCGGCCCCCCCAATACTCAACTGGCGGGCCGCAGCGCCTGGATCAATGGCCGCAAGGAATAGCCGAGCCGCGGCGCCAGGTCCTCGGCGCGCTGTTGCAGGCCGTCCAGGTCGAGTTGCTGATCGAGGTCGGCCGGCACCAGCAGGATCACGTTGCCCTCCTTCACCGGGCACTCCCAGTAATGGCGATGATAGAGGCCGCGTAGCAGCGGTGCCCCCAGGGGCTTGCCATCGTCGTTGGCCCACTGATTGATGATCAGCCAGCCGCCGGGATTGAGCTGCTTCTGGCAGCTCTCCAAAAAGCGCCAGGCCAGGTGACCCGCCCCGGGACCGTGATCGGTGTAGAGATCGAGAAAGATCAGGTCGGCGGTCTCCGCGGTTTCCAGCAGTTGCAGGGCGTCGCCGATGCGGATGGTCAGGCGCGGGTCGTCCTCCAGACCCAGGTACTGCATGGCCAGGCGCGGCACCTCCGGACGCAGTTCGATGGTCTCGACGTCGTCCAGCGGCAGGAACCTGAGGCACGCCTGGGTCAGGTTGCCGGCCCCCAGGCCGAGAAACAATGCGCTCTCCGGCGCCGGGTGGCACAGCGCGCCAAGCAGCATGGCGCGGGTGTAGTCGTATTCCAGCCAGCTGGGGTCGGCGGTAAACACGCAGCTCTGCTCGATCGAATCGCCGAATTCGAGAAAGCGGTAGTCGCCGATCTCGACCACCCGGATCACGCCGAAGGGGTCATGCACCTCGGCAAGCACGACCTCGTCTTTCATTTCGTCCACAGGGGGCAAACCTGGCATCCCGCACTCTCCGGCGTGGCTCCCCTGGCCGGATGGCGCCGGGAGTAAGTGATAATTGTCGACGAAGCGCGCCACCCCGGTCACGCGATAATTTCCGCCTACGACGGCGCCATCCATGCAGACGCTCTATCACGGCGATCGGCTTGCCGTAGCGCGGCTATGGGTTACCATGCCCATCTGCCTAATAAACTGCCCCGAGCCGAGAACCCCGATGTCGCAACCCTGGAGCCCCGAAAGCTGGAGAAACAAGCCAATCCTCCAGCAACCGATCTACCCCGACGCCGCCCACCTAGCCAAGGTCGAGCAGACCCTGGCCGGCTACCCGCCGCTGGTGTTCGCCGGCGAAGCGCGCGAGCTGCGTCGCCAGTTCGCCGAGGTGACCCAGGGCCGCGCCTTCCTACTGCAGGGCGGCGACTGCGCCGAGAGCTTCGCCGAGTTCAGCGCGGCGAAGATCCGCGACACCTTCAAGGTGCTGCTGCAGATGGCCATCGTCATGACCTTCGCCGCCGGCTGCCCGGTGGTCAAGGTCGGGCGCATGGCCGGCCAGTTCGCCAAGCCGCGCTCGGCCAACGACGAGACCATCGGCGACACCACCCTGCCGGCCTACCGCGGCGACATCGTCAACGCCATCGGCTTCGACGCCGCCAGCCGCGTGCCCGATCCGGAGCGCCTGCTGCAGGCCTACCACCAGGCCACCGCGACCCTCAACCTGCTGCGCGCCTTCGCCCAGGGCGGTTTCGCCGACCTGCACCAGGTGCACCAGTGGAACCTCGACTTCATCGCCAATTCGGCGCTGGCCGAGAAGTACAGCCACCTGGCCGACCGCATCGACGAGACCCTGGCGTTCATGCGCGCCTGCGGCATGGACGGCTCGCCGCAGCTGCGCGAGACCAGCTTCTTCACCGCCCACGAGGCGCTGCTGCTCAACTACGAAGAGGCCTTCGTACGCAAGGACAGCCTCACCGGCGGCTGGTACGACTGCTCGGCGCACATGCTCTGGATCGGCGACCGCACCCGCCAACTGGACGGCGCCCACGTCGAATTCCTGCGCGGGGTCGGCAACCCGATCGGGGTCAAGGTCGGCCCGAGCATGGACAGCGAGGAGCTGATCCGCCTGATCGATGTGCTCAACCCGGACAACGACCCGGGTCGTCTCAACCTGATCGTGCGCATGGGCGCGGACAAGGTCGAGGCCCACCTGCCGCGCCTGATCCAGAGCGTACAACGCGAGGGGCGCCAGGTGCTGTGGAGCTCCGACCCGATGCACGGCAACACCATCAAGGCCTCCAGCGGCTACAAGACCCGTGACTTCGCGCAGATCCTCGCCGAAGTGAAGCAGTTCTTCGCCGTGCACCAGGCCGAGGGCAGCTACGCCGGCGGTATCCACATCGAGATGACCGGGCAGAACGTCACCGAGTGCATCGGTGGCGCCCGGCCGATCACCGAGGACGGCCTGTCGGATCGTTATCACACCCACTGCGACCCGCGGATGAACGCCGACCAGTCGCTGGAGCTGGCCTTCCTGATCGCCGAGACGCTCAAGCAGGTGCGCCGCTAGGCAATCACCCGGCGGCGGGCTCCGGCCCGCCGGGTCGACCAGCAACCAGTAACCTGACAAGCCGGGCCCGGCGCGATATGGTGAAGCATCCGAGCCTCAAGGAGCCATGCATGCCCTGGTATATCTGGCTACTGATCATTCTCGTCCTAGGCTCTATTGTGGGCGGGTTGCTGGTGCTGCTGCGCACCGCCAAGCCACTGCCACTGAGCGAAGAGCAACTGCAGAAAATCCGTGAACGCAAAGCCGAGATGGAAGCCCGGGACGCCAAGGAAGCTGACAAGCGCTAGCCTGCTGGCTGTGCTGCTGCTCACGGCGGGCTGCGCGCAGCTCGCGCCGGCGCCGCACGCCGATCACTGCACGCAGCTGTTCGATCGACTGGCAAGGGTCAGCCAACCCCACCGGGATGCTCAGTACCGTCTTCTGCCCGGATTCCCAGGGCTGCGCAGCGATCGCCTTTTGGCGACGCTTGGCCGCAGCGCCGACACTGCGCAGCAGCGCCGCCTGTGGCTGCAGCGTTCGGCCGCGCGTGACGCCGAAGCCAGCCAGGTCGAAATCGCCCAACTGCCCGCCGGCCCGCGTCGCCACTGGTCGACCGCATCCCGCCAGGATCAGCTTGCCGCCTGCCGTCACGCGCAGATACGAGGTCTGAGCGACGACCCACAAGGCTTCGCCAGCGCCGTCCAAGCCGCCCAGGTACCGGACGATTACCACGACTGGGCAAGGGTACTGGGCCTCAACCCGCTGTTCGAGCCCATCTTTCGTCGCGGCATCGCCGCCTGGCAGCAGGCGGCAGCGCAGACGCGAGCACCGCAGGACAGGCCAGACTGGTTGAGCTATCAACCGCTCCAGCCCGCATCGCCGGCCGTCCCGCTGGAGCTGCGCGAGGATGCCCTGGGTCTGCCGCAGACGAGCGGCGAACAGCTTCTGTTGCTGTTCGCGCGCCATGCTCCCTGGCTTCGCGTCGAACAGGCCAGCCACAGCGATCGCATCGGCAGCCCCTACTACGCGATCGACGGCAGGCGCGCCTTCAACACCGCCCAGGCGCGCGTCTATCGCCACCACGGCTGGAGTCGGCTGGATGGTCGCTGGCAGCTGCAACTGGTCTACCAGTTCTGGTTCGCCCGGCGACCTAAACCCAGCGCCCTGGACCTCTATGGCGGCGAGCTGGACGGCCTGCTCTGGCGCGTGACCCTGGACCAGCAGGGCAATGCACTGCTCTACGACAGCATCCATCCCTGTGGCTGCTGGCACCGCTTCTACCTGCCGGCAGGCTCGCCGTTGCGTTTTCGCCAACCGCCCGACGAGGAGTCCCGCCTGGCCACCCGCCTCGCCCTGGACGGCCGGCAAGCGCCGACGCTATGGCTGAACGCCAGCGAGCACAGCCTGGTCTGGGTCGACGGACGCAGGCCAGCAATGCCTTCGCTGAGCTATCAGCAGGCCGCGCTCGATCATCTGCGGCGATTGCCCCACCCCCGAGGTCGGCGCAGCCTGTATGACGCCGGCGGTCTGGTGCGCGGCAGCGAGCGCCTGGAGCGCTGGCTGCTGTGGCCCTCCGGAGTCCCCTCACCCGGCGCCATGCGCCAGTGGGGGCACCACGCCACGGCCTTTATCGGCCGCGCCCACTTCGACGATCCGCAGCTACTTGAGCGCTACTTCACGCGTCCTTGAAGCGCCATTGGCCCTGGACACAAGCAATCGCTAGACTGCGCGCCCCCAACTGGAGGTGCCATGCCCCTGTACAAGCGCTTGCTGTTCCCCTGTCTGGTCTTGGCCCTGGGCGGCATCTTTGGCTTTATCGACTCGAGCGGGCTGGCCATTGGCGCCGCTTACATTCTTCTGCTGCTGGCCGCCGACAAGCTGCTGCCGGGACCGCTCTGGTGGAGCCTGAGCCTGCTCGCCAGCACCGCGCTGGCCGCTCACCTGCTGCCGGGCTTTGGCGCCTGGCAGCTGTGGCCGGCGCGGCAGATCAGCGGTGATGCGCCGCCCTATGCGCTACGCCTGTCCTGGGACAAGCTGCTGGTCGGCCTGACCCTGCTGAGCTGGTGGCTCGGCCAACCGCGCCAGCCCGCGAGCTGCCCCCGCTTCGCCTGGTCCCTGGGTTTGCTGACGCTGGTCTGCGTTCCCTTGCTGGCGCTGGAGCTGGGCCTGGTCGCGTGGCAGCCGAAATGGCCGGACGGCCTGTGGCTGTGGCTGGCGGTGAACCTGGGGGTTGCGGTGCTGGCCGAAGAGTTGCTGTTTCGCGGGCTACTGCAGACCCGCCTGGTGGGCTGGCTGGGTATCTGGCCCGGAATCGTCCTGACCGCCCTGCTGTTCGGCGCCGTACATGCGCCCTTCAGCCCGCTGTTCGCCCTGGTCGCACTGGCGGCGGGCCTGGCCTACGGACTGGTCTTCCACTACAGCGGTCGCCTGAGTCTGGCTCTGGCCCTGCACGGCGCGGTCAACCTCCTCCACCTGCTGCTGCTGAGCTATCCGCTGCGCGTGGCCTGACGGCGATCTGGTAACGGCCGAATATTCCGGCCAGGCGGCCGTTGCCACGCAACCGGTCGAGGAGCACGGCGATCTGCTCGGCCTTGATCGGCGAGCCGGGGCGCACCAGCAC
Organism: Pseudomonas zhanjiangensis; assembly: GCF_041027545.1. Classification (NCBI taxonomy): domain Bacteria; kingdom Pseudomonadati; phylum Pseudomonadota; class Gammaproteobacteria; order Pseudomonadales; family Pseudomonadaceae; genus Pseudomonas; species Pseudomonas zhanjiangensis. The sequence continues at coordinate 74,010 of NZ_JBFTEG010000011.1, read as the reverse complement.
CTGGTGGCGATAGAGCTGGTCGATACGCTCGGAGACCAGCAACTGGTCGACATACTCGGGATGGCGACCGAGAAAGTCGCCGATATAGGAACGCGTGATCAGGGCGATGTCGGCGCGTTTGCGCAGGACCATCAGCAGGTTGCTGTCGTGGGAGTAGGTCAGGGTTGCATTGAAGTCCCTCTTCAGGAACTCGGGGTCCGAGTTGAAGTCGGCAAAGGCATAGTGGTAGCCGCTGTACAAGGCCAGCCGCTTGCCGCGCAGGCGGTTGAAATAGCTCTGATCACGCCCCGCAGCGACCCGGGCGACAAACACCTCGGCATCCTCCAGGCCCATGTCCAGCGCCTCGTGAGGAATACCCTGCCAGCCCCAGGCCGGGTTCTCGAAGATCGCCAGGTCGAGTCGGCCCTTCTCGAAATCCTGAAAACGTCGGGGCACCGAGGTCGGCACCAGGACGAAGCGGAACTCGCCCTGGGCCTGGTTCAATGCCTCCAGCAGCTCCGGCAGCAAGCCCTGGGCTGGCGTCGACTCTGGCTTGACCACATAGGGCGGGAAATGCACCCCGGCGACGTTCACCAGCTGTTCGGCGGCCAGCGGCCCGCCCAACAACATGGCCACCAGCAATCCCCCGGCCCGGGCAAACCTGTGCATGGACATGCTCATCTACTCCTTCCAGTTGCCGGGTCATCGCCGCCTGTAGACAGATTACTCGGGGCAAGGCCGGCCGAACAGCCCGGTTTCAGGGGACCGCCCCGGTGACCTGCAGCGCCAGATGGTATCGAGCCAACAAGTCATTGAGTTGACCCTGACGATTGAGTTCGCGCAGCAAATCGGCAAACACCGCTGAGGTCAGCGGCGCCTGAGGGCGGAACAAGGCCTGATGCTGATACACCTGATCGACCCGCTGCGACACCAGTAGCTGCGAACGCTCACGGGGATGGCGCTCGCGATAGATTTCCAGGTAGGAGCGGGTAATCACCGCGATGTCGGCGCGCTGGCGCAGGATCATCTGCAGATTGCTGTCATGGGAGTAGGTGAGGATTGCATCGAAATGCTGGTTGAGATAGTCGGGATCGGCATTGAACCCGGCAAAGCCGTAGTGATAACCGCTGTACAACGCCAGGCGCTTGCCTTTTAGACGCTCGAAGTAGCGCTCATCGCGCCCAGGTTCGGCATGGGCGACGTAGACCTCGGCATCTTCGATATGCAAATCCAGCGCCCGGTGCGGCGTATCCTGCCAGCCCCAACTCGGCGACTCGAACAGGATCAGGTCGAAACGGCCGCTCTGCAGATCACGGTAGCGCCTGGCCACCGAAGTCGGCACCAGATCGAACTGATAGTCGTCCTGCAGGCCATTCAAGGCGGCCAGCAGTTCCGGCAACAGCCCGCCGGGCTCGGCGCCCTCCGGTTTGACCGCATAGGGCGGAAAATGATAGGCGCCCACGCCCACGCGCACCTGCTCGCCGGCCATCGCCGGCAGGCCGGTCAGCAGACACAGGGCAATCAGTAGACTCTTGAACAGCATCGGCACACGGCTACCTCTTAAACTAAACCAGACCGCACGCTGCTCCCTGTGTGCTACCAACGGCCTGCCCTGCCCTGATATCCAAATGCCCTGCAAGCATAGCCGAAGTCACTCAGCTTTCTTTAAGAACCAGCGACAGCGCCTGCTCTGCCAGCTGCTCCAGGCTCATGGGGCCCTCGGGGTGGAACCAGGTGGTGGTCCAGCTCAATGCGCCGGTGAGGAAACGCCGCAGGATGAAGGGGTCGGCCTTGAAATAACCGGCCGCCCTGGCCTCCTCCAGCACCTCGAGCCATAGCTGCTCATAGGTGTCACGCAGCTCGAGGATGAATCTCTGGCCGTCAGGCGAGAGCGAGCGCCACTCGTAGACCAGTACCGCCATGGCCTCGCCGGTGCCACCCATGATCGACTGTAGTTCGCAGCGGATCAGCGCCAGCACTCGCTCGCGCAGGTCGCTTGCCTCGGCCAGCGAGGCCTGCATCAGGGCGGTGTTGTAGCGGATGGTCTCCTCCATCACCGAGCGCAGGATCTCGTCCTTGCTCTTGAAGTGATGAAAGATGCTGCCCGACTGGATACCCACCGCACTGGCCAGGTCGCGCACCGTGGTGCGCTCGTAGCCCTTGCTGCGAAACAGGTGGGCGGCGGTCTGCAGCAGCTTGCCCCGGGCGCTGTCAGGATCGGTGATCTGGCCGTCGGCCACCAGATCGCGCATCACCGCCTGAGCTTGTAGATCGTCCACGCTGTTTACTCCCCGTCCCCTTCGCCGCTTGGCCAGATGTCGCCGAAACACAGCAATGCTCGGACGTCTGCATATTTTGCCCAAGTGCTTGTCGTAGTTAGTGAAATTTATGCCTCGGGGGCCAGCCAAGCAAGCGCTTGGGCGCACTTTTGGCAGGAAAGCCCTCTTTTCCCGCTTTAAAACCAAGCGCTTGCTTGGTAGTGTTGAGGGCATCCTATCAGCGTGCAACGGCGCCCTCCCATGACCAAAACCGTACGCATCGGCTGCGCCTCTGCCTTCTGGGGCGACACCTGTACCGCCGCCGCCCAGTTGGTGCGCGGCGCCGAACTCGATTACCTGGTGTTCGACTATCTGGCCGAGATCACCCTGTCGATCATGGCCGGGGCCAGGCTGAAGAACCCCGCACAAGGCTATGCCAGCGACTTCGTCGAGGTACTGGCGCCGCTCCTGGGCGAGATCGCCGAGAAGCGCATCCGGGTGATCAGCAATGCCGGCGGGGTCAACCCCGGCGCTTGCGCCGCCGCGCTGCGCGCCGCCTGCGACAAGGCCGGCGTCGCCTTGAAGATCGCGGTGCTGCATGGCGATGACCTGCAACCCAGGCAAGCCGAACTGGCGCGGGCCGGTGGCGTCGAGATGTTCAGCGGCGCGCCGCTGCCGCCGCACTGCCTGTCGCTGAACGCCTACCTGGGTGCGCCAGGCATAGTCGCGGCACTGGCGCGAGGCGCCGATATCGTCATCACCGGCCGGGTGGTCGACAGCGCCGTGGTCAGCGCGACCCTGGTGCACGAGTTCGGCTGGGCCTGGAACGACTACGACAAGCTGGCCCAGGCCGCCCTGGCCGGCCACATCATCGAGTGCGGCGCGCAGTGCACCGGCGGCAACTTCACCGACTGGCAGAGCGTGCCGGACTACGAGCACATCGGTTTCCCCGTCATCGAAGTACAGGCCAACGGCCGCTTCGTGGTGACCAAGCCGGAAGGTTCCGGCGGCCTGGTCACGCCCTTCAGCGTCGGCGAGCAGATGCTCTACGAGATCGGCGACCCGCGCGCCTACCTGCTGCCGGACGTGGTCTGCGACTTCACCCGGGTGCAGCTGCGCCAGGTCGGCGACAACCGCGTCGAACTCGCCGGTGCCAGGGGGTTGCCGCCCACCGGGCAATACAAGGTCAGCGCCACCTATCCGGACGGCTTTCGCTGCACCGCCAGCTGCCTGATGGCCGGCATCGACGCGATCAAGAAGGCCGAACGGGTCAGCCGGGCGATCATCGCCAAGACCGAGGAGCTCTTCACCGAACGTGGCTGGGGCCCCTATCAGGAAGTCAGCATCGAACTGCTCGGCACGGAAGCCACCTACGGCCCCCACGGCCGACGCCAGGACAGCCGCGAGGTGGTGATCAAGATTGCCGTGCGCCACCCGCAGAAGGAGGCCCTGGTGCTGTTCTCCCGCGAGATCGCCCAGGCCGCCACCGGGATGGCCCCCGGGCTGACCGGTATCGTCGGCGGCCGCCCGACGGTCTACCCGGTGATCCGCCTGTTTTCCCTGCTGGTCGACAAGTCGACCTGCGCCCTGGCCATGGAACTTAATGGCACACGCACGCCAGTCGAGCTGCCGGCCCTGGACGCCCTCGCCGGCGCAGACCTGGCCGACGCCGCCGAGCCGCCGCCGGCCGAAGGTCTGGCCGATGCCAGCGTGCCGTTGGTCAAGCTGGCCGTGGCCCGCTCCGGCGACAAGGGCAACCACAGCAATATCGGTGTGATGGCGAGAAAGCCCGAGTACCTGCCGTGGATCGCCGAGGCCCTGAGCTGCGCGGCGGTGGTCGACTGGATGAGCCACGTTCTCGATCCGCAGTCCGGCCGGGTGCAGCGCTGGTATCTGCCCGGCAGCCATAGCCTCAATTTCCTGCTGGAGAACGCCCTCGGCGGCGGCGGCGTGGCCAGCCTGCGCATCGACCCGCAGGGCAAAGCCTTCGCCCAGCAGCTGCTGGAGTTCCCGGTGCCGGTGCCCAAGGGCCTGGCCGAACAGCTGTAGGCTGGAAAACCCGCGCAGCGGTTTGACAGCGATCAATCGCGGCGGGAAAGGCCGCTGGCCATTTCCCAGCCCACGACGAGGACGATAGGAACCATGGCATACGACTCGATCTTCCGCCCCGGCCTGTTCGCCGGCCAGTGCACCCTGGTCACCGGCGGCGGCAGTGGCATCGGCCGTTGTACCGCCCACGAACTGGCGGCCCTCGGTGCCCACGTGGTGCTGGTCGGGCGCCAGGCCGACAAGCTGGAAAGCACCGTCGACGAAATCCGCGCAGACGGCGGCAGCGCCAGTTACCAGGTCTGCGACATCCGCGACGAGGAGTCGGTCAAGGCCATGGTCGCGGCAGTCGTCGCCGAGCGCGGGGTGATCCACCACCTGGTCAACAACGCAGGCGGCCAGTACCCCGCCCCCCTCGCCTCGATCAACCAGAAGGGCTTCGAGACGGTGGTGCGCACCAACCTGGTCGGCGGCTTCCTGGTCGCCCGCGAGGTATTCAACCAGAGCATGAGCAGGACCGGTGGCAGCATCGTCAACATGCTCGCCGACATGTGGGGCGGTATGCCCGGCATGGGCCACTCCGGCGCGGCCCGGGCCGGCATGGAGAACTTCACCAAGACCGCGGCCGTCGAGTGGGGCCACGCCGGAGTACGGGTCAATGCCGTGGCGCCGGGCTGGATCGCCTCCAGCGGCATGGACACCTACCCCGAATCGATGAAAGCCATGATTCGCTCGCTCAAGGACCAGGTGCCTCTGCAGCGCATCGGCAGCGAATCGGAGGTCTCCGCCACCATCGTCTTCCTGCTGTCGCCGGGCGCCGCCTTCATCAGCGGCAACACGGTGCGCATCGACGGTGCCGCCAGCCAGGGCAGCCGCGCCTTCCCGCTGCTCAAGGCCAAGCCGGGGCAGGTCCAGGCCTACAACGGTTTCCACCGCGCCTACCTGCCCGCTGTGCTGAATGAACAGGAGAAATAAACAATGCCGGTGATCCAGTCCGAAATCGACGTGCAAGGCGCGGACTTCGCCCGCAACCGCGAGGCCATGCTCGCCGCCATCGCCAGCTTCCGCGAGATCGAGCAGCGCTGCCTGGACAAGGCGCAGGAAGCCAAAGCCAAATTCGACAAGCGTGGCCAACTCCTGCCGCGCGAACGCCTGAGCCTGCTGCTCGACCCCGGCAGCCCCTTCCTCGAGCTGGCCTCGCTGGCTGGCTATCGGCTGCACGATGACAAGGACGGCACCCAGGCCGGCGGCGGCATCATCGCCGGCATCGGCTACATCGCCGGGGTACGCTGCCTGATCAGCGCCAGCAACAGCGCGATCAAGGGCGGCACCATCTCCCCGGCCGGGCTGAAGAAGACCCTGCGCCTGCAGCAGATCGCCATGGAGAACAAGCTGCCACTGGTAGCCCTGACCGAGAGCGGCGGCGCTAACCTCAACTACGCCGCCGAGATCTTCGTCGAGGGTGCGCGCGGCTTCGCCAACCAGGCGCGGATGTCGGCCATGGGCCTGCCGCAGGTCACCGTGGTACACGGCTCCAGCACCGCTGGCGGGGCCTACCAACCGGGCCTGTCGGACTACGTGGTGGTGGTGCGCGGCAAGGCCAAGCTGTTCCTCGCCGGCCCGCCGCTGCTCAAGGCCGCCACCGGCGAGATCGCCAGCGACGAGCAATTGGGCGGCGCCGAGATGCACGCCCAGGTCGCCGGCACCGCCGAGTACCTGGCCGAGAACGACGCCGACGGTCTGCGCATCGCCCGCGAGATCCTCGCCATGCTGCCGTGGAACGCGCAGCTGCCGGCGCGCCCGCAGAAGACCTGGCGCGAGCCGCTGTACCCGATCGACGAACTGCTCGGGGTGGTGCCCTTTGATGCCAAGAAGCCCTACGACGTGCGCGAAGTCATCGCCCGCCTCGCCGACGGCTCCGAGTTCCTCGACTTCAAGATCGAGTTCGACAACCAGACCGTCTGCGGCCACCTGCGGATCGAGGGCCAGCCCTGCGGCCTGATCGGCAACAACGGCCCGATCACCCCCCAGGGCGCGGCCAAGGCGGCGCAGTTCATCCAGCTGTGCGAGCAGAGCAACACGCCGCTGCTGTTCCTGCACAACACCACCGGCTTCATGGTCGGCACCGAATCGGAACAACAGGGGGTGATCAAGCACGGCTCGAAGATGATCCAGGCGGTGGCCAACGCCACTGTGCCCAAGCTGACCCTGGTGGTCGGCGGCTCCTACGGCGCCGGCAACTACGCCATGTGCGGCCGCGGCCTGGACCCGCGCTTCATCTTCGCCTGGCCCAACAGCAAGACCGCGGTGATGGGCGGCGCCCAGGCCGGCAAGGTGCTGCGCATCGTCACCGAGGACAAGCAGCGCAAGGAAGGCAAGGAGGCCGATCCGAAGATGCTCGACATGCTCGAGTCGGCCACCGCGCAGAAGCTCGACAGCCAGTCCACCGCCCTCTATGGCACCGCCAACCTGTGGGACGATGGCCTGATCGACCCACGCGATACCCGCAAACTGCTCGGCTACCTGCTGGATATCTGCGCCGAAGCCGCGATGCGGCCGCTCAAACCCACCACCTTCGGCGTCGCCCGTTTTTAACCCGTAGGGTGCGCTGCGCGCACCACATCCAGTGACCTGTGCGCACAGCGCACCCTACAAGGAGCAAAATCATGATCTTCACCCAGGAACACGAAGAACTGCGGCGTACCGTGCGTACCTTCGTCGAGCGCGAGATCAACCCGCACGTCGACCAGTGGGAAAAGGACGGCCGCTTCCCGATCCACGAGATCTTCAGGAAGGCCGGGGCGCTCGGCCTACTGGGCATTTCCAAGCCGGAAAAATTCGGCGGCATGGGCCTGGACTACAGCTACTCGATCGTCGCCGCCGAGGAATTCGGCACCATTCACTGCGGCGGCGTTCCCATGTCGATCGGCGTGCAGACCGACATGTGCACTCCGGCCCTGGCCCGCTTCGGCTCCGACGAGCTGCGCGAGCAGTTCCTGCGCCCGGCGATTGCCGGCGAGATGGTCGGCTGCATCGGCGTCTCCGAGGTCGGCGCCGGCTCCGACGTAGCCGGGCTGAAGACCAGGGCGCGCAAGGACGGCGACGACTACATCATCGACGGCAGCAAGATGTGGATCACCAATTCGCCCTCCGCGGATTTCATCTGCCTGCTGGCCAACACCTCGGACGACAAGCCCCACGTCAACAAGTCGCTGATCGTGGTGCCGATGAACAGCCCGGGCATCAGCGTCAGCCCGCACCTGGACAAGCTCGGCATGCGCAGCTCGGAGACCGCCCAGGTGTTCTTCGACAACGTGCGGGTGCCGCAGCGCAACCGCATCGGCGCCGAAGGCAGCGGCTTCATGATGCAGATGCTGCAGTTCCAGGAGGAACGCCTGTTCGGCGCGGCCAACATGATCAAGGGCCTGGAGCACTGCATCGACAGCACCATCGACTACTGCAAGGAGCGCCAGACCTTCGGCAACCCGCTGATCGACAACCAGGTCATCCACTTCCGCCTGGCCGAGCTGGCCTGCGAGGTCGAGGCACTGCGCGCCCTGGTCTACCAGGCCACCGAGCTGTATGTGGCCGGCAAGGACGTCACCAAACTGGCCTCCATGGCCAAGCTCAAGGCCGGCCGCCTCGGTCGCGAAGTCACCGACAGCTGCCTGCAGTACTGGGGCGGCATGGGCTTCATGTGGGACAACCCGGTCTCGCGCGCCTACCGCGACACCCGCCTGGTGTCGATCGGCGGCGGCGCCGACGAAATCATGCTCGGCATCATCTGCAAGCTGATGGGCACCCTGCCGGGCAAGAAAAAATAGCCTGGAGCCATTCCTAACGTCGCGTAGCGACGGCCCGCAGGCTGGCCGCCAGGGATGGCAGGCCGTAAGAAAGGCTGACCCTAGAACGAGGAACCCGGCATGAATGAATTGCCGACATGCGAAACCCTGCTACTGGAGCACGCCTGCGGCGTGCTGCATATCACCCTCAACCGCCCGGACTGCCGCAACGCCATGAGCCTGACCATGGTCGGCGAACTGCGCGCGGTGCTGGCCAGCGTGCGCCAGCAGCCGGGCATCCGCGCCCTGGTGCTGCGTGGCGCCTCCGGGCACTTCTGCGCCGGCGGCGACATCAAGGACATGGCCACGGCCCGCAACGCCGGCCAGGCGGCCTACCGCGAGCTGAACCGCGCCTTCGGCAGCCTGCTGGAAGAGGCGCAGCACACGCCTCAGGTGCTGGTCGCGGTGCTGGAAGGTGCGGTGCTCGGCGGCGGCCTCGGCCTGGCCTGCGTGTCCGACGTGGCCATCGCCCGCCAGGACGCCCAGTTCGGCCTGCCGGAAACCACCCTGGGCATCCTGCCGGCGCAGATCGCCCCCTTCGTCGCCAAGCGCATCGGCCTGACCCAGGCCCGCCGCCTGGCGCTGACCGCCGCGCGCTTCGACGGCGCCGAGGCGGCGCGCCTGGGCCTGGTGCATTTCAGCGAAGCCGATGAGCAGGCCCTGGAGCGCCGCCTGGCCGACACCCTGGCGCAGATCCAGCGCTGCGCCCCGCAGGCCAACGCGCAGACCAAGGCCCTGCTGCTGGCCAGCGAAGAGCAGCCACTGGGGCCGCTGCTGGATAGCGCGGCCGATCAGTTCGGCGCCGCGGTGACCGGGGCCGAAGGCGCCGAGGGCACCCTGGCCTTCGTGCAAAAACGCAAACCCGACTGGGCCAAGTGAGCGGCAGACGCTCATAGGGGGGGATGTCGCTCTTCACATCCACCAGAACATCGCCCGGTGGATCGATGAAGCGCGATCCACCCTACATAGACCGAAGCGGTTTGAACGGCAGGAGTAGAACGACGACATGGCTGCATTCAACAAGATCCTGATCGCCAACCGCGGCGAGATCGCCTGCCGGGTGATGCGTACCGCCCACGCGCTGGGCTACCGCACTGTGGCGGTGTACAGCGAGGCCGACGCCGACGCGCGCCACGTGCAACTGGCCGACCAGGCGGTATGCATCGGCCCGGCTCAGGTCAGCCAGTCCTACCTGGCGATCGAGCGCATCATCGCCGCCGCGCGCCTGACCGACGCCGACGCCATTCACCCGGGCTACGGCTTCCTCTCGGAGAACGCCGAGTTCGCCCGCGCCTGCGAGGCGGCCGGCATCGTCTTTATCGGCCCGAGCGTCGAGGCCATTCAGCTGATGGGCAGCAAGCGCCTGTCCAAGCTGGCCATGCAGGAGGCCGGGGTGCCCTGCATCCCCGGCTACCAGGGCGCCGCCCAGGACGACGAAACCCTGACCCGCGAGGCCGAGCGTATCGGCTACCCGCTGATGATCAAGGCCAGCGCCGGCGGCGGCGGCCGCGGCATGCGCCTGGTTCACAGCGTCGACGACTTGGCCGGGCAACTGCGCAGCGCGCGCTCCGAGGCGCTGAATGCCTTCGGCTCAGGCGAGCTGATTCTGGAACGGGCGCTGCTGCAGCCGCGCCACGTGGAGATCCAGGTGTTCGGCGATCAGCACGGTCAGATCGTCCATCTCGGCGAGCGCGATTGCTCGGTACAGCGGCGACACCAGAAGGTGGTCGAGGAGGCGCCCTGCCCGCTGATGACGGCCGAACTGCGCCAGGCCATGGGCGCCGCGGCGGTCAGAGCCGCGGCCACGGTCAACTATGTCGGCGCCGGCACCGTGGAATTCCTCCTGGAGGCTGGTGGCGCGTTCTATTTCCTGGAGATGAACACCCGCCTGCAGGTCGAGCATCCGGTCACCGAGCTGGTCACCGGCCAGGACCTGGTGGCCTGGCAGATTCAGGTCGCCGAGGGTCAGCCGCTGCCGCTCGGCCAGGAGGACATCCACCTGGACGGCCATGCCATCGAGGTGCGCCTGTATGCCGAGGACCCGGCCCGAGACTTTCTGCCGCAGACCGGTCGGGTATTGCGCTGGGAGCCCGCCGAATCGCCGGGGGTGCGAATCGATCATGGCCTGATCGAGGGCCAGGTCATAGGCTCCTTCTACGACCCCATGCTGGCCAAGCTGATCGCACATGGCCGCACCCGTGAGGAAGCGCGACGCAAACTGCTGCGCGCCGTCGAGGATTGCGTGCTGCTGGGGATCAACGCCAACCAGCATTTTCTCGCCAACCTGCTCGGCCACCCCGCCTTCGCCGCAGGCCAGGCCAGCACGGCCTTCATCGACGAGCACCTGCGCGACGACCCGAGCCTCGCCGCAAAGCCGCCGAGCGCTGCCGAACTGGCCAGCGCCGCCGCCCTGTTCTATCAGGCATCGGCCCAGGCCAGTGCCCACCAGGGCGCACTGGCTGGCTGGCGCAATGCCGGCAACGCCCCCTGGCAGTTCCTGCTCCAGCACGGCGAGCAGCGCTTCGACGTCCAGCTCAGCGTGGAGCAATCCGGCCCGCAGCCACGACTCGCCATTCGCGTCAGCAACCAGCAGATCCAGCTGCACCTGCTCGCCAGCGACGGGCACTGGGCCACCCTGGAGCGTGATGGCGTGCGCCTGCGCCTGGCGTACTGCCAACGCGACCGGCAGCTGTGGCTGTATGGCCGGCACGGCAACCTGGAGCTTAGCGATGTCAGCCACGAACCGGTCAGCGTCGGCGAAGGAGCCGGCGAAGGCCGGGTGAAGGCGCCGATGGACGGCGCCATCGTCGAGGTGTTGGTCACGGAAGGAGAAAGGGTCGCCAAGGGCCAATTGCTGCTGGTGCTGGAAGCGATGAAGATGGAACACCCACTGAAGGCCAGAGTCGACGGAGTCATCCGCCGGGTGCAGGTGAACCAGGGCGACCAGGTGAAGAACCGCCAGCTGCTGGTGGAAGTGACCGACGAGTGATGTCGTCTTCTGCTGTGTTTCTGGCGCTGGAGAAGTGGCATTTTGGCCTAAACCCGGCGATGATCCTGCGAGCCCCGCAACAAGGATCCCCCATGCCGGTTACTGAACAGGCCATCGATGGCGAAGACGCCCTGGCCCTGGGCAGGACCTTCGCTCGTCGTACCCTGCCCGCCATCGTCGGGCTGCTGCTGCTGGCGCTGCTCGCCAGCGCCGCGGTTCTGGTTCAGCTGGCCCAAAATCAGGATCGCCAGGCCCTGCAGCAGAGCCGTTTCTATGCCGACAAGGCCATCCAGGCTCGCCGGGCCGGCATGCTGCGCAGCATTACCGACAACGCCTTCTGGGGCGACGCCTACCGGCACCTTGGCGGCCGGGTGGATACCGGCTGGGCCTATGAGAGCCAGAACCTCGGCCCCTCGCTGTTCGAGACCTTCGGCTACGAGGGGGTGCTGGTGGTCAACCCAGACGGCGACACCACCTATGCGGTGATCGACGGCCAACTGCGCAGCGAGGATGCCCATCGCTGGCTGCGCGGCGATCTCGACGCGCTGATCGCCCAGGCCCGCGACGCCGTGGAGGACGACGAGGGGGTGATCGGCCTGCTGCACGTGGATGGCCGTCCGGCCCTGGTCGCCGCCGCCGAATTCACCAACGATGACGATCCGCGGGTCCCCCTGCTGCCCGGTCCGGCCTCGGTGCTGCTGTTCGTCGACGTGCTCAGCGAAGAGAAGCTCCTGCAACTGGGACAGGACTACGGCCTGCCCAACCTGCGCCTGGGCGACGCCGCCATGGCCGAGCAGCCACCCGCCAGCCTGACCCTGGTACCGAGCGCCGCGCCCCCGGTCGTGCTGACCTGGGACCAGCCCCTGCCCGGCCGCCACCTGCTGAATCTGGTACTGCCGCTGATGGGCATCGTCGCCCTGGTGCTGGCGATACTCACAGGGCTGGTGCTGCGCCACGCGCTCAAAGCGGCGCGCCTGATGGACCGCAGCTATGCGCGCCTGACGCAAAGCCGGGCGCAGCTGGCGGCGAGTGAAGCGCGCTTTCGTGACGTGGCCGAGATCGCCTCGGACTGGTTCTGGGAGGTCGATGCCGCGCAGCGGATCACCTACCTCTCCGAACGCTTTGAGGCCGTCACCGGCTACCCGCCAATCCTGTGGCTGGGACGCAGGCTAGACCAGTTGCTCGAATCCGAGGAATGGTCGCTGGCCGCCTGGCTGAGCGATTCCCCACCCCTGGCCGAACGACGCGCCGCCCTGATCTGCCGCTACACCGCGGCCGATGGCCGCCTGCGCACCTGCCGGATTGCCGGCCACCGGATTGCCGGCCACCGGGCTGCCGGCCATGCCGAAAGCGGCCCGGCTGGCGCTGAAGCGCCTGGCGAGCACGATACGCCCGGCCAGGCCAGCTGCCGCGGCACCGCCAGCGACATCACCGAGGAAGTGGCCGCCCAGGCAAGGATCCAGTACCTGTCTGCCCACGACTCGCTGACCGGCCTGCCCAATCGCCATCGCCTGCACGAATTCCTCGAAGGCAAACTCGATAAGGCGCCCACCCTCAGTCAGCCGCTGGTGATGCTGAGCATCGACCTCAATCGCTTCAAGCCGATCAACGATGCCTTCGGCCATGCCGCCGGCGACCGGGTCCTGCACGAGGTCTCCCAGCGCCTGCAGGCCTGCATCCACGATCAGGATCTGGTGGCCCGCCACGGTGGCGATGAGTTCATCATGGTGCTCAGCGGCAGCTACTCGGGCCAGGTGATCGAACAGCTTTGCACGCGCCTGATCGAGCAGGTCGAGCAACCCTTCTGGATCAATGGTCACCAGGTGTTCATCGGCGCCAGCATCGGCATCAGCAGCGCTCCGCAGGACGCTACCCAGGTCGAAGAGCTGTTGCGCTACGCCGATATCGCCCTCTATCAGGCCAAGGCCGGCGGTCGCAGCGGCTGGCGCTTCTACGACCAGCAGATGAACCAGCGCATCGTCGAGCGCCGCCAGCTGGAGCAGGACCTGCGCCACGCCCTGGCGCTGGGCGAGCAGCTGTGCCTGCATTTCCAGCCGCGCTACCGGCTCGACGACATGCGCATGGTCGGCGTCGAGGCCCTGGTCCGCTGGCAGCACCCGCAACGCGAACTGCTCGGCCCCGACCGTTTCATCGGCCTGGCCGAAGACACCGGGCTCATCGTGCCCCTGGGCGACTGGGTGCTGCACAGCGCCTGTCGCGAGGCGATGCGCTGGCCACAGCCGCTGCTGGTGTCGGTCAACCTGTCACCGCGGCAGTTTCGCTGCGGCGACCTGGTCGCCCGGGTCAAGGCGGCGCTCGAGGCCAGCGGCCTGCCCCCGCAGCGCCTCGAGCTGGAGATCACCGAAAGCGTGATGCTCGATGATGCCGAAGGCGCCCTGCTGACCCTGCAGCAGCTCAAGGCACTTGGTCTGCGCCTGTCCATGGACGATTTCGGCACCGGCTATTCGTCGCTCAGCTACCTGAGCGGCTATCCCTTCGACACCCTGAAAATCGACCGCAGCTTCATTCGTGACCTCGATGACTCGGCCCATAGCCGGGCCATCGTCCAGGCTATCATCGGCCTCGGCCGCGCGCTGTCGATGGGCGTCACCGCCGAAGGGGTGGAGAACCAGCAGCAATTGCAACTGCTGCAGCAGGACGGCTGCCACGAGGCCCAAGGCTACCATCTTAGCAGGCCCCTGACCGTCACCGCGCTGCAGGCACTGCTGGGGCAGACGGTCGGCGCCTGACCCGGCCGCCATGACAAGGATTTCCATCAGCACACGGAGGAACACCATGAGCCTGGCCAACAAGACCCTGTTCATCACCGGCGCCAGCCGCGGCATCGGTCGCGAGATTGCCCTGCGCGCCGCGCGCGATGGCGCCAACCTGGTGATCGCGGCGAAGAGCGCCGAGCCTCACCCGAAACTGCCCGGCACCATCCACAGCGTCGCCGATGAGGTCCGCGCCGCCGGTGGCCAGGCCCTGGCCCTGCAGCTGGACGTGCGCGACGAAACGGCGGTCGCCGCCGCCATGGCCCGGGCCGCCGAGCACTTCGGTGGCATCGATGCGCTGGTCAACAACGCCGGCGCGATCAAGCTGGCCGGCGTCGAGCGGCTGGAGCCCAAGCGCTTCGACCTGATGTTGCAGATCAACACCCGCGCGGTGATGGTCTGCAGCCAAGCGGCGCTGCCCTACCTCAAGCAGAGTGACAGCGGCCATATCCTCAGCCTGTCGCCACCGCTGAACATGGACAGCAAGTGGTTCGCCCAGCACGGTCCCTACACTGTGACCAAGTACGGCATGAGCATGCTCACCCTGGGCATGCACGAGGAGTTCAAGCGCTACAGGATCAGCGTGAATGCGCTCTGGCCGCGAACCCTGATCGCCACCGCCGCCATCGAGTTCGAACTGGGCGGGCGCGATGCCTTCAAGCGCGCGCGCACCCCGGCGATCATGGCCGATGCCGCCCACGCCATTCTCGCCAGCAGCGGCCGTCGCATCAGCGGACGCCTGCTGATCGACGAGGAGATCCTGCGCGAACAGGGCCAGAGCGATTTCGAGCAGTATCGCTTCGACCCGCACGGTGGCCCGCTGATGACCGACCTGTTCGTCGACTGATTCACCCGCCCCGGGTGCACCGCGAGTGCGGCCGCCGCGCGGCAGCAGCCCCTGATTGCACCTCGACACCGCGCGGCTTGGCGCCGGCATCATGGCGCAACGCAGGCGAGGCAACTAGAGTGCCATTTCCCGCACAACAAGGACGAAAGCGAGAGCCATGAGCCAGACCGACCTGATTTCCCCGATCCACTTCCTAGCCCGTCTGCCCCAGCACCTGCCAAGGCTGCCGCGCCTGCTGCGCGGCCTCTATTACACCGGCATTCGCAACCGCGACAAGCACCTGTCGCTGGCCTGGGCGCTGGAGCGTGCCACCCGCCTCAACCCCGACCGCCCGGCCCTGCTCGACGAACAGCGCCGGCTCAGCTACCAGCAGTTCAACAGCTGGGCCAACCGCCTGGCCTGGGCCCTCAAGGCCGAGGGCGTGCGCCATGGCAGCGTGGTCGCGGTGATGCTGGAGAACCGCCTGGAACTGCTGGCGATTCTGGCCGCCCTGAGCAAGCTCGGCGCGGTCGGCGCCCTGATCAACACCACCCAGCGCGGCCCGGTGCTGGCCCACAGCCTGAACCTGGTCAAACCCGCCTTCCAGGTGGTCGGCGCCGAGTTGCTCGCCGCCTTCGAGGAGGTCGCCGGTCAACTCGGCAACCCCTCGGCGGCGCGCTACTGGATCGCCGACCGGGACTGCCTGACCGATGCCGGTGACGCCCCCGCCGGCTGGGGCAACCTGATGCAACTGGCGCGCAGCCAGGCGGTGGTCAACCTGCCGGACAGCGCGCGGGTGCAGATGAAGGATGCCTGTTTCCTCGTCTATACCTCGGGCACCACCGGCCTGCCCAAGGCGTCGATCCTCAGCCACGGCAAGTGGATCAAGGCCTATGGCGGCTTCGGCCATTCCGGCCTGAGCCTGAGCAATCGCGATGTGCTCTACCTGACCCTGCCCTGCTACCACAACAACGCCGTCACGGTGTGCTGGGGCGCCGCCCTGGCCGGCGGCGCGGCCATCGCCCTGCGGCGCAAGTTCTCCGCCAGCGCCTTCTGGCCGGACGTGGCCCGCTACAACGCCACCTGTTTCGGCTATATCGGCGAACTGTGCCGCTACCTGCTGAACCAGCCGGAGTGTCCCGAGGAGCGCGGCAACAGCCTGCGCTACATGATCGGCAATGGCCTGCGGCCATCGATCTGGGGCGCATTCAAGGAGCGCTTCGGGATCGAGCGGATCACCGAGTTCTATGCCTCCAGCGAGGGCAACGTCGGCTTCACCAACCTGTTCAACTTCGACAATACCGTCGGCTTCTCACCCTCCCCGTTCGCCATCGTCCGCTACGACCTCGAAAGCGACTGCGTCGTCCGCGACCGGCAGGGTTTCCTGCAGCGGGTGAACAAGGGCGAGGCGGGCCTGCTGATCTGCGAGATCAGCAGCAAATGGCCGTTCGACGGCTACACCGACCCGGCCAAGAACGAGGCGGCCATCCTGCGTGATGTATTCAGCCAGGGCGACGCCTGGTTCAACAGCGGCGACCTGATGCGCGACCTGGGCTGCAAGCATGCGCAGTTCGTCGACCGCCTCGGCGATACGTTCCGCTGGAAGGGTGAAAACGTCTCCACCACCGAAGTGGAGAACGTCCTCGGCGCCCTCCCCGACGTCGAGGATGCGGTGGTCTATGGCGTGGAAATTCCTGGCACCAACGGTCGCTGCGGCATGGCCGCGCTACGCCTGAAGGCCGGTATGCAACTCGACGGCGAAGCCCTGGCCGCCCATCTGGACCAGGCATTACCCGGCTACGCGGCGCCGCTGTTCATCCGCCAGCTGGCCGAGGTGGAAACCACCGGCACCTTCAAGTACAAGAAAACCGACCTCAAGCAGGCCGCCTACAACCCCGCGCTGGTCGAGCAAACCCTGCTGGTGCGCCTGCCCGGCAGTGATTGCTTCACGCCCCTGACGGAGCCGCTGTACCAGGCCATCACCACCGAGCAGCTGCGCTTCTGAGGGAGGCGCCCGGCGCCCGGCGCCGGGCGCGCAACCGCGAGAGCGGCCCTGGACGGACAACGAGTGCAACGAGTGCCTCGGGCAGTTGCCGGCCGGGGGCGCGCCGCGCTCTGGCCGCCAAGGAGGCGTCAGCGCTCGCCCATCTGGATCGTCAGCGCTTGAACTCGAACTGCAGCTCGGCGCCGTCCAGCGAATCCCAGTAATCCTCCTCGCCCTCGTTGTTGATCAAGCGGCCACTGAGTTGGAATGGCTCGACCTGCGCCTGCTCGGCCTCGAACATCGGCGGCAACAGCGGCGCGGGCGCCACGCCGCTGTCGGCGCTACCAGCCGACTCAATCAGCTCGGGCGGCAGGCTGAGGTCCAGCTGGGGCCTGGGCGCTTGCGCAATCGCGACCTCGTCCGCCGCGACTTCAGGCTTGGCCGAGGGAGCGGCCGCCTTGACCGCAGGCCGCGGCGAGGAAGCGGGAGCAGGAGCAGGGCTGAGCACAACGGGGCGATCCACCACCACCGTCGCCGCAGCGGGTTCCACCTGCTCCTCGACCTTGACCGGTTCCACCTTGGACTCGCAAGCGCTCAACAGCGGTATCAGCAGGGCGAGGGACAGGTAGCGGCTCGAAGTCATGATGAGGCTGAAAACAGGAGGCAGATGGCGCCTATGCTGGCGTGCCCAGGGTCGCCTGACAAGTCGGAATTTCAGTCGGCGACCGCTGCCTCGTCCTGCTCGCGCAGCTGCTGCAACCGCTGCTCCAGATCCAGCTGCGGATAGCGTTGCTGCAACCCGCGCAAGCGCTCGGCGGCCTGTTGCTGTTGTCCGCTATCGCGCAGTGCCTGGATCTGGCGCAAGGCGGCGCGCAGTGCCTCTGGCGGCGGCGCCGCGCCGCCCTTGGCCCGCGCCGGCGAGGCGGCTGCGACCTCCGGGGCCTCGGCCTGTTGCGCCATCTCGGCGGCGTCGGCCATCACCTCGATGCCCCTTTCGCTCAAGCGGGCGGCCTCGCCCTTGGCGTTGTTCTGCGCCACGGGGGCAGCGACCGGGGCAGCGGGTAGCGAACGCTCGTAGAGCGGTTCGACGCTGCGCAAGCTCAGGCTCAGGCCAAGGCCAAGGCCCAGCAGGGCAACGCTGCCCAAGGCCAGGCGCCAGCGCAGCGGGACGGCGGCGCCGGCCAGCCAGGCCTGCAGCCACGCTCGCAGCCGGGCGATGAGGCCTGGCCGTGCCGCCTGTGGCCTGCTGGCCGCCGCGAGAATCCGTGCGTCCAGCGCAGCCGAGGGCTCATCGCGCTGGTGCTCGCGAAAGTGCTCGAGCAGTTGCTGCTCGTCGACCGGGGATGACGGGTGCCGTTCTTTCATGGGGATACCTCTTCGGCGGCGGGGTCGGCCAGCAACCGGCGCAGCTTGTGCAACGCATAGCGCAGGCGGCTCTTCACCGTTTCCGCCGGTGTGCGGGTCAACGCGGCGATCTCGTGCAACTGCAGGTCGCCGTGGGCACGCAGCAGAAAGACCTCGCGCTGCTCGGCCGGCAGCTCGTCCAACGCCGCGCGCAGGCGCTGCCGGTCCCGGCTCAGGCCGAGCAATTGCTCGGGATTGGCCTCGGCCACGACCGGTGCATGGCGCTGCTCGTCGAATGCGTCCTGCAGCCCTTCACGCCGCCCGTGCTTGCGCCAATTATCGATCAGCCGGTTGCGCGCGATCTGGTACAGCCAGGTCTTGAACAGCAAGGCCTCGCGTGGCACGGAATCGCTGCGGATCAGGCTCAGCCAGGTGTCCTGGAAGACTTCTTCGGCCAGCGCCGGGTCGCCGCACAGGCCGCAGAGAAAACGGTAGAGGCCCAGGCGGTGACGCCCGTAGAGCAACGCAAAGGCCTCGGCGTCGCCCTGCCGATAGCGCCGCAACAGCGCGGCGTCTTCTTCATCTGACAAGGGCGCAACGCGATCGGCAGTCACACTCAGTCGTCCCTGGCGGCAGTTGATCGGGAATCGGGCCTGGCAGTTTGCAGGCTGCGGGCCAGTTCGACCAGCTGGATGAACTCGCCGCGCAGGCCGAAGCGGTCTTCGCCCTTGCCGCTGCGCGCCAGTTCGGCGCTTGCCGAAAGGTCGAAGTCACCCAGGTACTGCCCACCGCCGAGCTGCTGGGCGAAG
The DNA here is from genome assembly GCF_041027545.1 of Pseudomonas zhanjiangensis. Lineage (NCBI taxonomy): Bacteria > Pseudomonadati > Pseudomonadota > Gammaproteobacteria > Pseudomonadales > Pseudomonadaceae > Pseudomonas > Pseudomonas zhanjiangensis. The sequence goes on along the minus strand of NZ_JBFTEG010000011.1, from coordinate 55,159 downwards.
GCCGCCACGGCCGCGGCGAAACGCAGGTCTTCGCTGGCCTCGGCGATGGCCGGCACGGCTGACGAGGCCCGGATCGGTCGCTCCAACAAGCGGCTGCGCGACTCCTGCGGCGCCTTGTAGCGGATGCGCAGCCAGGCCAGTTCGTCCCGCTTGCCCGCCGCACCAACTGCAGGCGAGACCGCGGTCCGATAGCGCAGCGGCTCCAGCCATCCCTCGCGCCCCACCGGCACTATCTCGTAGAGGGCCGTGACGCTGTGGCCGGCGCCGATCTCGCCGGCATCGACCCTATCGTTGCGAAAATCCTCGGGGCGCAGGGCACGGTTCTCGTAGCCGAGCAGACGATATTCGCTGACCTGGGCCGGATTGAACTCGATCTGCAGCTTCACGTCCCTGGCCACGGTCGCCAGGGTCGAGTTCAACTGCGCAACCAGCACCTTGTGCGCCTCGCGCAGGTTGTCGATGTAGGCGTAGTTGCCGTCGCCGGCATCGGCCAGCTGCTCCATCAGCCGCTCGTTGTAGTTGCCCGTGCCGAAGCCCAGGGTGGTCAGGGAGATGCCCGTGCGGCGCTTATCCGCCGCCAGCGCCTTGAGTGAGTCGAAATCACTGACACCCACATTGAAGTCGCCATCGGTGGCGAGCAGGATGCGGTTGATGCCGTCTTCGACGAAGCCCTGCTCGGCCTGCCGGTAGGCCAGCTGAATGCCCGATTCGCCGGCGGTCGAGCCACCCGCCCGCAGCTGCTCGATGGCCGCGCGGATCCTGGCTTTTTCGCTGCCCGCGGTGGGCACTAGCACCACCCGCGCCTGGCCGGCGTAGACCACCAGCGACACCCGATCCTGGGCGCGCAGCTGTTCGACCAGCAGCTTCAGGCTCGCCTGCACCAGGGGCAGCCCCTCGCGGCGATCCATCGAGCCGGACACATCCACCAGGAACACCAGATTGGCCGGCGGCAGCGCCGCCAGCGAAGTATCGGCCGCCTGGATGGCGATGCGCAGCAGGCGACTCTGCGGGTTCCACGGCGTCAGCGCCAATTCGGTAGCGACACCGAACGGCGCCTCACCCTCCGGTTGCGGATAGGCGTAGGAAAAGTAGTTGACCATCTCCTCCAGGCGCACCGCCGCGGCCGGCGGCAACTGGCCCTGGTTGAGCAGGCGGCGGACATTGGCGTAGCTGCCGGTATCGACGTCGATGCTGAAGGTCGAAACCGGCGCCTTGGCTACCACCTGCACCGGGTTGGCTGCCAGCCCTTGGTACTGCTCGCGGCTCTCCTCGCGATAGCCAGGCAGCAGAGCGTCGGCCGGTGCTGCCGCCGGCAGCACCGGGCTCGTCTGCGCCGGACTCGTATCGCCCGTCAGTTCGACCTTTTTCTCGCGTGGCGACTGCCTGGCATGATCGGCGGCCAGCCGCTCCTGCGCCTGAACCGGTGCCTTTGACTGCGGCGGCTGCGAGACATTGCAGGCTACCAGGGCCAGCAACAGGCTGGCGGCCAAGCCATGCAGCAGCGCTTGCGGGGGGAACGCGAAAATCCTCGACATACTGTCTCTCCTCGGGGCGAAGAACCTCTTCGCCCAGGTAGACGCAGTGCACGCCCCATTCGGGTTAAGCGCGGCGAGAATCTTCAGACCGGGCTGGCGGCCTCCTGGCACAGCTGGCTGGCCAGCATGCCCAGGGTCATCAGCGCTCGCTCGGCCTCGCGATTCCAGGGGATGCCGCAGTTCAGGCGGATGCAGTGGTTGAACTGCTCGGTGTTGCTGAAGATCAGCCCCGGCGCGATGCTGATGCCCTGCTGCAGCGCGCGTATGTGCAGGTCCTTGGTGTTGACCCGGGCCGGCAGGCTGACCCAGAGAATGAAGCCGCCCTTGGGTCGGGTGATCTGGGTGCCTTCGGGGAAGTACTGCTGCACCGCCAGCTGGAAGGCACTGAGGTTCTTGCGGTACTCCTGGCGGATATAGCGCAGGTGGCGATCGTAGCCGCCGTTCTCCAGGTACGCGGCCACCGCCATCTGGGTCACGCTGCAGGCCGAATGAGTGCTGAAGGTCTGCAGGCGCTGGATTTCGTCCTGGTACTTGCCGGCAATGATCCAGCCGATACGGACACCGGGCGAGAGGGTCTTGGAGAAGCTCGAGCAGTACAGCACCCGGCCCTCGCGGTCATGGGACTTAAGCGCCTTGATCGGCCCCTGCTCGAACATCAGCTCGCCGTAGATGTCGTCCTCGACGATCTGGATATCGAAATCCGAGGCCAGGCGCAGCAACTGGCGCTGGCGGTCCTCGGGAATGGTGCCGCCGAGCGGATTGCTCAGCCGCGCGGTCAGCACCAGCGCCTTGATCGGCCACTGGCTGGCGGCCAGCTGCAGCGCCTCCAGGCTGATGCCGGTGGTCGGATCGCTGGGGATCTCGATGACCTTCAGGCCGAGCAGATCGGCCAGCTGCAGCAGGCCATAGTAGGTCGGCGATTCGGCGGCAATCAGGTCGCCGGGCTTGGTCAGCACCCGCAGCGACATCTGCAGGGCATCGACGCAGCCGTGGGTGATCACCACTTCCGAAGGGTCGACCACCACGCCGGCGTCGCGCATGCGGATCGCCACCTGGCGGCGCAGCGGTTCGAACCCCGGGCTGAACATGTAGCTGAAAGCCCGCGCACTATGAAAGCGGGTGACCTTGGCCAGCTGCTGATGCAGGGCCCGCACCGGCAGGTATTCCACGTGGGGCACCGCTGCGCCCAGGGGAAACACGCCCTCGCGGCGCGACTCGGTGAGCACCTGGTTGATGATGCTGCTGCGGGTCACCAGGCTGGGGCGCTCCACCCTGGCGATATCCGGGGTCGGCGCGGTCAGCGCCGGGGTCTGGTGGACATAGAAGCCCGACTGCGGGCGAGCCCGAATCAGGCCCTGGTCTTCCAGGTTGGCGTAGGCCTGCAGGACGGTGGCATGACTGACGTTGAGCTGCGAACTCATCTTGCGCACCGAGGGCACCCGCTCCCCCGGCTGGTAGACACCGCGGCGGATATCTTCCGCCAGTTGCTGGGCGATGCGTTGATAAAGCAACAGATTGGTCATGGCCGCCTTTTCCCACAGTACTGAACCGTAACAGTAACCCGACTCGCCGAAAGTGAACCGGTACAGCTCCCCTGATTGTGGACGATACAGTGCCCCCATACCAGAGACTGTATTGGTTCAATTAATAGGAAGCCGAACTGTTATAGCGTGATTCGCGCAGTCGTTGCCACGCAGGCAGCGGGACAACCAGCGCGCACCGAGCAGGTTCACCGGCAGAGGTCCTGGATCCTGCCCCATGGCGATCACCCACGAAAAAGCCCCGGCGCCTGAGGCAGCCGGGGCTCTTTGGTGGAGCCGATTCAGCGGCTGGCGCCCAGGCGCCCCTGCTCGTCGGAGAAGACGATCTCGACCCGACGATTCTGCGCGCGCCCCCTGGCCGAGGCGTTCTCCGCCACGGGAAAGTCCTCGCCATAGCCTTGCACCTCGATACGCTTGGCATCGATACCCAGATCGATCAGGACATCGGCCACCGTCTGCGCCCGCGCCCGCGACAGTTCCAGGTTGCCCTGCCGGTCGCCACGGCTGTCGGTGTAACCCTCGATGCGCACCACCCGCTGCGGGTTGAGCTGGAGAAACTGCACCAGCTTGAGCACGGTACGGTTGGCCGCCGTCCTGAGATCGGCGCGGCCGGCGTCGAACAGCACATCGCCCAGGGTCATGACCAGTCCGCGCTCGGTGGCAGTGGTCGACAGGCTGACAAGCTGCTCCTCCAGCCACTGGCTCTGCTCCTGAATGCTCAGCAGCTTGGCCTCCCGCAGCCCCAGCTGCAGGCGCTGAAGTTCCAGGCCCAGCTTGGCCGCGCGCTCCTGATTGAGCAGCAGACGGCTCTTCTGCTCGGCAATATCGCTGTAGCGCTGACTCAGGTAGGCGTAGTGAGCCACATCGTCGGCGCTGCCCCAGTAGCTCGACAAGCTGTCGGCGCGCGCCAGGGACTCGCCGGCGCGAATCAGATCCTTGGGCGCACTGCGCAATACCGCCGGATCCTCCTTGAGCGCCTGATACCGGGTACGGGCGGCCTCGAGCGCGCCATCATCTGCTCGCTGCGGGGCTGCGCAACCACTGAGCAGCAGCGCCAGCAGGGCGCCGGCGGTCATGCATTGCCGCGACGCACTCATTGCAGCTCTCCCAGTTGCTTGCGCAGACGATCGATCCGGTTGTTCAAATCGAGCAGTTGCGCCTGGCTCTTTTCACTCAGGACCCGTGCCTCGGCCAGACGCGCATCCAGTTCGGCCTGTTCGGCGAGCAGGCGCGCCTGCTTGAATTCCTCGTCGCTCATGGCGGCCTGGGCCTGCGCCAGTTTGTCCTCGGCCAGCTTCAGTTCGGCGATCTGCTCATGAGCGCCAACCGCTTTGGCTTGCGTCAGGGCCTGGTCGGCCAGACGCAGTTGCTCGACCGGCGCCGGATCGCTGGCGCAACCAGACAGGGCGAGCAGGCTCAGCCCGATACACAAGGTTCGATTGATCACTGGATTGTCCTACTGCTTCGGGGCGTTGGCGGGCTGCAGTTGCTGCTCCTTCCAGAGCTGCAGGTTGCGCTCCAGCAAGGTTTCCGCCAGGTCGGTTGCGGCCAATTCTGTCATCTTTTTCGCCAGCTGTCCGCGCAGCCAGGCATCGTTGCAGGCCGAGTTATGCGACAGGGCCAGATATAGGCCTTCACTGTCGATGGTTGGGCTCAAGGCCAGCAGGTCGTTCTGCAGCCCCAGGGTATAGGCCTGGGCGAACGCCGGCTCGCGCTCGTGCACCAGGTAGTCGATCTCACCGAGCATCAGCTTCTGCAGCAACTGACTCAGCTTGTCACCTCGCTGCAGGTTCAGGTTGGCTTTGGCGTACTCATCGAACGCCTGACCGAGGTCGTCGCTGACGACAGCCCCGCGGCGATCGCGCAGGTCGGCCCACTCGATATAGGGAAAACTTGCGATATTACGCACCAGGACCACCTTGGCGCGACTGAACAGCGAGGGATGGATATAGTCCATCGTCTCCAGGCCAGGCAAGGTCAGGGCAGCGCCCGCCAACAGGTCGATACGCCCGGCGCGTACCTCCTCCGCCGCCTTGTCCCAGCTGCGGCTGGCCAGCACATCGATGCGCACCCCCAATTCCTTGCCCAGCAGAGCCAGCAGATCTGCCTGGGCGCCGAGCAGCTGCTGTGGGTTTTGCGGATCGCGCCACATGAACGGCGGATAATCCGGATGCCCGGTGGCGACCAGGCGCTCGCACTTGCCCACCGCCGTGGCCAGGCCAGGCATGCTGAACAAGACAAGCGACAACAGCAGGTATCTGAGGAAATAACGGTCAAACATTGAAAGGGTCTCGACTAGACAAATGGCCGGGCACACAGAGCGTCCGCACGCCAAAGTTGTACTTCATGCTAGCGTAGCGGCAACGCAATAATAATTCGCGATAAGGATATGCCATGAAAAAACTACTGCTCGCCATATTCCTGCTCATCGGCGTCTCAGCCACCGCGCTTTATCTCAGCCCCGGGGCGCAATTCACTGGTTTGCAGTGGTTGGGACGGCAGGTTGCCGGACTATCCAATGAGCAGACAGAAGTGGCCGATCTTAGCATTCATTACTACCGCGGCGGCCCGACCAATGGCGAAACCCTCCTGATGATCCACGGTTTCGCCGCCGACAAGGACAACTGGCTGCGCTTCGCCCGGCACTTCACCGAGCGCTACGACGTGATCGCCATCGACCTGCCCGGCTTCGGCGACAGCAGTCGGCCCGAGGGCAGCAGCTACGACGTCGGCACCCAGGTCGAGCGCATCGCCGCATTTACCCAGGCGCTGAAGATCGACAAGCTGCATCTGCTCGGCAACTCCATGGGCGGCCATATCGCCGCCCTCTACGCCGCGCGCTACCCGCGGCAGGTACTGAGCCTGGGACTGCTCGCCAATGCCGGCATCAGCGCACCGCAAAAAAGCGAGCTGCTGAGCCGTCTCGAGCAGAACAGGAGCAATCCGCTGCTGGTTAATAGCACCGAGGACTTTGAGCGCCTGCTGGATTTAGTCTTTGTCGAGGTACCGCCACTGCCCGCCGCGCTGAAGACTTACCTGGCCGAGCGAGCCATTGCCCGGCATGCCCACCATCGGCGGATATTCCGCCAACTGGTCGAGCGCTACATTCCCCTGGAGCCGGAACTGCCGAAGGTCCAAGCGCCGACTCTGCTGCTCTGGGGCGATCGCGATCGCGTGCTGGATGCGTCCAGTATCGCGGTCATGCGCCCACTGCTGTCACAGCCGAGCGTGGTGCTGATGAAAGACTGCGGCCACGCGCCGATGATCGAACGGCCGCAGGAAACCGCCCTGCACTATCAGGCATTCCTCGACAAGATCGCCACCTCGGGCAGCTAGAGAGACCGCCGCGCCAACAACAAAAAACCCGCTCGATGAGCGGGTTCTTTGTGGATCGATAAAGACCGGTTTACACCAGCTTCTCCAGCTCCGGGATGGCTTCGAACAGGTCGGCAACCAGGCCGTAGTCGGCCACCTGGAAGATCGGCGCCTCCTCGTCCTTATTGATCGCGACGATCACCTTGGAGTCCTTCATGCCCGCCAGGTGCTGGATCGCACCGCTGATACCGACGGCGATGTACAGCTGCGGGGCGACGATCTTGCCGGTCTGGCCGACCTGCATGTCGTTGGGCACGAAACCGGCGTCGACCGCGGCGCGCGAGGCGCCAACGGCGGCGCCGAGCTTGTCGGCCAGAGCGTACAGGTGCTTGAAGTTGTCGCCATTCTGCATGCCGCGGCCGCCGGACACGACGATCTTGGCAGCGGTCAGCTCCGGACGGTCGGACTTGGCCAGCTCTTCGCCGACGAACGCCGAGATGCCGGCGTCGCCGCCAACGGTCACGGCTTCAACGGCTGCGGAACCGCCCTCGGCAGCCACAGGGTCGAAACCGGTGGCACGCACGGTGATCACCTTCACGGCAGCGCTGGACTGCACGGTGGCGATGGCGTTACCGGCGTAGATCGGCCGCTTGAAGGTGTCGGCACTTTCTACCGCGATGATCTCGGAGATCTGATCGACGTCCAGCTGAGCGGCAACGCGCGGCAGGATGTTCTTGCCGTTGCTGGTGGCGGCAGCCAGGATGTGGCTGTAGCCCTTGCCCAGCTCCGCTACCAGCGGTGCGACGTTCTCCGGCAGCTGATGGGCGAAGGCGGCGTTGTCGGCCACCAGCACCTTGGACACGCCCTCGACCTTGGCCGCGGCTTCTGCGGCAGGAGCGCAGTCGGCACCGGCGACCAGTACGTGGATATCGCCACCGATGGCTTTGGCGGCGGCTACGGTGTTCAGGGTGGCAGCAGCCAGGGCAGCGTTAGTGTGTTCTGCAACAACCAAGATAGTCATTAGATTACCTTCGCCTCGTTCTTCAATTTCTCGACCAGTTCAGCCACGGACTTGACCTTGATGCCGGCCTGGCGGGTCGCCGGGGCTTCGACTTTCAGGGTCTTGACCGTGGAGGCGGTGGCAACGCCGAGGGCGTCCGGGGTAACCACTTCCAACGGCTTCTTCTTGGCCTTCATGATGTTCGGCAGCGACGCGTAGCGCGGCTCGTTCAGGCGCAGGTCGGTGGTGACGATCGCCGGCAGATTCAGGGCAACGGTTTGCAGACCGCCGTCGATCTCACGGGTCACATTGACCTTGTCGCCAGCGACTTCGACCTGGGAGGCGAAGGTGCCTTGTGCGTAACCGCTGAGGGCGGCGAGCATCTGACCGGTCTGGTTGTTGTCGCTGTCGATGGCCTGCTTGCCCATGATCACCAGCTGCGGCTGCTCCTTGTCGACCACGGCCTTGAGCAGCTTGGCCACGGCCAGGGAGTTCAGCTCGTCAGCGGACTCGACCAGAATGGCACGATCGGCGCCCAGCGCCAGCGCGGTGCGCAGCTGCTCCTGAGCAGCAGTCGGGCCGATCGAGACGACGACGATCTCGCTGGCAACGCCCTTCTCTTTCAGGCGCACGGCTTCTTCCACGGCGATTTCGCAGAAGGGGTTCATCGACATCTTGACGTTGGCAAGATCAACGCCGCTGTTGTCCGCCTTGACGCGAACCTTGACGTTGTAGTCGACCACTCGTTTGACAGCTACAAGAACCTTCATGGATTCCTCGTTACTCTCCGGTGAATAAGGATGTCGCCAAAGCGAACATGGCGGGTGATGCCAGTCGGCCGGAACCGACCTTCAGCCCAGACGGCGAGCGCAAAACCGCCCGTATCTTGACCGCACGATCTAGCCCGGTCAATACAGCGGGCGACCAATCGGCCGTGCTGATGTAGTAAGATTCTACCAGCCCTACAGAAAATTCAAACAAACGTTTGTATTGGATCGAACCCGCCTGCTAGATATAATGCGCCCGCACCACCCGGGGAACGAGCCTGATCGTCAAATAAAACTAGAGAGCCTTGAGTAGGAGATAGCCTGTGGAACGCGAATTTATGGAGTTCGACGTCGTCATTGTCGGCGCCGGCCCTGCTGGTTTGTCCGCCGCCTGCCGACTGAAACAGAAAGCCGCCGAAGCGGGTAAAGAAATCAGCGTCTGCGTGGTCGAGAAAGGCTCGGAAGTTGGCGCTCACATTCTCTCCGGGGCGGTCTTCGAACCGCGCGCCCTGAACGAGCTGTTTCCCGACTGGAAAGAGCTGGGTGCGCCGCTGAACACCCCGGTCAAGCGCGACGATATTTACCTGCTCAAGAACGCCGAAAAGGCCAGCCGCATTCCTGACCTGTTCGTGCCCAAGACCATGCACAACCAGGGCAACTACATCATCTCCCTGGGCAACCTGTGCCGCTGGCTGGCCCAGCAGGCAGAAAACCTGGGCGTGGAAATCTACCCGGGCTTCGCCGCTCAGGAAGCGCTGATCGACGAGCAAGGCGTGGTGCGTGGCATCGTCACCGGCGACCTGGGCGTCGATCGCGAAGGCAACCCGAAGGAAGGCTACTACACGCCGGGCATGGAACTGCGCGCCAAGTACACCCTCTTTGCCGAGGGCTGCCGTGGCCATATCGGCAAACAGCTGATCCAGAAATTCAACCTGGACAGCGAGGCCGACGCCCAGCACTACGGCATCGGTATCAAGGAAATCTGGGACGTCGACCCGGCCAAGCACGAGCAGGGCCTGGTCGTGCACACCGCCGGCTGGCCGCTGTCGCTGGTCGACAGCGAAAATACCGGCGGCTCCTTCCTCTATCACTTGGAGAACAACCAGGTGGTGGTCGGCCTGATCGTCGACCTGTCCTACAGCAACCCGCACCTGTCGCCGTTCGACGAGTTCCAGCGCTACAAGCATCACCCGGTGATTGCCCAGTACCTGGAAGGCGGCAAGCGCGTGGCCTACGGCGCCCGAGCCATCTGCAAGGGCGGCCTCAACTCGCTGCCGAAGATGGTGTTCAATGGCGGCGCACTGATCGGTTGCGACCTCGGCACCCTCAACTTCGCCAAGATCAAGGGCAGCCACACCGCCATGAAGTCCGGCATGCTCGCCGCCGAGGCCGTGGCCGACGCGCTGTTTGCCGGCAAGGAAGGCGGCGACCAGCTGACCGGCTATGTCGACGCCTTCAAGGCCAGCTGGCTGTATGACGAACTGTTCCGCAGCCGCAACTTCGGCGCGGCTATCCACAAGTTCGGCGTGCTGGGTGGCGGCGCGTTCAACTACATCGATCAGAACCTGTTCGCAGGCAAGATCCCGTTCACCCTGCACGACACCAAGCCGGACTATGCCTGCCTGAAACTGGCCAGCGAAGCGAAGAAGATCGACTACCCGAAACCCGACGGCAAGCTCAGCTTCGACAAGCTCAGCTCGGTATTCCTCTCCAACACCAACCACGAAGAGGAGCAACCCTGCCACCTCAAGCTCACCGACCCGAGCATCCCGCTGACCAAGAACCTGCCGCTCTACGACGAGCCCGCGCAGCGTTACTGCCCGGCAGGCGTGTACGAGGTGGTGACCCAGGAGGACGGCGAGAAGCGCTTCCAGATCAATGCGCAGAACTGCGTGCATTGCAAGACCTGCGACATCAAGGATCCGGCCCAGAACATCAACTGGGTGGCGCCGGAAGGCACTGGCGGGCCGAACTACCCCAATATGTAATAACGACAAAAAGGCTCCCTCGGGAGCCTTTTTTCATGACTGCAATCACCCGGCCGCTCGCGGGTGGCCGAACGCTATTCGGGCTGGGGCGCGATCGGAAAGAACACCCCGGCGCTCCACACCCCCAGCCAGACCCGACCGTCGATCTCTCGCGGAACCGCCAGTTCGACCAGCTGGTAGAACTGATTGCGGTGGATCAGCGCCTCCAGGTTGCTGCGCACCCGAACATAGGGCGACGGCTCTTCGGTCTGCTCGTCGAGCGCAAAGCGCAGGGGGTGCTCGGCGCCGGCCGTCACCCTGTCTTCTACATTGGTGGTGAAATGCAGCACCTGCGCCTCGCCCTCGCCCGTCACCTGCAGGGAGACCGCGACGAAGGGCGCATCATCCACGCGGATCCCGACCTTCTCCACTGGGGTGACCAGGAAATAATCATCGCCATCACGCCGGATAATGGTCGAGAACAGCCGGACCATTGCCGGCCGACCGATCGGTGTGCCCATGTAGAACCAGCCACCATCGCGGGCGATGCGCATGTCGATGTCGCCGCAGAACGCCGGGTTCCATAGATGCACCGGCGGCAGCCCCTTTGCCGCGTCCGTGGGAATCTGCGCCAGCAGGTCGCCGGCCTTGCCAGGGTCACTCATAACCTCTCCTCAACGACCGACCCCGAGCAGGCTGCGGGCATAGTCGTGCAATGGCGGACCAATCAGATCCTCCGGCTTGGCGTCATAGAACGTCAGGAAACCGCCACGACTGCGGATTCGCGCGGTATCGACCAGGAAGCGGGTATTGGTCTCGATCAACATCAGCTGGATCACGCTGCGGTCGATGCCGAGGCGATCCAGGGCCTGCTGGTCCTCCCACTCCTCGACCCGACCGATGCGGTCATCGACAAAGGCGAAGCGGCTGTACAGCAGGTAGTGCGCGCCGGCCGCCCGGGCCTGGCCCATCGCCTCCTCCAGCCCCAGCGGAGCGCGCGCGCGGCGAACCATCGGAAAATACTCGACGAAGCCCTTGAACGCCTCCTCGGCCACCACATTCGGTCGCGGATAACCATGACCCGGCGGCACGAAGTGCCCTTGGGCAATGTAGATGAACGAGTCCTGCTGCAGACGCCGCGAAGCCATGCGCTCAGTGCTGCCGTGATCGAGAATGCCCGCATCGCGCAGGTGGTACTCGGCACCATCGGCCAGGTCGCTGACCTTCATGCAGCCCACCAGGGCCAGCGGCAGCAATAGAATCAGGCTACGCATCACTCTCCTCCCCTTGCCGGCGACATAATACCGGCGGACAGAACGGCAATGCAGGTTCCACGCCAGCTCCTGCTCACTAGAGACCGCGCTGCCATTCCTGACGCAGGCCTACCTGTTGCGGTCGCTCGATGGCTTGCCGAACTTCGGCCAGCAGGCGCTGCTTGTCACCTCCCAGGGTGCCCTTGAGCACCAGATAATTGGAGGCATGATCGCTGCGAAAGACCGTTTCGTGCAGGTCGAGCCCTTGCAACAGGCGCTCGACCTCGGCAAACAGCTGCGCCCGGCTGAGCGGTTGATAGTCGGCAAACGCCTCGCGAAAGCGCCGCTCGCCCTGGGGAAAACTGACCACCAGCGTGGAAAGAAACTCAGGCTGGGCCGCATTCATCAGGCGCGCCGAGTTGTCCGCATGCTGGTCGCTCAGGGTGGCACCGCCCAGACCATTGAGGATCATCACCGAGCGGCTGATGCCGGCCTGACCCAGCTTGTCCAGCGCGCTCAGGCTGGAGGCAAAGGTCTCGCCCTTGTTGACCCGCGCCAGAACCTCGTCATCGCCCGACTCACACCCTACATAGGCCATGCGCAAGCCGGCATCGGCCAATTCCTTGAGCTCGCCGACCGACTTCTTGCGCAGATTGCGCGGCAGGCAGTAACTGGATACCCGCTGGACCTGGGGCATATGCCGCCGAATCGCCTCGAGGATCGCCAGCAAGCGGCGCGTTGGCAACACCAGCGCATCGCCATCGGCGAGAAACACCCGCTGAACGATCAGCTGCTCGCCGGCACGGCGAATCTCCTCAAGCACCTGCTGCTCGTCGCGGGCGCGAAACCTCTTCTGCTCGGCGCTGTACATCTCGCAGAACGTGCAGTGGTTCCAGGAACAGCCATTGGTCACCGGCAGGATAAGCGAATGCGCCTCACTCGGCGGGCGAAACACCGGCTCGATATAGCTGATCGGAAACTGGGCTGCGGGCATAGGCCAGACTCGATTGATTCAGCGGCTCAGCCACCGATGATCTTCATGACGGTCACGCCACCAGAGAAGGCAACCTCTTGCTTGTCGCCCAGCGCCCTGACCAGCAGCCGCTGCAGAGCGGGCAGCGCCTGATGGCGAGGCTTGTCGAGTAGGTCGCCTACGTAGTGCCGGTTGCTCGAAGACAGACAGCCATGCAGCCAACCGGTCGACGACAAGCGCAGGCGCGAACAGGTACGGCAGAAGGGTACGCTTTCGTTGGCAATCACCCCGAAGAAACCCTGCCCGGGAATCTCGTAGCGCAGTGCCGTGGCATCCACAGGGGCATCGGCCTGAACGAAGGCATGCCGCTGGCCGATCATCGCCAGCAGCTCCGCCATGCCGACAAACTGCTGCAAAAAGCCGTTGCCATCTCGCGCCAGGTGGCCCATGCGCATCAACTCGATGAAGCGCAGCTCAAAACCTCGCTCCAGGCAGTAGTCCAGCAGCGGCAAGACCTGGTCGAGGTTCTGCCCCCGCAGCGGCACCATGTTCAGCTTGATCTTCACCCCGGCCGCCCGGGCCTCCTCCAGCCCGGCCAGCACCGCGCCCAGGTCACCGCCGCGGGCGATCGCCCGAAATGCCGTGGCATCGAGGGTATCCAGGGAGACATTGAGGCGACGAATGCCGCTGTCGAGCAATAGCGGCAACTTGCGTGAAAGCAACTGACCGTTGCTGGTCAGACTGACATCGGCCAACCCCAGCTGACTGACTTCACGGAGAAACACCTCCAGCTTCGGGCTGACCAGGGGCTCGCCCCCGGTGATGCGCAGGCGCTCGATGCCCGCCGCCTCGATCAAGTAGGCCACACCGCGCGCCATGGACTCTGCGGATAACTCATCCTGCGCGGCCACCAGGCGCTTGCCATCCGGTACGCAGTAGGTGCAGGCGTAGTTGCAGGCGGCGGTCAGACTGACTCGCAGGTTGCGAAAACGTCTGCCTTGACGATCAACGATCATGAGCGGCTCCGGCTATGGATACCTTGGAGTATATCGCCGCAGCCGCCCCCCACATATGCGTCGCATGCGCTATAAACCGGCCGAATAACGTCAACTGGCCGGGGTATCGCCGTCACGCTTGCGCTTGTTACCCATGCGCACGCCGATATCCATAAGGAACTGGAAGAAACCCTCCTGATCCTCCAGCACATTGCTCCAGAACGGCGAGTGATACAGCGCCACGGCGCCGTGCACCAGCGCCCAGGCCGCACAGTAGTGGAAGTAAGGCGGCACGTCCTCCAGCTTGCCCTCGGCTATACGCCCCTTGATCAGCTGGGTCAGGCGCTCGAAGTTGGATGCCCGGATTTTGTGCAACTGCTCGACCATTTCCGGCACCTGATTGCCCTTTACCACCTTTTCCTCGAGGCGGTCGAACAACCGATAGCGTTGCGGGTCGCGCATACGGAACTCGAAATAGGCACGCGACAGGGCTTCCTTGTCCCGATCGACATCGGCCGAGTGCAGCAGCTCGTTCAGGTCCCGCTCGTAGTCGAGCATCAAGCGCAGGTAGATCTCCGCCTTGGACTTGAAGTGCTTGTAGATGGTGCCTTTGCCGATACCGACGGCGTCCGCGATCATCTCGACGGTGACGCTGTCCTCGCCCTGTTCGAGGAACAGTTTCAGTGCGGTATCGAGAATTTCCTGTTCACGACGGCGAAACTCTCGGACCTTGCGGGGTTCTTTGTGCATATAAAATGACTAATTGGGCCGAAAACGAAGCCGGATATTATGCCTATCTAGCGGCAAATTGCACGGATCATCAGACCATGCGCAGCATTAGCGACGAGTTTCCCCAGCTTCCCGGGCTACGCTACCTCAACCACGCAGCCGTTGGCCCCTGGCCGCGCCGCAGCGCCGAGGCCGTCAGCCGCTTCGCCGAGCAGAATGCACGCAGCGGTGCGCTGCACTATGCCGACTGGCTCGAGGTCGAGAAACGCCTGCGCATCCGCCTGCAGCGTCTGCTCAACGCCCCGTCGTGCGCCGACATCGCCTTGGTCAAGAGCACCTCCGAGGCCCTGTCATTCGTCGCATTCGGCCTCGATTGGCGGCCGGGCGACCAAGTCGTGATCAGCAACGAGGAGTTCACCTCCAACCGGGTGGTCTGGGAGGCACTGGCGCCGCAGGGCGTCGAGGTCATCCAGGTCAGCCTGCAACAAAACGATCCCGAGGCTGAGCTGCTGGACGCCTGCGGGCGGCGAACGCGCCTGATGGCAATCAGCGCCGTGCAATATGCCAGCGGCCTGCGCCTGGATCTGTCGCGCCTGGGCGACGGTTGCCGCCAGCGCGGCGTGTTGCTGTGTGTCGATGCCATCCAGCAGCTCGGCGCCCTGCCCTTGGACGTGCAGGCCAGCCAGTGCGGCTTTGCCATGGCGGACGGCCACAAATGGCTACTCGGCCCCGAGGGACTGGGCGTGTTCTATTGCCGCGGCGATCTGCGCGAGCAGCTCAAGCTGCATGAATTCGGCTGGCACATGCTGGAGCACAGTGGCGACTTTGAGCGCCAGGACTGGCAGGTAGCGCGCAGCGCCAGGCGTTTCGAATGCGGCAGCCCGAACATGCTCGGCGCTACGGCACTGGAGGCCAGCCTGTCACTGCTCGAGGAGGTGGGACCGGGCGAAGTGGCCAAGGCATTGCAGGAACGCGTACAGTGGCTGCTCGATGGCCTGGCGCGAATTCCCGGTACCAGCCTGCTCAGCCCGAGCGCGCCACAGCGTCGCGCCGGGATAGTCACCTTCAGCCTGGCCGGTCGGGATCACCAGGCATTGTTTCAACAACTCAAGGCCAGTCAGGTGGTTTGTGCCCTGCGCGGAGGTGGGATTCGCTTGTCGCCGCACTTCTACAGCGAGGCCCGCGTGATCGAGGAAACGCTGCAGGTATTGCGCCTGCTGGCAGCTCGATGAGAACTCAACAGAAGCACCGGTATTCCAAATATGTTTAAAAATGAGCGGAAACAGCCTGGACGATCAGCCAACTTCGCCAATACTCAAGGTTACTGAGGTGTAGCATCTCCCCCCAAGTGCTCCCTCAGGCAAGGTACCGTGGACCGCGTACCTTGATTTACTCCTAATGGTCTTAACCCGGATTCATCCCCCAGAACCCGGGTTTTTTTTGCCTCGGGTTCAGAACCGGCGCCTCGACAGCCGCCTAAGCGACCCGCGCCAGAGGGAACAGGCGCTTGAAGTTGGCCGTAGTCTGCTCGGCCAGCCGCTCGAAATCTTCGCCCCGCAGCAACGCCAGGTACTCGGCGACCTCGCGCACGTACTCGGGAAGATTCGGCTTGCCGCGGTAGGGCACCGGCGCCAGGTAAGGCGAGTCGGTCTCCACCAGCAGGCGATCGGCAGGCACCTGACGGGCGACCTCGCGCAGCGCCTCGGCATTGCGGAAGGTGACGATCCCGGACAAGGAAATATAGAAGCCCATATCCAGCGCGGCCTTGGCCATCGGCCAATCCTCGGTGAAACAGTGCAGCACGCCTGCCTGCGGCAGCGCCGCCTCGCGCAGCAGGGCCAGGGTGTCGGCCCGCGCCTCGCGCGTATGCACGATCACCGGCTTGCCAGTGACCCGGGCCGCTTGCAGGTGCAGGCGAAACGCCTCGCGCTGCAGCGCCGCCGTTTCCGGTTCGTAGTGATAGTCCAGGCCAGTCTCGCCGATGGCCACCACTCGCGGATGATTCAGCTCGGCCAGCAACCAGTCCAGCGCCGGCGCAGCAGGGGGCTCGAGGTCGAGCGGGTGGACACCCACCGAGCAATCGACATCGGCGTAGCGCTCGGCCAGACCCTTGACCGCCCCGGCGTTCTTCGCGCTGACACCGATGCAGAGGAAGTGGCCGACGCCGCGGGCGCGCGCCGCATCCAGCGCAGCATCGAGGGAGCCGCTATAGGCGGCCAGATCGAGACGATCGAGATGACAGTGGGAATCAACCAGCATGGGTAGCAGCTACTCGGAAGGGGTTTCGGGCTCGGAGGCAGGCTTACATGGTGTGAGTCGGGCGATCCGACTTCAGCGCACCGGCCAGGTAGGTTTCGATCTTGTTGCGCGCCGTGTTGTCACCATCGTTGAACTGCACACCGACCCCTGCTGCCCGATTGCCCTGGGCGCCTTTGGGGGTGATCCACACCACCTTGCCGGCCACCGGGATCTTCTCCGGTTCATCCATCAGATTGAGCAGCATGAACACTTCATCGCCAAGCTTGTAGCTCTTGTTGGTCGGGATAAACAGCCCACCGTTCTTGATGAAGGGCATGTAAGCGGCATAGAGCACGGACTTGTCCTTGATGGTCAGGGACAAGATGCCATTACGCGGACCCAAATTAGGTGGCAGACTCATGCGGCATTCCTGATTTCATATTGCTTGATCGCCGATTCTAGCGCGGCCCGGGCAGGCTTGCCCACTGCACCAGCAGAGCTTCGAGAAGCAAGACACGATTGAGATTGGCCTTGCCGATGACTTTCTGCCGCTGCTGCAGCAACCAGTCCTGGATCTTCAGCACCTTGGGTTGCGCCGCCTTGTCGGCCAGATACTGCACCACCTTGCGCATGTCGGCCTGGCCCAGTCCTTGTTCGTCACCGGTCAACTGATAGCGCAACATCAACTGCGCCCAATCGCAGAACCAATCGAACAACAGCGGCAAGGCAACGGCATTCCAACTCTCGGCCAGCTGACTCGGTGAGATCTGCTGCTTGAGCAGCTTCTTGACCCCCTCGACCACCTGAGCGCGCTGCTCACGCACGCCCTGGGCCTGCATGCGCACGGCAGCCAGCGGCGAACCCGCGGCCAGACAGAGCAATTCGCTGTGCTCCTGCTCACTGCTCTCAGGCAGCGCCTGGGCCAGCCATGCCAGGCTCATAGCCTCGCTGGGCAAGGGACAGGCCTGCTGCACGCAGCGACTCTTGATCGTCGGTAGCAAGCGGCTGGGCTGGTGGCTGATCAGCAGCAGCACGGTATCGCCCGAGGGCTCCTCGAGGCTTTTAAGCAGGGCGTTGGCGGCGTTCAGATTCATCGCCTCGGCGGGCTCGACCAGCACCACCTTGCGCCCGGCGAGCTGCGCCGTCTGCACCACGAAGTTGACCAGCTCGCGCACCTGGTCGACCTTGATCGGCTTGTCCGCCTCTTCCGGCTCGAGGATGAAGTTGTCTGGGTGCGTGCCGGCGGCCAGCAAATGGCAGGCCTTGCAATGACCGCAGGCATCCAATCCCTGCGGTTGCTGGCACAACAGGCGCGCCATCAGTCGCTCGGCCAGCGCGCGCTTGCCGATACCTACCGGGCCATGCAGCAAATAGGCGTGGGCATGCTGCGCACGACCGGCCAGTTGCTGCCAGAGCCCGGCCTGCCAGGGATAGGCTTCAGCCACGGTACAGCTCCACGATCTCCATCAACAAGGCATCCAGATCTCGCTGCACCCGCTCGAGGGTCTGCGCCGCGTCGAGAATCCGGTAGCGCGACGGTTCGGCCCGGGCGCGGCGCAGATAGGTCTGCCGCACGGCCTCGAAGAACTGCCGGCCTTCCTGCTCGAAACGATCCAGCCGGCCACGGGCGGCGGCACGCGCCAGACCAACCTCTACCGGCAAATCGAAGACCAAGGTCAGCCCCGGGCGCAGCCCGTCCTGCACGAACTGCTCCAGCACGGCGATGCGCGCCTCGGACAAGCCACGTCCGCCCCCCTGATAGGCATAGGTAGCATCGGTGAACCTATCGCAGAGCACCACACAACCCCGCGCCAGGGCCGGACGGATCACCTGCGCCAGGTGCTGAGCCCGGGCAGCGAACACCAAGAGCAACTCGGTATCCGCCGCCATTGGCTCTTCGCTCGGCGCCAACAGCAACTCGCGCACACGTTCCGCCAGCGGTGTACCGCCGGGCTCGCGCGTGAGCACGACTTCGATCCCGCGTTCGGCCAGGCGCTCGGCGAGGTAGTCACGATTGGTGCTCTTGCCTGCACCTTCCGGACCTTCGAGGGTGATAAACAAACCGCTCACGGGCTGTCCTTAGTTGTTGGTCTGAGAGATTGGGGCGGGACTGGAGCGATACCCGGCACGGCGCTTGAGCTGGTATTCGCGCACTGCACGATTGTGTGCCTCAAGGGTATTGGAAAAGACATGGCTGCCGTCGCCACGCGCGACGAAATACAGGCTCTTGCCCGGCGCCGGATGCAGCGCCGCATGGATCGCCTCGCGCCCGACCATGGCGATCGGGGTCGGCGGCATGCCATCGATCACGTAGGTATTGTAGGGCGTCGCCTCCTGCAGGTGGGCACGCGTCAACTTGCCGTTATAGCGATCACCCAGGCCGTAGATGACCGTCGGGTCGGTCTGCAGGCGCATGCCTATGCGCAGCCGGCGCAGGAAGACTCCCGCGATGGCTCCACGCTCCTCCGGCACTCCGGTTTCCTTTTCGATCATCGAGGCCATGATCAGCGCCTCATAGGGATTCTTGTACGGCAAGCCCTCGGCACGGCCTTGCCATTCCTCCTCCAGGATCCGCTCCAGACGGGTGTATGCCTGCTCAAGCAGGTCCAGGTCGCTCATACCGCGCACGAACCTGTAGGTATCCGGGAAGAAGCGCCCTTCAGGGGCAACGCCCGGCAGCCCCAGACGCTCCATTAACTGAGCATCGCTCAGCCCCAGCGAATGAAGCTCCAGCTTGCTCTCTCGCTCGAGCGCCGCGCGGACCTGGCGAAAGCTCCAGCCCTCGACCAGGGTGACGCTGTACTGCACCACTTCACCACGGCGCCATAGCCCCAACATGTCGCGCACGCTGAGCGCCGGCGTCAGGCGGTACTCGCCACTGTGCAGGGGCTGACCACGCAAATTGAAACGCCAGTAGAGGCGCAGCCAGAAGGCATCGTGCAGCACGCCCTCGGCCTGCAGGCGGTTGAGCACTCCGCCCGGAGTGGCCCCGGCAGGCACTTCGAGCAGGTACTCCTCAGCCAGGCGCAGCGGCTGCTCCAGTGCGGAATGCTGTTGCCAGGCGGCGAAAACCACAAGCATGGCTGCCAGCAGCACCCCGCCTTCCAACAGCAACAAGAGTTTGCGAATCACGAATCAGCGGTCCAGTAGATCGAGGGCGATGGCCTGCAGTTTACGGGTGAGCACGCCAACCGGCCAGCGATGGCCCTGCAGAGCGGTCACCGGCCAGACGCCATAGAGGCTGTTGCAGAGCAGAACCTCGTCGGCCGCCAGCAGCTCATCGATACTGATATCGCGTACCTGGCAGGAAACGCCCATGGACTCGGCCTGGGCCAGCAATTCCGCACGCATCACCCCGGCCACGCCGCAGCGCGACAGGTCCGGAGTCGACAGGATGCCGTCCTTGACCAACAACAGATTGCTATAGACCCCCTCGATCACCCGCCCGGAAGTATCCAGCACCAGTCCCTCGGCATGCTCGACATCCTGCCATTCGCTGCGGGCCAAGACCTGCTCGAGGCGGTTGAGATGCTTGAGGCCGGCGAGCAGGGGTTGTTCGGCAAGACGCGTAGCACAGGGATACAGGCGTACTCCTCGCTCGGCATTGCTGGCCGGGTAGTTTGGCCTGGCGCTGCCCTGCAGGATCCTCCGCGGCACTGCGGGCTGCGGCGGCGCATAGCCGCGCACCCCATCGCCGCGGGTCACAATCAGCTTGGCCACGCCATCCCCGAGTTCGCGAGCAAACCCCAGCAGCTCCGCCCGGACCAAGGCCAGGTCCAGCGTCAGCTGCAGGCGCGCGCAGCCGTCGGCCAGGCGAGCAAGATGGCGATCGAGGAGCGTCGGCTCACCCCGACTGACGGCGATGGTCTCGAACAGGCCATCGCCGTAGGCCAGGCCTCTATCCCTGACGGACAGTGCGTCGCCTGGCTGCCCGTCGATCCAGCTTGGCATCAGCCGGCGTACCGGCGGAACACCAGCGAGCCGTTGGTTCCGCCAAACCCAAATGAATTCGACAGCACCACATCGATCGGCATGGCCTTGGCTTGGTGCGCAACGAAGTCCAGGTCGCAGCCTTCGTCCGGCTCATCCAGGTTGATGGTCGGTGGCGCCACCTGCTCGCGCAGGGCCAGCACACTGAAGATCGCCTCGACCGCGCCCGCGGCGCCCAGCAAATGACCGGTCATCGACTTGGTCGAGCTGACCGCCAGCTTGTAGGCGTGCTCACCGAACACCGACTTGATTGCCGACACTTCGGCCTTGTCGCCCGCGGACGTGGAGGTGCCGTGGGCATTGATGTACTGCACCTGCTCGGGATTCACGCCCGCATCACGCAGGGCGTTGGCCATGCAACGCGCGGCCCCGGCGCCGTCTTCGGGTGGCGACGTCATATGATAGGCGTCGCCACTCATGCCGAAACCGATCAGCTCGGCATAGATGGTCGCGCCGCGGGCCTTGGCATGCTCCAACTCCTCCAGCACCAGCGCACCGGCACCATCGGACAGCACGAAGCCGTCACGTCCCTTGTCCCATGGGCGGCTGGCCCTGGTCGGGTCATCGTTGCGCGTCGACAATGCCCGCGCCGCGGCGAAACCGCCAATCCCAAGGCCACAGGCCGCCATCTCCGCGCCACCGGCGACCATCACGTCGGCCTCGCCATAGGCGATGTTGCGCGCCGCCATACCGATACAGTGGGTGCCGGTGGTGCAAGCGGTGGCGATGGCGTAGTTCGGCCCCTGCAAGCCCAGATGGATCGACAGGAAACCGGAGATCATGTTGATGATCGAGCCAGGCACGAAGAAGGGTGAAATCCGCCGCGGCCCTTGCTCATGCAGAGAGATGCAACTGTTCTCGATATTGGTCAGGCCGCCAATGCCGGAGCCGAGCGCTACGCCGATACGCTCACGGTTGGCATCGGTGACCTCCAGGCCGCTATCGCGCATCGCCTGAAAGCTGGCAGCCAGACCATATTGAATAAACAGGTCGAGCTTGCGCGCCTCCTTGGCCGACAAGTACTGCTCGACATTGAAGCCCTTAACCGAGCCGCCAAAGCGGGTCGAATAGGCCGAGAGATCCATATGCTCGATCAGGCCTATACCGCTGCGCCCAGCCAAAATGCCCTGCCAGCTGCTCGGCACATCGTTACCCAGCGGCGACAACATGCCCATACCGGTAACCACGACGCGTCTACGCGACACAGCAATCTCCTCAAATTCGGGTTTACGATGCCTGGAATATACCTGACTGGCGCCCAAACAAAGTCGGGAACACAAGTCGTCGCACTGCATGAACAGAGCGCACGAGACTTGGCCGATGGCAAAACGCTGACGTACGCACCGAGCCACGCTCATGCGCTTGCGGCACGCTGTTTTCCAGACCTATTGACGCACCTCGGTCGCTCGGCATGCTGCCGTCTCGCAGCACCGCCCGCCAATGTGCGCTTTCCGTTGGTTGCCGGCCAAAGAAAAGCCGCACACCCGGCAAAGGGAGTGCGGCTTTTCCGAGTCGGGAACCGACGATTAACTTACTGCGCGTGCGCAGTAACGTAATCGATAGCTTCCTGAACAGTGGTGATCTTCTCAGCTTGCTCGTCCGGGATTTCGGTCTCGAATTCCTCTTCGAGAGCCATCACCAGCTCAACGGTGTCAAGAGAGTCGGCACCCAGGTCTTCAACGAAGGAAGCGCTGTTGGTGACTTCCTCTTCTTTAACACCCAGTTGCTCGGCAACGATTTTCTTGACGCGTTCTTCGATGGTGCTCATACCTTGTTTTCACTCCTATTGGACAAATCCAGGCAGCTGGTCTGCGGCCAAGTGTATAGAAAGGGTTTTTAGCATTTCAAGCTGAATGCGTGAGTTCCCCAAAAAGAACACCTCAACGACCCGCCTATAAATCGCTTGTAGCTTTGTAACGGATTTTAGACAGCATCTATGACAGCTTTTTGTTGGTGCTCGTCACATTCAGCTCATGTACATACCGCCATTCACTGGGATAGTAGCCCCTGTGACATAAGCTGCGCCATCAGAAGCGAGAAAAGCGACCACTTTTGCGATCTCTTCTGCTTGCCCCAGGCGGCCCAGCGGAATCTGTGCCAGCAGCGCATCGCGCTGCGCTTCCGGCAGTTCGCGGGTCATATCGGTATCGATAAAGCCCGGCGCCACGGCGTTGACCGTGATCCCTCGCGAACCCACCTCGCGCGCCAACGCACGACCGAAACCTTCCAGGCCGGCTTTGGCCGCCGCGTAGTTGACCTGCCCGGCATTACCCATGGCGCCCACCACCGAGCCGACATTGATGATGCGTCCGAAGCGGGCCTTGGTCATGCCGCGCAGCACGGCCTTGGTCAGGCGATACAGGCTGTTGAGGTTGGTATTGATGACATCGAACCACTCGTCATCCTTCATGCGCAGCATCAGATTGTCGCGGGTGATGCCGGCATTGTTGACCAGGATCAGCGGCTGCCCCAAATGCTGCTGAATGTGCTCGAGGGTAGAGGCTACCGACTCGTCATTGCTGACATCCAGCACCAGCCCGGCCCCCTCGATACCGTTCTCCTTCAGGGTTTCGGCAATGCGTTCAGCACCCGAAGCAGAGGTTGCCGTGCCGATGACCACAGCACCCTGGCGCCCCAGCTCCAGGGCGATCGCTTGACCGATGCCACGGCTCGCGCCGGTAACCAGAGCAACTTTACCTTGCAGGCTCATCCAATCTCTCCTCAATCAGGCCAAGGCCGCACGAGCGGCGGCGAAGGCGTCCGGGGTATCCAAATTATGGGTGTTTATGCCTTTGACGCAGCGCTTGTTCAATCCCGACAACACCTTGCCCGGACCGCACTCGACCAAGTCGGTCACACCCTGGTCAGACAGACAGATCATCGACTCGACCCAGCGCACCGGGCTATACAGCTGCGCGAGCAGGTTGCGCTTCAGACCTTCGAGATCAGCAACCACCGCCGCACTGACATTCTGCACCAGCGGGATCTGTGGCGCCTGCCAGGCAACAGCGGCAACCGCCTCGGCGAAGCGCTCGGCTGCCGGGCGCATCAGATCACAATGCGAAGGTACGCTGACCGGCAACGGCATGGCGCGCTTGGCTCCACGCGCCTTGCACGCCTCTACCGCACGGGCCACCGCCGCGGCGCCGCCGGCAATCACCACCTGACCGGGCGCATTGAAGTTCACCGCACTGACCACTTCGCCCTGCGCCGCCTCGGCACAGGCCGCCAACACGTCGGCATCCTCAAGCCCGAGTATCGCCGCCATGCCGCCCTGCCCTGCCGGCACGGCCTGTTGCATCAGCTGGCCACGCAACTCGACCAGCTTCACCGCCTCGGCGAATGGCAGGCTGCCAGCAGCCACCAGGGCCGAGTATTCACCCAGGCTATGCCCGGCAACGAACGCAGGAAGCGCACCGCCCTCAGAACGCCACAGTCGCCAGAGCGCTGTAGAGGCGGTCAGGATCGCTGGCTGGGTTCTGTCGGTCTGATTCAGCTGCTCTTCCGGCCCCTGCTGGGTCAGGGCCCAGAGATCGTAGCCCAGCACCTCGGAGGCCTCGGCAAAAGTATCGAGCACCAGCTGCTGTTGTGCACCATGCTCGGCCAGCATGGCCAGCGACTGCGAGCCCTGACCGGGGAAGACGAATGCGAGGGATGCAGACATATAAACGGGTCCCTATTGATCTGATCGTCGTAAAAATTCACGCCAGGCATAGCCAAGCGCAATTAGCTGACAGTTGGATGACCGACCACTCTCTGCGGTCACATACCCGATGATCCGACGCCCTAGAGCAACAGATCCTCAAGCCGACCATACAGACGTTGTGGCAGATTCTCCTCAATCTCGATCAGCGCCCGACGAATAGCGCTCTTGAAATCCTCGACCCCGGCAGCGCCGTGACTCTTGACCACAACCCCCTGCAGGCCGAGAAAACTCGCACCATTGTGCTGCGCCGGAGCGAGGTCGGCACGCAGCCGACGCAACAGGGGCAGCGCCAGCAAGCCGACCATGCGCGCCGCCAGACTACTGCTGAACAAGGCCTCGATACGCGCCGAGATCATGCTTGCCAATCCCTCACTGGATTTGAGCACGATATTGCCAACGAAGCCGTCACACACCACCACATCGGCGTCCCCGCGATAAAGGCCATCGCCCTCGATAAAACCGATGTAATTCAAGCCACGAGCCCGGCGCAGCAAGCTGGCAGCCAGCTTGACCTGCTGATTGCCCTTGACCTCTTCGGTACCGACATTCAGCAAGGCCACGCGCGGCCGACTCACACCCAAAGCCTGAGCTGCAACCGCCCCCATCACGGCGAACTGGTAGAGCTGCTCAGCACTGCAATCGACATTGGCGCCCAAGTCCAACAGGTGGCAGCAGCCCGCCCGAGTCGGCACCGCCGTGATCATCGCCGGGCGATCGATGCCCGGCAGTGTTTTCAGCACGAAGCGCGACAACGCCATCAGGGCGCCGGTATTACCAGCACTGACGCATGCCTGCACCCGGCCACTGTGCAGCAACTCCAGGGCAACCCGCATGGAGGAGTCCGGCTTGCCTCGTAGCGCCTTAGCCGGAAGCTCATCCATGGCGACCACCTCACCGGCATGCTCGACGCGCAGACGTGCGCGATCGACAGTCGGCGACTGAGCAATCAGATCTTCTATGAGGGGGGCTTGGCCGACTAGGACCAGGTGCAACGAAGGGTGCTCGGCAAGAGCGGCGATACTCGCCCTGACAATGCAGTGGGGACCGAAGTCCCCACCCATTGCGTCAATCGCGATGATCGGAGCGGACAAGGATTACTCGTCGGCGCCCTTGTCGATCACTTTGCGACCACGGTATACGCCCTCAGGCGATACGTGGTGGCGCAGATGAACTTCGCCAGTCGTCTTCTCGACGGACAGGGCATTACCCTCGAGGGCATCATGGGAACGACGCATGTCGCGTGCGGAACGGGATTTTTTGTTCTGCTGAACAGCCATAACTGATTAACTCCTAAACGTTTGGGTCACGCTTTAACTGCGCCAATACACTGAACGGGTTGGACCGCTTTACCTCGTCCTCGCTCGACTCGGGCTCATCGAGGCCGGCCGGCTGCTGGCAATCTATAGGGTCATGCGCTGGAACAATGGGCAAGGCGAGCAGCAACTCATCCTCAACCAATCCCAACAGATCCAATGGGTCTTCACCCAACTCCAGCACGTCATAGCCTTTCGGCACCGACTGGGTATTCGCACCTTCCTTCACCACGGCGTAATCACATGCGCTTTGGATCGGCAGAGCAACGAGTTCCAGACAACGCTGGCAAACCATCTTGACCTCAACCTCAAGCTCGCTATGTATAACCACAGCGTTACGCTCGTCGCGCCCGAAGAAGAACTTCGCGCTGACCACGCCTTGATTATCGGCAAGCGGATCACAGAGTCGCGCCAAGCTGGCCAGCGGCAGATCACCCTGGAGGGTGGTGCCACGATCAGCCAATTTGCGCGGATCAACGTGAGGTGGAATCTGACCATTCGACATAGGCGCCGCATTCTATGGATGCAACCTGCCCCTGTCAAAGGAATTTAGGCCTGCCGCGCTGTCCTGCGCGCCGCGCCGTGACTAGAATCGCCACCTTACATAAAAGGAGATCGCTATGCTGCCCTTGGTACTTGCCTCCAGCTCACCCTATCGCCGCGAATTGCTGAACCGCCTGCGCCTACCCTACAGCTGGGCTGCGCCGCAAATCGACGAAACCCGCCACCCCAGCGAAGACGCTGACAGCATGGTCCGCCGCCTCGCCACGGAAAAGGCTCAAGCACTCAGCAACACCCATAGCCACCACCTGATTATCGGCTCCGACCAGGCAGCCGTCCTCGACCAGCAGATCCTCGGCAAGCCCCACACCTACGAGCGCGCCCGCGACCAATTGCTGGCCGCCAGCGGCAAGAGCGTGACCTTCCTCACCGGACTGGCACTTCTCAACAGCCATAGCGGCCACTGCCAGGTCGACAGCATTCCCTTTACCGTCCATTTCCGGGAACTGAGCGAAGCACAGATCGAGCGCTACCTAAAAACCGAACAACCCTACGACTGCGCTGGCAGCTTCAAGGCCGAAGGACTGGGCATCAGCCTGTTTCGCAGCACCGAAGGCGCAGACGCCAGCAGCCTGATAGGCCTGCCACTGATTCGCCTGGTCGATATGCTGCATAACGCCGGCATCGACATCCCCTGACCAACAAAAAGCCCGACCAAGGCCGGGCTCCACTCACGCACCGAGCAACAACTAGCGCAATACCGGCCCTTGAAAGCCCATCCACAGGGCCAGGTGCTCGGCAACACTGGCTCCGATCTTCTTGGCAAAACGATCGAATGCACTTTCACGCACCGTGAAATCGACCACATTCTTCTCGCCAATCACTTCGCGCGCCACATAGCTGGTATTGCCCAGCGCATCGATCAAGCCCAACTGCAGCGCCTGCTCGCCAGACCAGACCAGACCGGAGAACAGCTCCGGGTGCTCATCGACCTTCAGCCGCTCGCCACGCCCCCGCACAACACTGTCGATGAACTGCTGATGAGTTACCTTCAGCACCTCCTTCCAGAACCGGGTCTCTTCAGCCTTCTGCGGCTGGAACGGATCGAGAAAGGCCTTGTGCTCACCGGAGGTATAGACCCGCCGATCGACCCCCAGCTTCTCCATCACCCCGACAAAGCCGAAGCCCGTTGCCGTGACGCCGATCGAACCGACCAGGCTCGCCTTGTCGGCGTAGATCTCATCCGCCGCACTGGCGATGTAGTAGGCCCCCGACGCCCCCAGATCACTGATCACCGCATAGAGCTTGATCGCAGGGTATTCGGCGCGCAGACGTCGAATCTCGTCATACACATAGCCCGACTGCACCGGACTACCGCCCGGACTATTGATACGCAAGACCACCCCCTTGGTCTTGCCATCTTCGAACGCCGCACGCAAGGCACCGACGATATTGTCGGCGCTGGCCGCCTCCTGATCGGCAATCATGCCGCGCAACTCGACCAACGCCGTATGACCATCGGTGGTCACCGCACCCTTGCGCCAGTCAAGCAGAGGCACAAACAAGGACAAGGTGACAAACAGATACACGAACATCAGCGTCTTGAAGAAAATCCCCCAGCGCCGCGCTCGCCGCTGCTCCTGAACGCCTGCCAGCAGCGTTTTCTCCAGCAGCTTCCAGCTCTTGGCTTCAGCCTCGTTGACTGCCGACGCCTTCCATTCATCCGACATAATCACCCACCCTTGCCCGTTGCTCGCTTACGCCCCGCTCCAGCCAGGCACGCAATTCGAAAAATCGCTCAATTGCCAACTTTGGACCATGCTCACGCAGCATCGCCAACGACTGAGCCCCATACCCGACCGCCACCGAATCTACGCCAGCCAACCTGGCCATCTGCAAGTCGAAGACCGAATCGCCAACCATCAAGGCATTCCGCGCAGCCACACCGCAATGCGACATTATCTCTTCAAGCATAAGCGGATTCGGCTTGCTTGCCGTTTCATCGGCGCAACGAGTGGTATCGAAATAATTCAGCCAGCCGTGCCCCGCCAGAACCCGCTGCAGCCCATGACGCCCCTTGCCGGTCGCCACAGCCAGGCGATAGCCCTGGTCGCGAAAAGCCTCCAACGCCTCGGCCACCCCATCAAACAAGGGCGACGGCTCGGCCTCCAGCGCCAGATAATGCTCGCTGTAGCAACGCTGAAAGCGTGCAACCCGAAGCGAATCGACAAGATCCGGGTACAGAGAACGAACAGCCTCCGGCAAGCCAAGCCCGATGATACCCCGGACTTCAAGATCACTACACCTGGGCATATCACAGGTATCAGCGGCCCGGTGCATGGCCTCGACAATTCGCCCAATCGAGTCGACCAGCGTGCCATCCCAGTCGAAGATAAGCAGCTCGTAATCAGACACTCAGCCGCTCCAAGGTATGCGCCCAGACCTCGTCGACAGGCGCCTCGAGCCTGAGCTCACCGCCATCCGGCAGCGGCACGACCAGCGCGTAGGCGTGCAAGAACAGGCGCTTGCCACCCAGACCGCGAATTTCGCGAGTAAAGTCATCGTCCCCGTATTTGCTGTCGCCGGCGATGCAATGACCCGCATGCTTGGAGTGCACGCGAATCTGATGGGTACGCCCGGTGACCGGCTTGGCCTCGACCAAGGTGGCAAACTCGCCAAAGCGCCGCAGCACGCGAAACACGGTGAGTGCCTCCTTACCCTCATCGTTGACCTCGACCATGCGCTCACCCGAACGCAGGTTGCTTTTCAGCAAGGGTGCATTGACCTGTTTCTTGGCCGTCGCCCAGTGCCCGCGCACCAGCGCCATGTAGCGCTTGTCCACACCATCGCCACGCAAGGCCTCATGCAGATGGCGCAACATGCTGCGCTTCTTGGCGATCATCAGCAAACCCGAAGTATCGCGATCCAGACGATGGACCAATTCCAGATCCTTGGCATCCGGACGCAGCTGCCGAAACGCCTCGATCACCCCGTAGTTGAGGCCACTGCCGCCATGCACGGCGATGCCGGCAGGCTTGTTCAGCACGATCAGCGCCTTGTCCTCATAGATGACGGCCGCCTCGAGTCGCGCCAACAACCCTTGCGCCAGAGGTTCAGGCTCATCACGCTCGGCCAGGCGCAACGGCGGGACACGCACGATATCGCCGGGCTGCAGCTTGTACTCGGGCTTGATCCGCCCCTTGTTCACCCGCACTTCGCCCTTGCGCAAAATGCGGTAAATCAATGTCTTGGGCACACCCTTGAGCTGAGTGCGAAGGAAGTTATCGATACGCTGACCGGCGAGTTCCGGTGCGACCTCGAGCAACTGAACGCCGGAGGTCGGAGAAGGAGAGATTGTCATCGCGCAATCATAACAATTTTTTATGGATTTGAAGCACTTAATCATTGCTGCTATAGTCGCGAACGCCGCCAAAAGCGGTCCGGTACGCGGATGATCGCCAAAACTGCCATCCCCGGCCGATGCAACCCTTTCAGGACGTAAGGCCGTCCGACGGATTCTTCAGAGACAGACAAGGCTGCAAAGCCCCCTCGGAGAGCTCGGAAACAAAGCCTTTGCAATAGATGCGCGGCCATCCCCATTGGACGACTGCGATTAATGCCAACCCGCTGCGGATTCTGCGAGCGGCACCCGATTTTCAGCGATACGTGTAGGGTGGAGATGTACAACAGTCGGTCTGCGTAGCTTTATCCAAGACGCTTCATCTCGTCCGCTACCGGCAATTGATTCCTCCTCCTGAGTGAGTGCTTTCTGTCACAACAGCAAGCAGGAGACGTCCGTCGCGGCCCAGCCCAACCGGTTGACTGCCGCTCGACAATGAAACGATTTACGACCGTTTCTGACGCGCCTGACACCGACCCTGAGAGTCGTGTGTGCCGAACGCCGCTTCCGGCAGCCCCGGAAACCGACGGTACTACATGAAAAGAATGCTGATTAACGCAACTCAACCCGAAGAGTTGCGTGTCGCTCTGGTCGACGGCCAACGCCTGTACGATCTGGACATCGAATCTGGTGCCCGCCAACAGAAGAAGGCCAACATCTACAAGGGCCGCATCACCCGCGTCGAGCCCAGCCTCGAAGCGGCGTTCGTCGACTTCGGCTCCGAGCGCCACGGCTTTCTCCCCCTGAAAGAAATCTCCCGCGAGTACTTCAGCAAGACCCCCGAAGGTCGCGTCAACATCAAGGACGTGCTCAAGGAAGGCCAGGAAGTCATCGTCCAGGTCGAGAAGGAAGAGCGCGGCAACAAGGGCGCGGCCCTGACCACCTTTATCAGCCTGGCCGGCCGCTACCTGGTGCTGATGCCCAACAATCCCCGCGCCGGCGGCATCTCGCGGCGCATCGAGGGCGAAGAGCGCAATGAGTTGCGCGAGGCGCTCAATGGCCTGGTCGCACCGAGCGACATGGGCCTGATCGTGCGCACCGCCGGCCTCGGTCGCTCCAGCGAAGAAATGCAGTGGGACCTCGACTACCTGCTGCAGCTCTGGACCGCCATCAAGGAAGCCTCGCAGGACCGCGCCGCCCCTTTCCTGATCTACCAGGAAAGCAATGTGATCATCCGCGCCATCCGTGACTACCTGCGCCAGGACATCGGCGAAGTACTGGTCGACAGCGTGGAAGCCCAGGAGGAAGCCCTGAGCTTCATCCGCCAGGTGATGCCGCAATACGCCAGCAAGATCAAGCTGTATGAAGACAGCGTGCCGCTGTTCAACCGCTTCCAGATCGAAAGCCAGATCGAAACCGCCTTCCAGCGCGAAGTGAAGCTGCCATCCGGCGGCTCCATCGTCATCGACCCCACCGAGGCACTGGTGTCCATCGACATCAACTCGGCACGCGCCACCAAAGGCAGCGATATCGAAGAAACCGCGCTGCAGACCAACCTTGAAGCGGCCGAAGAGATCGCGCGACAACTGCGCCTGCGCGACATCGGCGGCCTGATCGTCATCGACTTCATCGATATGACCCCGGCAAAGAATCAGCGCGCCGTGGAAGAGAAGGTCCGCGAGAGCCTCGAGGCCGACCGCGCCCGCGTCCAGGTCGGTCGCATCTCGCGCTTCGGCCTGCTGGAGATGTCCCGTCAGCGCCTGCGCCCATCCCTGGGTGAAAGCAGCGGCATCGTCTGCCCACGCTGCAATGGCCAGGGCATCATCCGTGATGTCGAGTCGCTGTCGCTGGCGATCCTGCGCCTGATTGAGGAAGAGGCCCTGAAGGACCGCACCGCCGAGGTTCGTGCCCAGGTGCCTATCCCGGTTGCCGCCTTCCTGCTCAACGAGAAGCGCAATTCGATCACCAAGATCGAACTGCGCAGCCGCGCGCGCATCGTCATCCTGCCGAACGATCATCTGGAAACCCCGCACTTCGAAGTGCAGCGCATCCGTGACGACAGCCCGGAAGCCCAGGTAGCCCAGTCCAGCTACGAGATGGCCGCGGCCGAGGTCGAAGAGGTCCAACCGGCCGCCGCAACCCGCACCCTGGTCCGCCAGGAAGCCGCGATCAAGGCCGCCCCGCAACGCGCAGCACCGGCGCCAGTGCCGGCCCCGGCGAGCGAGATCAGCGAGCCGACCGCCGCCAGCCAGCCGAGCCTGTTCAAGGGGCTGGTGAAGTCCCTGGTCAGCCTGTTTGCCGGCAAGGAAGAGGAAAAGCCGGCAGTCGTCGAGAAGAAGAGAAGCGAACGTCCGCCACGCAGCGAGGAGCGCCGCAGCGGTCGCCAGCAGAACCGTAGCCGCGGCGGTCGCCGCGACGAAGAGCGCAAGCCGCGTGAGGAACGCCAGCCGCGCGAAGAGCGTGCTGCACGCGAGGAACGTGCGCCGCGCGAGGAGCGCCAGCCGCGCGCCCCGCGCGAAGAACGCCAGCCGCGTGAAGCGGTGGAGGTTCGCGAACCCCAGGAAGTGCGTCAGTCGCGTCCGCCACGCGAGCCCCGCGAAGGCCAGGATAACCGCCGCGAGCGCAAGCCGCGTGAAGAACGTCAGCCTCGCGAACTGCGCGAACCGCTGGACAGCCCGTCTAGCGCCGACGCAGAAGAAGCCCGTGCCGAGCGCCCGCAACGCGAACCGCGCCAGCCCCGTGCTCCGCGCGAGGAGCGCCAGCCGCGCAGCGAGCAGGCTCCTGCAGCCGAAGAAGAGGTACTGACTACCGAGGAGCAGGCGCAAGACGCCGAGCAGGAAGGTGGCGAGACCGGCGAACGTCCTCGTCGCCGCTCGCGCGGCCAGCGTCGTCGCAGCAACCGCCGCGAACGCCAACGCGATGCCAACGGCAACCTGATCGAGGGTGGCGAAGAGGCCAGCGAAGACGGTAGCGAAGGTGCAGCCAAGCCAGCCGTAGCCGCAGTGGCTGCGGCAGCGACCGCTGAAGAGGCCGAGCAGGTGGTGGTGCAGGCGCCCGATCAGGCGGCTGCCGAGTCGACTCACGCCGTCGAACAACCGGCGGCGGAAATCGCCACCCAGCCGGCCGAACCCCGCGCCAGCGAAACCCTTGCCGAGCAGCAGCCGCTTGAATCCGTGGCGCCGGCCGAAGTCGAGGCCGAACCGGTCATCCAACCGGTTGCCGAGCCTGAAACTGCCGAGGAGCCTGCCATCGAAGCCCCCGTGGTGATCGCCAGCCCCGCCCCTAGCGAGGCCAGCGTAGAAACCCCTGCGCCCGAAGCAACGACCGAAACCGCCGCCGCAGAGCCAGTCGAAGCTGCCGCGAACGTAGCGTCAAGCAGCACCGGCCGCGCCCCGAACGACCCGCGCGAAGTGCGTCGGCGCAAGCGCGAGGCCGAGCGCCTGGCACGCGAAGCTGCCGAGGCCGCCGCCGCGGCTCCACAGGTCGAAGCCGGCGTCGCCGAAAGCGAAACGGTAGCGCAAGCGCAGAAAGCAGCGCATGGCGAAGCGACTGCAGCCGAGCAGCCGGAACCGCAAGCGGCTCCGAGCGACGAGGCCCCGAGCAAGGACACAGGCGAAGTCGAAGCTGAAGAGAAGCAAGACGAGCAGGCCGTAAAGCCCTAGGTTCGAACTAGGGACAATAAAAAGGGGATGCCATCGGCATCCCCTTTTTATTTGTGCTGCCAAGCGCTGACGCACAGCAACAACCAAGGGCACCGCCCCGCTAGCCTCACAGCACGTTGGGCTCGATCTCCAGGTTCACCGCAAAGCGCCGCGCCACATCCGCCTGGATACGCTGCGCCAGCGCCAGCAGCTGCAGGCCACTGGCCCGGCCGTAATTGACCAGCACCAACGCCTGCAATCGATGCACGCCCGCATCGCCCTCGCGATAGCCTTTCCAGCCGGCTCGCTCGATCAACCAGCCCGCCGCCAGCTTGACCTGGCCGTCGGCCTGCGGATAGGCGACCAGATCGCTGTGCTCGGCGCGCAGGCGCTCGGCCAACTCGGCGGAGACCAGGGGATTCTTGAAAAAGCTGCCGGCATTGCCGAGCAAGGCCGGATCCGGCAGCTTCTCACTGCGAATTGCACAGATGGCGCGACTGACATCGACGGCCGTCGGCTTGCCGATACCCTGCTCGGCCAGATACTGGCGCACCGGCCCATAGTCCAGATGCAGAGGCGCCGTGCGCTGCAAGGCGAAGCGCACCCGCAGGATTATCCAGCGCCCGGCCTCACGCTTGAACAGGCTGTCGCGGTAGGCGAAGGCACATTCGTCCAGGGCGAATTCGCGCAGGCTACCACTGTTTCGATCGAGCGCCGTCAGGCCGGCAAACACATCCTTCAGCTCGACACCATAGGCACCGATATTCTGCATCGGCGCGGCGCCGACGGTACCGGGGATAAGGCTGAGGTTTTCCAGGCCGACCAACCCCTGCTGCAGTGTCCATTGCACGAACGGATGCCAGGGCTCACCCGCCTCGACCTCGAGCACGACCCGCTCGCCATCATCCGCCAATTGACGAATACCGCGACTGGCCATGCGCAGCACCAACGCCTCGACATCGGCGGTCAACAGCAGATTGCTACCTCCGCCGAGCAACAGCAACGGCAGCTCGCGCCTGCGTGCGCAGGCCAACGCCTCACGCACCTGCTCATCGTCATGCGCTTCGGCGAACAGCCGCGCCGAGGCCTCGACAGCGAAGCTGTTGTAGGCCTTGAGCGACACCTTTTCTCGCAACTGCAGACTCATAGACGCCCCTCAAGCTCGACCAGCAAGGCATCACATGCCTGCTCGATCAGGTCCAGGACCCGTTCGAAGCCATCTTCGCCGCCATAGTAGGGGTCGGGCACCTCATCCAGCGCCAGCCGGTAACGACGCAGAAACAAGTCCAACTCGGCCTTGCCCTGGCTCGGTCGCAGACGCTCCAAGTGCTGCAGGTTGCTGGCGTCCATGGCCAGGATGAGATCGAAGCTGGCGAAGTCCTGGGGCGACACCTGACGCGCGCGCAGGGCATCCAGCTCATACCCGCGCCGCTGTGCCGCCAGTCGGGTACGCCGGTCCGGCGTCTTGCCGACATGCCAGTCACCGGTGCCCGCCGAGTCCACTTCGATTCGCCCGTGCAGCCCCGCCTCACGCAGCTTGTGGCGAAGCACGCCTTCGGCCGTGGGCGAGCGACAGATATTGCCCAGGCAGACGAACAAGACGCGCATCAGCCCCCCAGCAACCGGCGCACGCGCTCCAGATCCTGCGGCGTATCGACGCCTGCCGGAGGGGCCTGCAGGGCGTCGGCGACATGGATGCGCACACCATGCCAGAGGGCCCGCAGCTGCTCCAGGCATTCGCTGTCCTCCAGCCAGCACGGGCCCCAGGCGACGAAATCATGGAGGAACTGGGTGCGATAGGCATAGATGCCGATGTGCCGGCGATAGGGCACGCCATCTGGCAATGCCTCCTGGCTGGCGGCAAAGGCGTCGCGCGCCCAGGGCAGCGGCGCGCGGCTGAAGGTCAGGGCCAGGCCGTCGCGGTCGCTGACCACCTTGACCACGTTCGGGTTGAACAGCGCGGCGGCCTCCTCGATCGGCTCGGCCAGGGTGGCGATGGCCGCCTGCGGGTGCGCCGCGAGATTGGCGGCGACCTGGTCGATGATGGCGGGTGGAATCATGGGCTCGTCGCCCTGCACATTGACCACGATGGCATCGTCCGGCAATCCTAGCGCAGTGGCGACCTCCGCCAGACGATCGGTGCCAGAGTTGTGGTCGGCGCGAGTCAGCAATACTTCCGCGCCAAAGGCCCGGCAAGCCTCAACGATGCGCGCATCATCAGTTGCCACCACCACTCGCTCGGCACTGCTCTTGCAGGCCTGCTGCCAGACATGCTGAATCATCGGCTTGCCGGCGATATCCTGCAGTGGCTTACCCGGTAGGCGTGTGGAGGCGTAACGCGCCGGAATCACAACGGTAAAGACGTCACTCATCTACTTGTCCAGGCGCTCGTCGACATTGAGGGTACGGGCTTCGCTTTCCAGCATCACCGGAATCCCGTCGCGCACGGGAAACGCCAGGCCATCGGCCTTGCAGATCAGCTCGGACTTGTCCGCAGCGAGCTTGAGGGGCCCCTTGCACAGCGGGCAGGCCAGGATATCGAGAAGTTTCGGGTCCATGATGGGTCCTTGAGGTACGACAGCTTTGAATGGCGCCGGGTGGTCGAATCACTGCGCGGGTGGCAGCACTCGGCTCAGCTGATCGTCGAACCAGGCAGTAAAGGCCGCGGAAGGCTGGGCATCCACCGCCAGGTACCACCAGTCGGCGGCGGCGAAGGCTCGGCATTTGACCGCATCCTTTTCCGTCATCACCAGCGGCAGCGTCGGGCTGAAATCCAGGCATTCGGCACTGTACTGCGCATGGTCGGCGAAGGGGTGCGCAATTGGCCGCCAGTGTAGCGCCTCGAGCGTCTTGAAGAAACGTTGCGGATTGCCGATGCCGGCCACGGCATGCAGCGCCTGCTGTGGGGGAAAGTGCGCCAGCGGCCGACGCTCGCCGCTGCGCAGATTGACCAAGGCGCTGGGCCGCAGGCTGAAGCCATAGCCGCCTGGCGGATCGCTCTCGGCGCCATTGAACAGCAGCGCATCGACCCCGTTCAGGCGCTCGACCGGCTCGCGCAAGGGTCCGGCCGGGAGGCAGCGCCGATTGCCCAGGCCACGCGCGGCATCGACCAGCACCAGCTCCAGGTCGCGGGCCAGCCGGTAATGTTGCAGGCCGTCATCGCTGAGCACCAGATCCAGGGGTTCGGCGGCGAGCAGTGCCTGCACCGCACGCCCGCGGTCGGGATCGATCATCAGCGGCACGCCGCTGCGCTGGACGATCAGCAGCGGCTCATCGCCGGCGATCATGGCCGTCTGCTCGGCCGTCACCCGCCAGGGAAACTGCGGGGGCGCGGCGCCATAGCCGCGACTGACCACCCCTACTCGCAGCCCGCGCCGGCGGCAATGCTCGATCATCCAGAGAATCATCGGGGTCTTGCCGGTGCCGCCAACGGTGATGTTGCCCACGACCAGCACCGGCAACGGCGCCCGGTAGATACCGCCCTCGCCCGCCAGGAAGCGCGCGCGCCTGCGCTGCACCACCTGCCGATAGAGGAATTCCAGCGGCCGCAGCAGAACGAGTGCGGGATGACCGGCATACCAGGCGGCCAACAGTCGATCGGAAAAGGCCATCAGCGGACGACCCTCAAGGCGCGGCCTGCGCCTCGACCGTGGTGATGCGCAGATGGGCGAAGCCGAGCTTGCCCGCCGCATCCATGGCCGTGATCACCGCCTGGTGCTGGGTCTTGGCATCGGCGCTGATGGTCAGGGGCAGGCTGTTGTCACCCTCCGATTCCTTCTGCAGAGCGGCCATCAGGCTGCTCAGGTCGTTTTTCAACAGCTGCCGACCATTGAGCGAATAGCTGCCGTCGGCGCCGATCAGTACCTCCAGCTGCTTGAGTTCGGACTGCTCCGGCGGCGTGCCACTGGCGGCTTCCGGCAAATCGACCTTGAGCTGGGTCTCGCGGGTAAAGGTGGTGGTAACCACGAAAAACAACAGCAGGATAAACACCACATCGATCAACGAGGCCAGATTGATCTCGACGTTCTCCCGTGGTTTGCGTCGGAATTTCACGCCTTGCCCTCGGCCATGTCGACGTCACGATCGCCCTGTACCACCTCGACCAGCTTGATTGCCTCCTGCTCCATGCCGACCACCAGCTCGTCGATACGACGCTGCAGGTAGCGGTGGAAGAATAAGGCTGGGATCGCCACTATCAGGCCGGCCGCGGTGGTAATCAGCGCCTTGGCGATCCCCCCGGCGAGCAGTGGCGCATTGGCCATGCCCGAACCCATGAAGGAGCTGAAGATCTCGATCATGCCCAGTACGGTACCGAGCAGGCCTAGCAGCGGTGCGATGCCGGCGATGGTGCCAAGGGCGTTGAGGTAGCGCTCCAGCTCGTGGATCACCCGCGCGGCCGCCTCCTCGATACACTCCTTCATGATCTCCCGGCCATGCTTGGAGTTGGCCAGGCCAGCGGCCAGGATCTGTCCCAGCGGCGAGTCGGCGCGCAGCTCCTTGAGCTTCTGGTTGTTCAGTTTCTTGTCTTTGATCCAGCGCCAGACCTGACCCAGCAGGTGCGGCGGGGTAACGCGGCCGGGCCGCAGCGTCCACAGGCGCTCGGCAATGATGCCGGCCGCGGCGATAGAACACAGAATGATTGGCAGCATCATCCAGCCGCCAGCTTTGACCAGTTCCCACACGGTGGCAGATCCC
This sequence comes from Pseudomonas zhanjiangensis, assembly GCF_041027545.1. Lineage (NCBI taxonomy): Bacteria > Pseudomonadati > Pseudomonadota > Gammaproteobacteria > Pseudomonadales > Pseudomonadaceae > Pseudomonas > Pseudomonas zhanjiangensis. The sequence continues at coordinate 17,660 of NZ_JBFTEG010000011.1, read as the reverse complement.
CTTCACAAAAGTGGCGCCACTCTAGCATAGGGTCGAGGTGTCGCCGACCGCCTCCGTTCTCATTTTTCCCGCCAAAATCGCATCTCCTGGCGCAGTCCCCAACCCGCCTCGAAAGCCCCCAGGCGCAGGCGCACCGCTCCCTGCTCGACACTGTCGTAGAGCCTGGCGGGCAGCGCCTGATAACGTGCCAGTACCGAGGCGTGGGGATGGCCGAAAGCATTCAGCGCGCCCCGCGAAATCAGCGCCGCGCGGGGCGCGACCGCCTGCAGGAACGTTGCCGAGGATGAGCTGCGGCTGCCGTGGTGGGGCACCAGCAACCAATCGGCACGCAGGTCCAGGCCACTGGTGAGCAGGGCCTGCTCGGCCTGGCTGTCGATGTCGCCGGTCAGCAGCAGGCGCTCGCCGGATGCCTCGACCTGCAATACGCAGGAAGCCTGGTTGCCAGTGCCCGCCTGCGCCCAGCGCCAGGTACTGAAGCGCACCTCATCCCACTGCCAGCTTTGCCCCGAGGCACAGGGCCCGGCCTGGAGCCGCCGGGGCAGCTCGGCGGCCTCCCCGCTCAGCACCCGCGCGGCCTCCAGGCCACGCAGGACAGCCGCGGCTCCGCCGGCGTGATCATTGTCGGCGTGACTGAGCAGCAACAGGTCGAGCCGGCGCACATCCAAAGCGCGCAGCGACGGCACCACCACCCGCTCGCCCATGTCGAAGTCGGCAGAGCGCGCCCCGGCATCGTACAAGAGCGCATGCTCGCGGGTGCGCACCAGTACCGCCAAGCCCTGACCGACATCCAGCATCCATACCTGCGCCTGACCGGGCGCCGGGCGCGGCGGCGGGCTGTACAGCAGTGGCAGCAACAGCAACCAGCCCAGGCTGCGCATCGGCACTCCGGCCGGCATCAGCAGCAGCAGACTGCCGAGCGCGCAGAGCAGCAGAGCCCAGAGCGGCAACGCGCCTGGCAGCCAGGCAGGCTGCCAGGCGGCGATCTGCGCCAGCAGAAAGAACAACAGCTCCAGCAATCCGCCGGCAAGCCAGAGCAGCGCCTCGCCCAGCCAGGGCACCGGCAGCAGCAGGGTGCCGAACATTGCCAACGGCACCACCGCCACACCGACCCAGGGCACGGCCAGCAGATTGGCCAGCGGTCCACTGGCACTGATCGGCAACCCCAGCGCCAGCAGCAACGGCAGCAGGCCCAGGGCCATGGCCCATTGCGCTCGCCCCAGCGTCTGCCACCACGGCCAGGCGCCCAGGCGACCCGAGAAGGTCAGAACCAGCAGCGCCACCGCGCCGAAAGACAGCCAGAAGCCTGGCTGCAGGCTGGCCAATGGCTCGACCAGCAGGACCAGCAGCAAAGCGCACAGCAAGGGCAGCCAGATACCCAGATGACGAAAGCGCCAACGCCATAACAGCACCAGGCCAATCATCACGCAGGCGCGCCGTACTGGCACCTCGAACCCGGCCAGCAGGCCATAGGCCAGGGCGCCGGCGAAGCCCAGCGCACAGGCACAGGGCAGCCAGGGACAACCGCGCGGCCACCAGCCCAGGCGCGCCAGGCCGGCGACCAGGCCATAGAGCAGGCCGGCCAGCAGGCCGATATGCTGGCCGGAAATCACCAGCAGGTGCACGGTGCCGGTGTCCTGCAGCAACCGCCAGTCCGCCGTCGACAGACCCGAAGCGTCGCCCAGGACCAAGGCCGACAACGCCCCCGCTCGTCCCCAGGCCTCGCTGGCAAGCAACCGTCGGCGTAGCCCGTCGCGCCAACCGTCGAAGCCGCCGGCAGCAGACAACCGCTCTCCGGCCTTGACCGTCCCAGTGGCACCGATACGCTGGGCCAGCAGCCAGGCCTCGTAGTCGAAGGATTGCGGATTGACCAGGCCACGGGGACGCTTCAGGCGTACCGCCAGACGCCAGTGTTCGCCAGCGCGCAACGCGGGTCCGCCATGCCAGGCCAGGCGCAGTCGTTCTGGTAACTTGCCATGGCGAGACACGGCCCCGTCGAGCTGAAAGCGCACCACCTCGTCGCCCAGTTGCGGCAGGCCCACGACCCGCCCTTGCAGCCACAGGGTGCGCCCGTCCAGCTCTGGCGCCAACCTGTCGTCCAGTGCCCACTGCGCGCAGATACAGGCCCAACTGAAGCCAAACAGCAACAGTGCCAGCGGATAGCTGCGAAATGGCAACAACATCAGCCCCAGCACCGGCAACAGGCAGAACAGCCAGGTCGGCGGCAACGCCGGGAGCCATCGCAGCAGGAGCAGGCCTGCCGCCAGCGCCAACATCCCTAAGCGCACAATCGCACACTCCTTTGGCCCCCATCCCGAAGACCCTGCCGAACGACCGTCGCAGGCGAACTTTCTGACACAAAGTGTGTCGGCGACTGGTCATTAATCCGTGCATAATATCGGCGCTTCTAGCCCGCCAGAGAGCCCACATGCCGCGTCGCCTATTCAAGCGCTACATGCCTCACCCAGACCGCATCAAGGCCAGCAAATCTCTGCGCTTCCTCGGCACGCTGATCCACGACCCCAACCTCTGGCACCTGAACCGCCACTCCGTCGCTCGGGCCATGGCCATCGGCCTGTTTTGGGCGATGATCCCGATGCCCATGCAAATGGCCGCCGCCGCCGCGGTGGCGATTCCGGCGCGGGCCAATCTGCCGATCTCCATCGGCCTGGTCTGGCTGACCAACCCGATCACCATGCCGCCGGTGTTCTATTGCAGCTACAAGTTCGGCGCCTGGATGACCGGCACGCCGACCCTGAAAATGCCCGAGCACATCACCCTGAGCTGGGTCGGCCAGGTGCTGCAGACCCACTGGCAGCCCCTGTTGCTCGGCTCCCTGGTGCTGGCGCTGGTCCTCTCGGTGCTGGGCTACGTACTGACCAACACCTACTGGCACTGGTGGGTCCGCCACAACTGGCGCAAGCGCCAGGAAAAACGTCGCAACCGAGACCTCAAGGACTGAAACAAAAAGGCCGTTACAGGGGTAACGGCCTTTTTGTTTCAGTCAGGGTAGCTCATTCGTAGCGCAGCGCCTCGGCAGGCTGGATGCCGGCGGCACGCCAGGACGGATAGAGGGTGGCGAGAAAGCTCAGGATCAAGGCTGCGCCGCAGATCAGCAACACGTCCGTGCCCTGGAGCTGCGAAGGCAGGTTGCTGACGAAGTAGACATCCGAACTGAGCACCTGCTGACCACTCAAGCGCTCGACCCAGCCGACCAGCTGGGTAACATTCAATGCTGCCAGCACGCCCAGCACCGCGCCGATCGAGGTGCCGACCAGACCGATCACCGAGCCCTGGACCATGAAGATACCCATGATCTGTCTGGGCGTGGCCCCCAGTGTGCGCAGGATGGCGATATCGGCGCCCTTGTCGGCCACGACCATGATCAGGGTGGCGATGATATTGAACGCCGCCACCGCCACTATCAGCAGCAGCAGCAGGCCGATCATGGTCTTTTCCATTTTCATCGCGCTGAACAGACTGCCCTGGGTCAGCGTCCAGTCACTGGCGCTAAAGCCCTCGCCCAGTTCGCCGGCAATGGCTGCCGAAAGCTGCGGCGCCTGGTACAGATCCTTCAGCCTGAGGCGCACGCTCGGCACCTGGCCCGGCGCCAGGCGCTGGATCTGCGCCGCATCGGCGACATGGATCAGCGCCAGCGAACTGTCCAGCTCGGCCCCGACCTTGAACACCCCGACCACATTGAGTCGCTGCATGCGCGGACTGATCCCGCCCGGCACCGAGCTGAGCTCGGGGACGATCAGCGCCAGCTTGTCGCCGACCTTGAGCTGAAAGCGACGGGCGGTGATTTCACCGATCACCACGCCGTACTCCCCGGCCTGCAAGTCATCCAAGCGCCCCTGCACCATGTGTTGGCCGACGCTGGAAACTTGCGCCTCCAGGGCAGGTTCGATGCCCTGCAACTGGATCGGCTGCATGGCGCCGCGGTAGGAGAGCATCCCCTCCAGCTCGGCGAAGGGCGCCGCGCCGAGCACTTCGGGATGCTTCCGGGCGACTCCGGCGACCGCCTGCCAGTCGTCGAGCGGCTGGCGAGCGGAAATGCTCGCATGGGGCACCGTGCCGAGAATCCGCGCGCTCATCTCCTGCTGGAAGCCGTTCATCACCGACAGCACCACGATCATCGCCAGCACGCCCAAGGCCAGCCCTATCATCGAAGTCAGCGAAATGAAGGAGATGAAGTGGTTGCGCCGCTTCGCGCGCGTATAGCGGCTGCCGATGAAGATACTCAGAGGACGGAACATCAGACCGCCACCAACTTGCCGTCTTCCAGACGCAGTATCCGGTCCATCTGCAGGGCCAGCTGCATGTCGTGCGTCACCACCAGGAAGGCGGTCTGCGAGTCGCGACTGAGCTCCTTCATCAGTTCCTGAATACCTTGGGCAGTGTGGTGGTCGAGGTTGCCGGTGGGCTCGTCGAGCAACACCAACCCCGGCCGGTTGACCAGCGCGCGGGCGATCGCCACGCGCTGGCGTTCGCCGCCGGACAGCTCGGCCGGCTTGTGCGCCAGGCGATGACCCAGGCCCACCCGCTCGAGCAACGCCGTCGCCCGCTGGCGCGCCTCGGCGATCGCCGCGCGGCCGATCAGCAGCGGCATGCAGACGTTCTCCAGGGCGGTGAACTCCGGCAACAGGTGATGAAACTGGTAGACGAACCCGAGCGCGCGGTTGCGCAACAACCCACGCGCCTTCTCGCCCAGCGCCGACAGCTCCTCGCCCGCCAGCCAGACGCTGCCGCTACTGGGCGTGTCAAGACCGCCGAGCATGTTCAACAGGGTGCTCTTGCCGGAACCCGAGCTGCCGACTATCGCCACCCGCTCGCCGGGGTGCAGCTCGAACTGCAGATTGTCGAGCACCACCACCGACTGGGGGCCCTCCTCGTAGCTCTTGCCCAGGTTGCGGCAGCTCAGCACGGCGCCATCGTGGGTCAGCGGATTACTCATAACGCAATGCCTCCGCGGGCTGGATGCGCGCCGCGCGCCAGGCCGGATACAGGGTAGCGAGAAAACTCAGGAACAAGGCGGCGGCGCAAACCAGCAGCACATCCGCGCCCATCAGTTGCGAGGGCAGGTAGTCGATGAAATACACATCGGCATTGAGGAACTTGATGCCCAGCAGACGCTCCAGCGCGGCGATCCCGGCGCTGATATTGAGCGCGGCCCAGATCCCCAGGAGTGCGCCTATTGCCGTACCGACCACGCCGATCACCGTGCCCTGGACCATGAAGATCGCCATGATCTGCCGGGGTGTCGAACCCAGGGTGCGCAGGATCGCGATGTCGCCCTTCTTGTCGGTGACCACCATGACCAGGGTCGAGATGATGTTGAAGGCGGCCACCGCCACGATCAGCAGCAGCAACAAACCGATGATCGCCTTCTCCATGCGAATCGCCTGGTACAGGTTGCCATGGGTACGGGTCCAGTCCCTTGCGTAGTAATCACCCTCGCCCAGGGTCTGCGCCAGCTCCCAGGCCGTGCGTGGCGCCTGGAACAGGTCGGCGAACTTCAGCCGCACCCCCTGAACCTGATCGGGCCGCCAGCGCTGCAGGCGCGCCAGATCCTGCACATGGGTCAGGGCCAGATAGCCGTCGATTTCCCCCGCACCGACGTGGAAGATGCCGACCACGGTGAAGCGCTTGAGTCGCGGGAACATCCCGGCCGGCGTGACCGTGACCTCGGGGGCGACGAAGGTGATCTTGTCACCGATGCCAACGCCCAGCTTGGCGGCCGCCTTGTCGCCGATGACCATGCCGAAGCCGCCGGGTTGCAGCACGGACAAGTCGCCCTGCTGGAAAAAATCGCCAATGATCGAGACCTTGGGCTCCTCCAGCGGATCGATCGCGTTGATCAACACCTTCTGCACCCTGCCCTCATGGGTCAGCAGGCCTTGCATCTGGCTGAAGGGCGCCGCCGCCAGCACCTGCGGGTGCTGCTGCGCCTGCGCGGCCAGGCTTGGCCAGTCGTCGATCGGCGTCGCGCTCTCGATTGTCGCGTGGGGCACCATGCCCAGCACACGGGTGCGCATTTCATGGTCGAAGCCGTTCATCACCGACAGCACCACGATCATTACCAGCACACCGAGGGCCAGCCCGATCATCGAAGTCAGGGAGATAAAGGAAACGAAGTGATTGCGGCGCTTGGCGCGCGTGTAGCGCGTACCAATGAATACGAACAGAGGTCTGAACATGTCGGGGGCTGATTCGGGGAAAGAGAAACGTCCTTGTGGCGGGGCTTGGCGCGCAGCCTTACACTCAGACCACTACTGCTGCCATGGGTTCGCCATGTCGACTCAAGATGAAGAAGATCGCCGCGAATACTATCGTATCGTCGATACGATCGCACTGGATTTCACCCCCCTGGCCGGCGCCGAAGCGCAAGCCAGCGACCAGCTCCACGACAGTTCCCCGTTGTTCAACCTGCTCAGCGACCTGCACCTGATGGATTTCGAGTCGCAGCACCTGCTGCGCCATATCAGCGAACGCGACCGCACCCTGGCCAACTACCTGAAAGTGATGAACAAGCGGATCGACCTGCTCGGCCAAGCCGTGGCACAGAGTCTGCTGCGCGATATCGGCACGCCGCGCAAGGTCAGCCTATCCGAAGGCGGGGTCAGCTTCAGCAATGCCCAGGAGATTCCCCTGGGCACCCACCTGGCGATCAAGATGGTGCTGATGCCCCAGGCCCTCGGACTGCTGCTGCGCGCCAAGGTCGTGCACTGCCAGGCGCAAGCGGGTCCGTGCTTCGAGATCGGCACCGAGTTCGAAGCGCTGACCGACGCACAGCGTCAATTGCTCGCCCGGCATATCCTGCAACGGCAGGCCCTGGAGCGTCGCCAGGCCCGCGAACAATTGCCACAGGAATGAATAACCAGATGCCGCGCTACCCACTTCTTTTCGCCCTGCTGCTGCCGCTCTGCGCCAGCGCCGACAGCCTGCAAATCCCACTCGGCGAGCAGGGGGCCGCAAGCAGCCTCCTGCCGCAGCGGGGCGACTCCCGCCGCGCCGTACTCGAACACTTCGGCCTGGCCGACGAAGAGCACCCGGCCATCGGCCAGCCGCCGATAACCCGCTGGGACTACCGCGAGTTCAGCGTCTATTTCGAGCACGACCAGGTGATCGACAGCGTACGCCACCACCAGGCCCGCACCACCACACCCATCAAGGAGCAACCGTGACCCTGATCTACGGCCACCGCGGAGCCAAGGGCGAAGCCCCGGAAAACACCCTGGTCAGCTTCCAGCGCTGCCTGGAACATGGCGTACGCCGCTGCGAACTGGACCTGCACCTCTCGCGCGACAATCAGTTGATGGTGATCCATGATCCGACCCTCAAGCGCACTACCGGCCGCCGGGGCAAGGTTGCCCAGCACAATGCCGATGACCTGGTTGGTTACGATGCCCGTGAGGGTGGCCCCGGCTGGATCACGCCCTGCCCCATTCCCCGCCTGGCCGAGCTGTTCGAGCAATGCGACTTCGACCACTGGCAACTGGAGGTGAAAAGCGCCTCGAAAACCCGCGCGGCCCGAACCGTGACGGCGATTGCCGAGTTGGCCGAACGCTACGGACTGAACGACAAGGTCACCGTGACCTCCGGCTCGCGGGAAGTGCTCCGCGCCCTGCAGCGCCTGACGCCGCACCTGTCGCGCGGCCTGGTCGCCGAATACGCCTGGCTCGATCCGTTGAAGGTCGCCGACCATTACGGCTGCGACCTGCTCGCCCTGAACTGGACGCTCTGCACCCCCGAGCGCCTGCAGAAGGCACAGAAAGCCGGCCTGCATGTCTCGGTCTGGACGGTCAACGAGCCGGCCCTGATGCGCCGGCTCGCCGACTTCGGGGTGGACAGCCTGATTACCGACTATCCCGGACTGGCCGTGACGACCCTGTCGCACCGAAATACCGTCGCAGGGACATAAAAAAACCGGCCGCCAGGGCCGGTTTCTCTTGCTGCCTGATCAGAAACTCTCCCGATTCGGCCAGCGCCAGCTTCGAGAGTCGCTGAACGGGTCTTCCCCAACCGGCTCAGGCCACCGGTCGGAGTCGCTCAAAAAAGCCGATTGAGGCCGTCGAACGCCGCTACCCGGTAGGCTTCGGCCATGGTCGGGTAGTTGAAGGTGGTATTGACGAAGTACTTGATGCTGTTCGCCTCGCCCTGCTGGTTCATGATCGCCTGTCCGATGTGGACGATTTCCGAGGCCTGATAGCCGAAGCAGTGCACGCCCAACACCTCGAGCGTCTCGCGATGGAAGAGGATCTTCAGCATGCCTACCGGCTCGTTGGAGATCTGCGCCCGCGCCATGCTCTTGAAGAATGCCTTGCCCACTTCATAGGGGATCTTCGCCTGGGTCAGTTCGCGCTCGTTCTTGCCGATCGAGCTGATCTCCGGAATGGTGTAGATACCGGTCGGCACATCATCGACGAAGCGCCAGCTGTCGTTCTCGACGATATTGCCGGCCGCCGAGCGGCCCTGATCGTAGGCGGCACTGGCCAGGCTCGGCCAGCCGATCACGTCGCCGGCCGCGAAGATATTGGACACCTCGGTGCGGTAGTGCTGGTCGACCTCGACCTGACCGCGGCTGTTGACCTGAATGCCGATGTTCTCCAGGCCCAACTTGTCGGTGTTGCCGGTACGGCCGTTGCACCAGAGCAGGGCGTCGGCCTTGATCTTTTTGCCGGACTTGAGGTGCAGGATCACGCCGTTGTCCAGGCCCTCGATGCGCTCGTACTCCTCGTTGTGGCGAATCAGCACGTTGTTGTTGCGCAGGTGATAGCTGAGCGCGTCGGAGATTTCCGCATCGAGGAAGCTGAGCAGTTGGTCGCGGTTGTCGATCAGGTCGACCAGCACCCCCAGGCCGCTGAAGATAGACGCGTATTCGCAGCCGATCACCCCGGCCCCATAGATGATCAGTCGGCGCGGGGTATGGCTGAGGGTGAGGATGGTGTCGCTGTCGTAGACCCGCGGGTGCCGGAAGTCGACATCCGCCGGACGGTAGGGCCGCGAACCGGTGGCAATCACCACCTGCTTGGCCACCAGGGTTTCGACCACCCCGTTGGGGCAGACCACTTCGATGGTCTGCTCGTCGGCGAAGCTACCGGTGCCATAGAACAGGTCGATACGATTGCGCGCGTAGTAGCCGGTGCGCGAGGCCACCTGCTTGCCGATCACCCGCTCGGCGCTCTTGAGCACGTCCGGGAAGGAGAACCAGCGCGGTTCACCGATCTGGCGGAACATAGGGTTGGTGTTGAACTGCATGATCTGCCGCACCGAGTGGCGCAGCGCCTTGGAAGGAATGGTGCCCAAGTGGGTGCAGTTGCCCCCGACTTCGCGACGGCTATCGACCACCGCCACCTTGCGCCCGGCCTTAGCGGCGTTCATCGCCGCCCCCTCTCCCGCAGGACCCGAGCCCAGTACCACTACGTCGTAGTTGTAGACCGCCATGATTACTCCTTGAGATCACACCGGAGTGCTTATGACGCACCCTCGGCAGGGCCAGCGCTGCCGTCATGCAGCCTGGCACGATAACGTGGGGCAGCCTAGTCGCACGGCTGCCGACTGGCGATTAGCGCTTGGTCGCGTCGTAGGCCAGTTGCTTGGCAGCGCCCGCGTCGGGCGTGCGATTGACCTCCTCGCACTTCTCCCGGCTGCCGCCGCAGATCGAACACTCTTTCTCGATGCCCAGGTTGGCGATGCCACCACAGGAACCGGCAATCGGCTTGCGCCCCATGATCACGCCGACTGCCATCAATGCCACCACCAGCAGCATGGTGAAAAAAACGATTAACCAGGTCATTGCTCTTCTCCCGCGGCAAACAACTGCTCGAATGCCGCTGTAGTCTGTGTGACGAAGCCCTCACCGTCGCGGGTCACGAAGAAGGCGGCGATACCCGCCTGCTCGGCGTAGGCCAGGCCGCGTTCCGGCCCCAGCACCATCAACAGGGTCGACAGGCCATCCGCGCGCAGGGTGGAACGATCCGCCACCGTGACCGACGCCAGCTTGTGACGAATAGGCGCGCCGGTGCGCGGGTCGAGGGTATGCGAATAGCGGATGCCGGCCTCCTCGAAGTAGTTGCGGTAATCGCCGGAGGTCGAAATACCGTAACCATCGAGCTCAAGGACCCGTTGCGCCACCCGTTGATCGTCGCGGGGGGCCTCAATGGCGATCCGCCAGGGTTGGCCATCGGGCTTGCGCCCGGCAGCCTTGAGCTCGCCGGTGACATCCACCAGGTAGCTGCCGATACCCCGCTCGCCCAGGTGCGCGGCGATCCTGTCGACCGTATAGCCGGCGGCGATGCTGTTGAGATCGACCTGCAGGTTTACATCCTTGCACAGATGCTGCCCCTCGATGCGCAGATGCTGATGACCGGTGTGCCGGCGCGCCTCGGCCAGCTGCTCGGCACTCGGCACCCGCTCCACCCGCGCCTGCGGGCCGAAGCCCCAGAGGTTGAGCAGCGGCTCCAGGGTCAGGTCGAAGGCGCCCTCGCTTGCCGCGGCCAGTTCCTCGCCTGCACGTACCAACACCAGCATTGGCGCCGGCACCGGCATGCAGCTACCCGCCGGGGCCCGGTTGAAGATGGAGAGCACAGAGTCGTCACGGTAGGTGGACATCTGCTGATCGACCTCGGCGAGGATCGCCTCGGTCTCGCGCTGCAGCGTCTGCGGATCCGGGCCGCCGCTGCCGCGTACGTACTTGATCGAATAGCTGCTACCCATGGTCGGGCCGCCGAACTCTTCGACCCGTTCAGAAAACCAGCAGCCCGTTAAGGCTGCCGCCAGGGCGACAGCGATAACGGGCCGAAGTACCACAGACCTCATGCTTAGCCGCCGAAGTCGTCGAGCAGGATGTTGTCCTCCTCCACACCCAGGTCGACCAGCATCTTGATCACGGCGGCGTTCATCATGGGCGGGCCGCACATGTAGAACTCGCAATCCTCGGGTGCCGGATGGTCCTTCAGGTAGTTCTCGTACAGCACGTTGTGGATGAAGCCCTTCAGGCCGGTCCAGTTGTCTTCCGGCAGCGGATCCGACAGCGCCAGGTGCCACTCGAAGTTCGGGTTCTCCGCCTGCAGCTGATCGTACTCTTCGACGTAGAAGGCCTCGCGCATGGAGCGCGCACCGTACCAGAAGCTGATCTTGCGCTTGGACTTCAGGCGCTTGAGCTGGTCGAAGATGTGCGAACGCATCGGTGCCATGCCCGCGCCGCCGCCGATGAAGACCATCTCGGCATCGGTGTCCTTGGCGAAGAACTCGCCGAAGGGGCCGTAGACGGTGATCTTGTCACCCGGCTTGAGACTGAACACGTACGAAGACATCTTGCCCGGTGGCAGATCGTCCTTGCCCGGAGGTGGCGAGGCGATACGGATGTTGAACTTCACCAGGCCGCGCTCTTCCGGATAGTTGGCCATGGAGTAGGCGCGAATGGTGGTCTCCTCGACCTTGGACACGTACTTCCACTGGTTGAACTTGTCCCAGTCGCCGCGGTACTCCTCCTGGATGTCGAAGTCCTTGTAGGCCACGGTGTGCGGCGGGCACTCCAGCTGCACGTAACCACCGGCGCGGAAGTCGACGTTCTCGCCTTCCGGCAGCTTGAGCGTCAGCTCCTTGATGAAGGTGGCAACGTTCGGGTTGGACTCGACCGTGCATTCCCACTTCTTCACGCCGAACACTTCTTCCGGCACCTCGATCTTCATGTCCTGCTTGACCGGGGTCTGGCAGGACAGGCGCCAGCCGGCCTTGGCTTCGCGACGGGTGAAGGCGGACTCCTCGGTCGGCAGCATTTCGCCACCCCCGCTTTCCACCACGCACTTGCACTGCGCGCAGGTACCACCGCCACCGCAGGCCGACGACAGGAAGATGTTGTTGGCCGCCAGGGTCTGCAGCAGCTTGCCGCCGGCGGGCACCACGATGGTTTTCTCGCCGTTGATCTCGATGCTCACGTCGCCGCTGGAGACCAGCTTGGCGCGTGCCGCCAGGATAATCAGCACCAACGCCAGAACGATGGCGGTGAACATCCCGATCGCGATAAAAATCTCTGAATTGATCATCTATTCATCCCTTCCTTACAACTGCACGCCGGAAAAGGACATGAAGCCCAAGGACATCAGACCGATGGTGATAAAGGTGATGCCCAGCCCCTGCAGACCGGCCGGGACGTCGCTGTACTTGAGCTTCTCGCGAATACCCGCCAGGGCGGTGATCGCCAGTGCCCAGGACAGGCCCGAACCGAAGCCGTACACGGTACTTTCCGCCAGGTTGTAGTCACGCTCGACCATGAACAGGGTGCCGCCCATGATGGCGCAGTTCACCGTGATCAGCGGCAGGAACACGCCGAGGGCGTTGTACAGGCTGGGGACATACTTATCCAGGAGCATCTCGAGGATCTGCACGATCGCCGCGATCACACCGATATAGCTGAGCAGGCCGAGGAAGCTGAGGTCAACTTCCGGCAGGCCGGCCCAGGCCAGCGCACCGTCCTTGAGCAGGTAGGTGTAGATCAGGTTGTTTGCAGGGACGGTAATCACCTGCACCACCACTACTGCGATACCCAGGCCGATCGCCGTCTCGACTTTCTTGGAGATGGCGATGAAGGTGCACATGCCGAGGAAGAAGGCCAGTGCCATGTTCTCGACGAACACTGCCTTGGCCAGCAAGCTGATGTAATGCTCCATTAGTAAGCCTCCTTATGCGAGACCTGCGGCGCCATCTTGAAGCTCGGCTGCTCGACTTGTTCTTTTTTCCAGCTACGCAGGCCCCAGATGAACAGGCCGATCAGGAAGAACGCCGAAGGTGGCAGCAACAGCAGCCCGTTGGGCTGGTACCAGCCACCATCGTTGATCACCGGAATGATCTCGTAGCCCATCAGCTTGCCGGCACCGAACAGCTCGCGCACGATGCCCAGGACGATCAGCATGGCGCTGTAGCCCAGGCCGTTACCGATACCGTCGAAGAACGACAGCACCGGCGGGTTCTGCATGGCGAAGGCCTCGGCGCGCCCCATCACGATGCAGTTGGTGATGATCAGGCCGACGAACACCGACAGCTGCTTGGACAGGCTGAAGGCATACGCCTTGAGCACCTGGTCCACCACGATCACCAGGGAGGCGATGATCACCATCTGCACGATCATGCGAATCGAGCTGGGGATCTGGTTGCGGATCATCGAGATGGAGAAGTTGGAGAAGGCGGTCACCAGGGTCAGGGCGATCGACATCACCAGCGCGGTCTTCAGGTTCGAGGTGACCGCCAGGGCGGAGCAAATACCCAGAATCTGCAGACCGATCGGGTTGTTGTTGAAAATCGGATTGAGCAGGACTTCTTTTACAGTCGGCTGCGACATGATCAAGCCTCCCCTGCGCGCAGGTTAGCGATAAACGGACCGAAGCCATTCTGGCCGAGCCAGAAATTCAGCAGGTGATCGACGCCCTTGCTGGTCAGGGTCGCACCTGCCAGGGCATCGACCTGATGCACGGCTTTCGGGCTCTGCGGATCGACGCCACCCTTGACCACCTGCACGGCCAGCTTGCCGTCCTCGTCGAACAGGGTCTTGCCGGGCCACTGGCCTTTCCATTTAGGGTTATCCACTTCGCCACCCAGACCGGGGGTCTCGGCGTGCTGGTAGAAGCCCATGCCAACCACTGTATTCAGGTCGCCCTTGACCGCGATGAAACCGTACAGGGTGGACCACAGCCCGTAACCGCGCACGGGCATGATCAGGGTGTCGATCTCGCCGTCCTTTTCCACCAGGTACACGGTGGTGTAGCGCTCCATGCGCTTGATCGAGGCGATGTCCTGCTCCGGCGGCAACACGCTCGACAGCTTGGGATCCTTGGCGGCCTTGAGCGGGTCGAAGGTCATCGGATCCTTGGCATCGGAGAACTTGCCGGTCTGCAGATCGACCAGCTTGGCGGTGATCGTGCTCTTGAACAGTTCCTTGACCTGCGCGCCGCTCATGCCCGGTTTGGCCAGGCCGGCGATGCTGAGGATGCTGCGCTGCTTGTCCAGCAGGCGGTTCTCCACCTGGGTCGGCTTGAGCGCCACGGCGGCGCCGGCGACGAACACCGAACACACCAGGCAAACCAGCAGGGCCACCGTCAGGGTGCGGGCGGTGGATTCTTTTTGACTAGACATTACGAGCCAGCCTCCGCTTGATATTGGCTTGAACGACGAAGTGGTCGATCAGCGGCGCAAACAAATTGGCGAACAGAATCGCCAGCATCATGCCTTCCGGGAAGGCCGGGTTGACCACACGGATCAACACCACCATCACGCCGATCAAGGCACCGAAAATCCACTTGCCGGTATTGGTCATGGAGGCCGACACCGGGTCGGTGGCCATGAACATCATGCCGAAGGCGAAACCGCCGACCACCAGGTGCCAGTACCAGGGCATGGCGAACATCGGGTTGGTGTCCGAGCCAATGGCGTTGAACAGCAGGCTGAGCGCGACCATACCGAGCATGGTGCCGGCGACGATGCGCCAGGAAGCGATCTTGGTCAGCACCAGCACACCGCCACCGATCAGAATCGCCAGGGTGCTGGTCTCGCCGAGCGAGCCGTGAATGGTGCCGACGAAGGCATCCATCCAGGTAACGCCGTGGCCGATCACGTTCTCGATGCCGCCGGCCGCCGCCAGACTCAGCGAGGTGGCGCCGGCAAAACCGTCAACCGCCGTCCAGACCGCATCGCCGGACATCTGCGCCGGATAGGCGAAGAACAGGAAGGCCCGACCGGTAAGTGCCGGGTTGAGGAAGTTCTTGCCGGTACCACCGAACACTTCCTTGCCGATCACCACGCCGAAGCTGATGCCCAATGCCACCTGCCACAGCGGAATGCTCGGCGGCAGGATCAGGGCGAACAGCACGGAAGTGACGAAGAAGCCCTCGTTGACCTCGTGCTTGCGGATCGAGGCGAACAACACCTCCCAGAAGCCGCCGACGATGAAGGTCACCGCATAGACCGGCAGAAACCAGGCGGCGCCCTGGACGAAGTTGTCCCACAGGCTGTTCGGATCGAAACCGGCCAGCGAGCCGATCAGGGCGAAGCGCCAGCCTTCCTGGGCGGCGAGCAGCTCGGGGTTGCCGGCAAAGATCAGGTTGGCCTGATAGCCGGTGTTCCACATGCCGAAGAACATCGCCGGGAAGGTGCACAGCCAGACGGTGATCATCATGCGCTTGAGGTCGATGCCGTCGCGCACATGGGCGGTGGTCTTGGTCACGCTACCGGGGCGATAGAAGAAGGTGTCGATGGCCTCATACAAGGCATACCACTTCTCGTAACGACCACCCTTCTCGAAGTTGTGCTCGATTTTATCGAGGAATGCACGGATACCCATGATCAACCCTCCTTCTCGATACGCGCGAGGTTGTCGCGCAGAATCGGGCCATATTCGTATTTGCCGGCACACACATAGGTGCACAGCGCCAGGTCTTCTTCGTCGAGCTCCAGACAGCCGAGCTTCTGGGCCATCTCGGTATCACCGACGATCAGGTAGCGCAGCAGTTGGGTCGGCAGAATGTCCAGCGGCATCACCGCCTCGTAGTTACCCACCGGCACCATGGCGCGCGGACTGCCGTTGGTGGTGGTGGAGAAGGCGAAGCGCTTGGCCGCCGCCAGCTTGGAGACGAAGATATTGAGCACCGAATGCTTGTTCACCCCGGCGCGCAGGTAGTGCATCAGCTCGCGCTCGGAACCTTCGGCCAGACAGGAAACCTGCTGGTGGTAGCGCCCGAGGAAGGCGAAGGGGCCCTGGGCGGTACGGCCGCCGAAGACCGAACCGGAAATGACTCTGTTGTAGCCGGGCTGCAGTTCGCCTGCGGTCAGCTCCTGAAGATTCGCGCCCAGGCGGGTGCGCAGCAGGCGCGGCTGATCGACCACCGGGCCGGCCACAGCGACCACGCGCTCGACCCACAACTGGCCGTTGGTGAACAGCCTGCCGATGGCGATCACGTCCTGATAGCCGATCGACCAGACACTCTTGCTGGCGCTGACCGGATCGAGGAAGTGGATGTGGGTACCGGCCAGGCCGGCCGGATGCGGACCGGCGAAAGCCTCGGCCTGGACCTTGCTCAGCTGCTCGCCCGGCAGGGAGGCGCCATCGGCCTTGCACAGGTAGACCTTGGCCAGGCAGCCGAGGACCTTGAGGCCGTTCTCGAAGTCGGCGGCATAGTCGGCGATGACCACGGCCGGATCGGCCGCGAGCGGATGGGTATCGATGGCCGTGACGAAAATCGAGCTGGGCACCGCTTCGACTGCCGGCACCTTGCTGTATGGACGCGTGCGCAAGGCCGTCCACAAGCCGGACTGCTGCAGGTTTTCGCGCACCTGGGCCTCGCTCAGGCTGTCCAGCTGGGCAGCCGGATACTGGGCGAAGGTTTCCTGCTCATCGCCGTCGATATCGATGACCAGCGACTGCAGCACACGCTTCTCGCCGCGATGGATGGCACTCACCACCCCGGCGGCCGGCGCGGTGTAGTGCACCCCTGCGGTTCGCTTGTCGGAAAACAGCACCTGGCCGAGCTTGACGCGGTCGCCGACCTGCACCTGCATGGTCGGCTTCATCCCCGGATAGTCGGAGCCGATGACTGCGACACTACGTACCGGCCTCGCGGCCTCTATACGCTGCGTCGGCACGCCTGTTATGGGCAAATCAAGCCCATGTTTCAATTTGATCATAGGTTCGCCTAACCACTGATTTATAAGCTTTTTTTAGAATACGAGCGGCACCGGTAACCTGAATAGCCGCATCCATACCGACATGAATATAGGTGTGGACGACGATGCCGAGCGCGGGTAAAAAATCCGCTCAATTATAGAGACCGCCCCTTCCACTGACCACCCAAGCGCTTGCTTTTTTTGAACTTTCTGCAACGGGGCAAAGGCGCGAACTTGACAGCAAATGCCGCATCGGTGAACCCTTGGCATCCAGTGCAGCCGGAACCTCGCCATGCACCAGTTACTCGCGCTCACCGCCCTGCTGATGCTCAGCCCCAGCCTGCTCGCCAACGACAGCGACCGCCTGCGCGAGGCGAACTTCCCCGAGCGGGTACACCAGGCGCAGGCCACCCTGGAACTGAAAAACCAGGCAGTACTGACTTACCTCTGGGTCGATGTTTACGCAGCGGCTTTCTACAGCGAGCCTCAGATCGACCCACGCCAGGCGCTGCAGGAGCGACACAGCAAGCGCCTGACGCTCTATTACTTTCGCGACATCGACCGCGAGGACGTGATCGAAGCCGCCTGGATCACCCTCAGACGCCAACAGCCGGACAGCCTGCTCGCCAAACTGCGTTATGAGCTGGACGCCCTGCATGCGAGCTTTCG
The DNA here is from genome assembly GCF_041027545.1 of Pseudomonas zhanjiangensis. Lineage (NCBI taxonomy): Bacteria > Pseudomonadati > Pseudomonadota > Gammaproteobacteria > Pseudomonadales > Pseudomonadaceae > Pseudomonas > Pseudomonas zhanjiangensis. Next base: position 338 of record NZ_JBFTEG010000011.1, on the reverse strand, counting down.
CGACATCCGCGCCGGCGATCGCTACAGCCTGGACTACCACCCGCAATCAGGGCTACAGCTGATCCGCAACGGCGCAAGGCTGTTCACCAGCAAGGACCCGCAACTGGCGACAGCCTACCTGGCCATCTGGCTGGCCCCGCAGGGCCTCTCGGACGAACTGCGCAGCCAGCTGCTCGCCGAGGATAGGCCGGAGGAATCCAGGCCATAAAAAAGGCTATGTCCCAATGATGTGTTGCAAGAACTAATCTGAAAGGCAGGCATCCGCTCGGGAGGTCTGCCGCTCATGGATACTCAAGCCTTTCACCACTGGCTGGCTCAACTAGGCCAGCTCAGCCCCC
>NZ_JBFTEG010000010.1:168856-179848 GCF_041027545.1 Pseudomonas zhanjiangensis | reverse complement strand
CATCGGCCACAACAAGGCGGCGGTGGCCCTGGCCAACAAGCTGGTACGGATCTGCTGGGCGGTGTGGTGTCACGAGCGACGTTTCAGTGGCGACTGGCAGAGCGTCAGGCCCGCCTGACGGCGGGGGGTAATAAGGAGGGAATGAAGGTTTCCGGGTGGTTGTGGTGAGACGCGAGACTGTCGGAACAGGCGAGTCCTGCGACGGAGCAAGGCCGATAACAATAGTGATCCTGGTGATCGATTGAACGCTTGGCCCCCGTCGTGCGAACTACAGAGTGGCCAGGGCGGCAACGCCCAACACAGGCCGGATATACGAATGCAACCGCACTGACGACAGGGCTGGAAAAGCTATTGCTCGCCGCTTGTGGGGAGAGTCCATATACCAGTTGTTAGGCTGCTGCAGGAATACATTAGAAAGCCGTTAAGGTTCGATTGCAGCGCTCAAGAGCTACTTCCTCAGCGCTGCGTCCAGCGTTTGGGGCGCTTTTGAGCGTTGGATAAGAGCCAACTTCCTTGAAGTATGAAATGCCACGAGCTACGCATGCGTTTACTTCCGCATTGCCTGTGCTCCCTTTTTGCTTGGTGTCGCAGCCGGTAAGAACAAATAAAACGCAAATGCTTATAGGCAGAATTTCAGCTTTTTTCATGGTTCCCTCCGACAAAGCCTAACTATTATTAGGCGACACGCTATGTCGCGTTCAAGCGCGACATGGTGTCGTATAACATTCCTTGTCGTCTTTTAAGTCCTTGTCTAACCTTGATTTGTCGCGTGAAACGCGACCTTGCGCAAGGAGAAACGCGACATGGATGACGCCAAGCCCAAGCTGCTGGTGCAGGTGCGCCAGCAGATTCGACTGAGAAACTATTCCATTCGGACGGAAGCTGTCTATGCCGAATGGGTCAAGCGCTATATCCGTTTTCATCGCTATCGTCATCCGGCTGAGATGGGGGCGCCTGAGGTCGAGGCGTTTTTGACGCATTTGGCAGTTAATCGCAATGTGGCGGGTTCGACGCAGAACCAGGCGCTGGCGGCATTGTTATTTCTCTACAAAGAGGTATTGGACGTTGATCTCCCCTGGCTGGAGGGTGTGGTGCGTGCAAAGAAGCCAGCGCACTTGCCGGTGGTGCTGACAAGGGAGGAGGTAGCCAGCGTATTGGCCAAGTTGGAAGGTGTGCAGTGGTTGGTGGCTACCTTGCTCTATGGCGCGGGACTGCGTCTACTGGAGGCGCTGCGCCTGCGGGTCAAGGATGTGGATTTTGCCCGTGGCGAGATTCTAGTGCGTGATGGCAAGGGGCAGAAGGATCGAGTCACGATGCTGCCGCGAGTACTGGCCGTGGCGTTACAGGAGCACCTGCGGAGCGTCGAGGCGATCCATCGGCAAGACCTAGCGGACGGCTTCGGTCAGGCCAATCTGCCGTTTGCGCTGGCTCGAAAATACCCCACTGCGGCGGCCGAGTGGGGCTGGCAGTTCGTGTTTCCATCCGGCAGGCGTTCGCGAGATCCTCGCTCCAAGGGGATATTCCGTCATCACCTGCACGAAAAGACAATTCAGCGGGCCGTACGCGAGGCGGTACGGAAGGCCGAGCTGGTCAAACCGGCCACCCCGCACACGTTGCGGCACTGCTTTGCCACCCATCTGCTGGAAAGCGGTCAGGATATCCGCACGGTGCAGGAGTTGCTCGGTCACGCCGATGTGAAGACCACGATGATCTATACCCACGTGCTCAACCGCGGTGGACTGGCTGTGCTGAGTCCGCTGGATCGCTGAGGGCACGCGGGACGGGATCGACTGCGCGGGCTGACTATGCTTAGCGGACCCGGGTAATTGACGGTTTCAGGCGCCCGGGGTTCTGGCGGTGGCGGATGGAGTTGCGCAGGCCACCGCACCTGGCATCTACCTGGGCCGGCGGGTGCGGCAGGCACCGGGGCTCATCGCGGATAGATCTGCTATGAAAGTGCGCCGTCCGCTCAAGGCCCTGTTCTATTGCAATGTGCTGATCGTCTGCCTGCTGCTGGGCTACAAGGCCTATCTGAACCTGGTGCTGGCGGATTTCGAGGCGGTGCACGTCGGCCAGATCGAGGCGATCCAGGCGCGACTGCAGGGGCGTGACAGCTTCAGTTTCGCGGTGGTGGGCGATATCAACAATTCCATCGGTGTGTTCGAGCGACGGATCATCCCCAGGCTCAATGCGTCCGGCGTCGATTTCATGGTGTCCGCCGGCAACGCGGTCAGTGGTGGCGGTGAGGACAAGTACCGGGCCCTGTATGGCTCGCTCAGCCACTTGCAGATGCCCTACCTGCTGACGTTCGGCGAGCATGAATTCGAGGCCTTCGGCAGCTACCGTTTCTACGAGCACTTCGGCCCGCATTTCTACAGCTTTCGCGCCGCGGGCAGTCGCTTCATCTTCCTCGACAGCACCGGCAAGACGTCCTGGCGCTGGCAGCTGCTGTGGTTGCGCGATCTGCTTGGGCGGGCCGATGCCCGGCGTGTCTTCGTCTTCAGCGGCAAGCCGTTGCTAGCGGGGGCGTCCGGCAAGCTCGCGCCCGACTCGGGGAAGTTGCTGCAGCCGCCGGCGTTTCGCCAGGCGTTGCTCACGCTGTTCGCGGGTCATGCGGTGGACGCGGTATTCGCCGCCGGCCAGCCGCCGTTCAGCGAGCAGCGGCTGGGCGCCACGCGTTTTTTCAGCACCGGCGGCGCCGGCGGCCTGCTGCTCGGCGAGGAGGGAGGGTTCCATCATTTTCTCGAGGTCGGCGTGTCGCCCCAAGGCGTCGACACGCGGCTGCAGCGTGTGCAGGAGGGGCAGACGGCCTTGTTCCGCCGGCTCGAGAGCCTGTGGCTGTTCATCTATTCGCTGTTCTACGTCGGCTATCTGAATTTCATCCTGCTGGTGAGCGTGCTGATCATCGCGGCGATCAAGCTGTACACGCTGGCGTTCGTCGATCACGACTATTACCCGAATTTCGACCTCGACCCCTCGCCCTGGACCGAGCGGCCGCTACGGGTTGCAATGTTCACCAATAACTACCTGCCGTTCATTGGCGGGGTGCCCGTTTCGATCGAGCGCTTGCGCTCGGGGCTGCAGGGCCTGGGCAATGCGGTGCTGGTGATCGCGCCCAGCTATCAGGAGCAGCCGCAGGGCGAGCAACAGGTGCTGCGGGTGCCGTCGCTTCTGGCGTTGGGGGCGAAACGGGAGTTTCGCCTGGCCAACATCTTCCAGGGACGCATCGTGCAGGCGGTGCGGGATTTTCGCCCCGACCTGATTCACCTGCACCACCCCTTCTGGCTGGGCTCCCTGGGGCTGTTTCTGGCGCACCGGCTGCACGTGCCGGCGGTGCTGACCTATCACACCCGGCTCGAACACTACGCGCACTTCGTGCCGTTGCCGGGCATGCTGTTTCGCAACCTGATCTCCCATGCCCTGATCAAGCGCTTCGCCAACAAGTGCGACGGGGTGATAGTGCCGACCTACTCCGCCGAGGAGTACCTGCGCATGATCGGGGTGAAGACGCCGCTGTTCATCCAGCCCACGGGGGTCGAATGCGAGCGCTTTCAGGCGGTCACCAGCGAGCAGGTGGACGCGCTGCGCCAGGCACTGGGCCTCCGCGGGGAAAAGGTGCTCATCAGCGTGTCGCGGCTATCCAACGAGAAGAACATCGACTTTCTGATCGAGGCGATCGACGGCCTGCGCCGGCAGACCGACCAGCCTTTTCGCCTGCTGCTGATCGGCGAAGGTCATCAGCGCGAGCGCCTGCAGCGGCGCATCGACGAGTTGCGGCTCGGCCAGCAGTTCCGCCTGCTGGGCGCGGTGCCGCCCGAGCGGATGCCGGCCTACTACCGGCTGGGCGATCTGTTCGTCTTCGCCTCCAAGACCGAAACCCAGGGCATGGTCATTCTCGAGGCGATGGCGGCGGGGCTGCCGGTGGTGGCGGTGCGCTCCAGTGGCATCGATGATGTGATCCGCCAGGGTTACAACGGTTTCAAGACGCCACAGGACAGCGAGCAGTGGGGCGCACGGGTCGCCCAGTTGCTGGTCGACGACGCCTTGCGGCGCGAGCTGGCCGAGCATGCCTTGAGCATGGCCAGGGAGCATTCGATCGAGCAGTTCGCCGAAGGCGTGAAGGAAATCTACGCCACGCTGATGGCCGCCTACCGGGCCGAGTGACCCCTCGGCGGCGCGAAGGGTCTAGAGCCGGCCTTCGCGGCGCAGCCGGCGCAGCACCCAGCGGCGGTAGCACCAGGACAGCAGTGGCTTGAGGCCGGGCAGGCCGAGCAGCCAGGCCAGCGGGCGCAGCAGCGTGGTGCGTGACATCAGCAGGATGTAAGCGTCGAGCTCGCGGTGGATACGGCCCTGGCCGTCCTGCACATGCAGTTCGGTGAGGGCGCAGTAGGGATCGATGCCCAGGCGGCGTAGTTCATCGTCGCGGCCGGTGATATCCACCCACTCGACGCTGTCGTCCTGGGCGCTGAGCTTCTCGTAGCGGCGGCGATCGGCCACGCAACGCGGGCAGGCACCGTCGTAGTAGACCTTGAGCTTGTCGGCCATGGGCATGACCCGATCCGGGGACCTACTGCCAGTCTAGAAGACCGTGGCGCCCCTCAGGGCCAAGGGGCGCGCCGGGCGTCAGAGCAGCTCGGCCCACATGTCGTACTCGTCGGCATCGACGATGCGCACCCGCACCTTGTCGCCGGGGCTGACCGCGGTGCTGGGGATGAACACGCTGCCGTCGATCTCCGGCGCGTCGGCATAGCAGCGGGCCACGGCGCCCTGGTCGTCGACCTCATCGATCAGCACGTCCATTTCCTTGCCGACCTTGAGCTGCAGGCGCGCGGCGCTGATGGCCTGCTGGTGCGCCATGAAACGGTCCCAGCGCTCCTGCTTGACCTCGTCCGGCACCGGCGTGAGATCCAGATCGTTGGCCGGCGCGCCGTCCACCGGCGAATACTGGAAGCAGCCGACGCGGTCGAGCTGGGCCTCGGTCAGCCAATCGAGCAGGTACTGGAAGTCTTCTTCGGTCTCGCCGGGGAAGCCGACGATGAAGGTCGAGCGGATGGTCAGCTCCGGGCACTGCTCGCGCCAGGCCTTGATCCGAGCCAGGGTCTTGTCCTCGAAGGCCGGGCGTTTCATCGCCTTGAGTACCTTGGGGCTGGCATGCTGGAAAGGGATGTCCAGGTAGGGCAGCAGCTTGCCGGCGGCCATCAGCGGGATCAGCTCGTCGACGTGCGGATAGGGGTAGACATAGTGCAGGCGTACCCACACGCCCATGGAGGAGAGCGCCTCGCACAGCTCGGTCATGCGGGTCTTCACCGGCTGGCCGTTCCAGAAGTCGGTCTTGTACTTCATGTCGACGCCGTAGGCGCTGGTGTCCTGACTGATCACCAGCAGCTCCTTGACCCCGGCCTTGACCAGGCGTTCGGCTTCGCTGAGTACTTCGCCGACCGGGCGGCTGACCAGCTTGCCGCGCATCGAGGGAATGATGCAGAAGCTGCAGCTGTGGTTACAGCCTTCGGAAATCTTCAGGTAGGCGTAATGGCGCGGGGTCAGCTTGACGCCCTGGGGCGGCACCAGGTCGATCAGCGGATTGTGCTCTTTTGACGGCGGCACCACCTCGTGCACGGCATTGAGCACCTGCTCGTACTGCTGCGGGCCGGTCACCGACAGCACCGAGGGGTGGACGTCGCGAATCGCGCCTTCTTCCACGCCCATGCAGCCGGTGACAATGACCTTGCCGTTCTCGGCGATGGCTTCGCCAATGACCTCCAAAGACTCTGCTTTCGCGCTGTCGATAAAGCCGCAGGTATTGACCACCACCACGTCGGCATCTTCATAGGTCGGCACGACCTCGTAACCTTCCATGCGCAACTGGGTCAGGATACGTTCGGAGTCGACCAGGGCCTTCGGGCAACCGAGGCTGACGAAACCGACTTTCGGCGTGGCGGGGGTGGACATGCGGCGGACCTCGGGCTTGGGCGAACGGGCGCAGTGAGCGCCCTGATCAAAAAGTGCGCAATCTTAGCCGTAGCTCGCGGGCTTGGCCAGTGTTCTCGATCGTTGGATGGCGTGAAACCGTAGCCCGGTGGGGCGGTGTGCGAGGGGGGCAAGCCCTAAGCCGCCGTCATAGCGGCTGTGGTGGAAGGCTCCGCGGTCGCCGCGAGCCCTCTGCTGACGGGAACCTGGGCCGCGAGTCACTCGCGGCCGGGCAGCATGATCCGCAGGGCGTTGTCGCGCCGCACATGGTGGTGGAACAGGCCGGCGGCGGCATGCAGGCCGATCAGCCAGTAGCCGGCCTCGGCGATCCGCACATGCCAGTGTTCGAACTGCTTGGCCAGGGCATGATCTTTCGCCAGCAATGCCGGCAACTCCAGGCCGAAGAACGGGATGGGCTTGTCTTCGGCGCTGAGTATCAACCAGCCCAGCAGGGGTGTGCAGATCATCAGCAGGTAGAGCGCCAGGTACATCAGCTTGGCGAGCCTGGCCTGCAGCGCGTGCGGGGTGGGCAGGATCCTGGGCGTCGGTGCGATAAGCCGGGCCAGGATACGCAGCCAGACCAGGGCCAGGATCGACAGGCCGAGCAAGAAGTGCAGCTGCTTCATCAGGGCGCGGCCATCGCTGCCCTTGGGGAACAGGCCGCGATATTCCATGGTGAAGTAGACCGCGGCGATCAGCAGCAGCATCAGCCAGTGCAGGCCGATCGACAGCTTGCCGTAACGGGTCTCGGTGTTCTTCCAGGTCATGATGGCTCGGCTCCGGCGCGGTTGCTTGAAAACGCGCCCAGCTTAAGCGGCAAACCTTAAGCGATGCTGAGCAGAGCTCCGCCCGGCGAAAACAAAAAAGGCCACTCGATTGAGTGGCCTTCTTTGGATATCTGGTTGCGGGAGCAGGATTTGAACCTACGACCTTCGGGTTATGAGCCCGACGAGCTACCAGACTGCTCCATCCCGCGGCCGCCATTCTATATGGCTGCGGGTTCTTGTCAATTGATTTGTTGTATTTAATAAATTGCTTAAATCGCCTGGGCCGCCGCGCGGTCGCTAAGCGGGGCTGCAGGGCGAGAGTACGACGCCGAATGGCGGTCTTCGGGATGGGAGCAAGGCCTTCTCGGAAATCTCAGTCGCCAGAAAAAAGCCCCGCATCGCGGGGCTGATTCATCTGGACTGGGCCTAGAGGTCGAAGTCGTATTCGGCCAGCTGCTTGTGCAGTCGCCGCTCTTCGAGGAAGTTGTCGATGATGCGCCGCTTGGTCAAGTTGGTCTTGGCCACTTCGGCGGGGGCTTCAGTGTCGTCTGCGTCGTCTGCAACGAAATCGTCGTCGAGCTCGAGGTCTTCTTTGGCAGTGCTCATGGGCTTTCACTCCAGCTAGGCTACGGGGCGCCTTTTGCCGACCTTATAGCGGCAAAACCAGAGCGGGTAAAAAAGATTTTTTCAATCGTCTGATAGCGGATCTGAATGAACGCTCAATCGTCTGAGGTCTTGTGCTTGTATTCGCACAGGTCTTCGATGCGGCAGCTGCCACAGCGCGGCTTGCGCGCCTGGCAGACGTAGCGGCCATGGAGGATCAGCCAGTGGTGGGCATCGAGCAGAAACTCCTTGGGCACGCACTTCATCAGCTTCTTTTCCACTTCCAGCACGGTCTTGCCCGGGGCGATGCCGGTGCGGTTGCTGACGCGGAAGATATGCGTGTCCACGGCCATGGCGTGCTGGCGGAAGGCCGTATTGAGCACCACGTTGGCGGTCTTGCGGCCGACCCCGGGGAGCGCCTCGAGGGCTTCGCGAGTCTCGGGTACCTGGCCGCCATGTCGCTCGATCAACAGGCGGCAGGTCTCGATGACATTCTTCGCCTTGCTGTTGAACAGCCCGATGGTCTTGATGTACCCCGACAGTCCTTCGACACCCAGGTCATAAATGGCCTGCGGCGTATTGGCCACCGGGAACAGCTTGGCGGTGGCCTTGTTCACGCTCACGTCGGTGGCCTGGGCCGAGAGGATCACGGCGATCAGCAGCTCGAAGGGCGTGGCGTAGGCCAGTTCGGTCTTGGGCTCGGGGTTGTCTTCATGCAGGCGCCGGAAGATCTCGTAGCGCTTCGCCGCGTTCACTCGATGACTCCGGTGACCCTGACCCGGCGGCTTGGCGCTGGGGCTTGCGGTTGCCTGGCCTTGGCCCGTGCGACCAGGCTCTCATCGATGCGGTTCTTGCCGGCGATCAACAGGCCCAGGACGATGAAGGCACCCGGAGGCAGGATGGCCAGGAGGAAACCCTGGTATTCGGGAATCACGGTCAGCTGCCAGTTGGCCGCCAGGGGGCCGAACAGCAGGTGCATGTTGGCCAGCAGCGCGCCGGTGCCGAACAGCTCGCGCAGGGCGCCGAGGACCACCAGCACGGCGCCGAAGCCCAGGCCCATCATCAGGCCGTCGTAGGCCGAGCGCGCCGGGTCGTGCTTGGCGGCGAAGGCGTCGGCGCGGCCGAGGATCACGCAGTTGGTGGTGATCAACGGGATGAAGATGCCGAGGATCTGGTAGAGCTCATAGGTGAAGGCCTGCATCAGCAGCTCGATGCAGGTGGTCAGCGCGGCGATGATCATGACGAAGGCGGGCAGGCGCACCGCGGTATTGACCACGCCGCGCACCAGGGACACGGCGGTGTTGGAGCAGATCAGCACCACGGCGCTGGCCAGGGCCAGGCCCAGGGCGTTGACCGTCGAGTTGCTGACCCCGAGCAGCGGGCAGAGGCCGAGCAGCTGCACCAGGCCCGGGTTGTTCTTCCACAGGCCGTTGAGGGTGATCTCGCGGTAACTGGTCATGGTTGCTTCTCCGCCGAGCCGAGCAGCTGGTTCTTGTGCGCGTCGAAATACTGCAGGGCCTTGTGCACTGCCTTGACCACGGCCCGCGGGGTGATGGTAGCACCGGCGAACTGATCGAACTGGCCATGGTCCTTCTTCACCGCCCAGCCCTCTTCACCGGGGTTGTCCAGGGACTTGCCCTCGAAGCTGTGAATCCACGGGCTCTTGGCCAGCTCTATCTTGTCGCCCAGGCCGGGGGTCTCCTTGTGGCTGAGGGCGCGGACACCGGCCAGCTGACCATCGGCGCGGATGCCGACCAGCAGGTGGATGACCCCGCCATAGCCATCCGGCGCGGTCGCCGGCAGGATCAGCGCGCTGGGCCGGCCGTCCTTCAGCGCGAGGTAGGCCGATTGGGTGCGCTTGCTGCCCAGCAGCAGCGGGTCGTTGACCGAAATGCGGTTGTCCAAGAGCTGGTTGTCGTAGCTGCCCGGCGGCAGGATTTCCGCCAGGGTGCGTACCTGGGCGGCGCGCTCCGCCCTGGCGATCTGCTTGGCGGTGCCAAGCTGCACCAGGGACACGACGCCGACCGTGGCCACGGCGAAGAGGCCGAGCACCAGGCTGTTTTTCAGCATCGAACGGCTGATCTCGGGCAGGGCCACGTTCATTCCCCCATCCTGAAGCCGCGGGTCGGCTTGCGGTGGCCGTAGGTGCGCGGGCGGGTGTAGTAGTCGATGGTCGGAGCCGCCAGGTTCATCAGCAGCACGGCGAAGGCGACGCCGTCCGGATAGCCGCCCCAGGCGCGGATCACGTACACCAGCACGCCGACGCCGACGCCGAAGATCAGTCGACCGAGGTTGCTGGTGGCGCCGGACACCGGGTCGGTGACGATGAAGAAGGCGCCGAGCATGGTGGCGCCGCTGAGCAGATGGAACAACGGCGAGCCGTGCGAGTCGGAGCCCGAGCCGTTCCAGAACAGCAGGCTCATCAGCGTCAGGCTGACGAGCATGCCGGCCGGCGCATGCCAGCTGAACAGACGCCTGTACAGCAGGTACAGGCCGCCGGCGAGGAAGGCCAGGTTGATCGCCTCCGCGCCCACGCCACCAAAATGGCCGAAGGCCGGATGCTGCGCCCAAAGCTCATCGATGGTCAGGCTCTTGTTGGTCTTCAGCGCGTCCAGGGCGGTGGCCTGGGTCCAGCCGTCAGGCAAGGCGGCGAGGCCGAAGATGTGTTGCAGGCCGTCGAGCAGACCCACCGTGTGCGGCGCCGGCCAGCTGGTCATGGCCAGCGGGAAGGACACCAGCACCACCACGTAGCCGATCATCGCCGGGTTGAAGGGGTTCTGTCCTAGCCCGCCATAGAGCTGCTTGCCGAAGACGATGGCGAAGCCACAGGCGACCAGGGTCAGCCACCAGGGCGAGTAGGGCGGCAGGGCCAGGGCCAGCAGCACCGCCGTGACCAGGGCGCTGTAGTCCTTGAGAAAGAAGCCCACGGGGCGCTGGCGCAGGGCCAGGATCGCGGCTTCGAATCCCAGGGCGCAGGCGCTGGCCCAGACCAGGTTGATCAGGGTGCCAGGGCCGAACTGCCAGGTCAGGGCGAGCACGCCTGGAAGGGTGGCCAGCAGCACCTGCAGCATCACCTGCTGGGTACGGTTGTTGCCCTTGGCATGGGGCGAAGTGATGCGGGGCAGGGCCATTGGCGCTCCGGTCGGATACGGCTGCAGGGTGCGTGGCTGGCACCCCAGGCTGTGATGTTTAGTGGCGTGGCCCGCATGCAATCTACTGCCACCTGGCGGCAGCTGCCTGCGAGCCACGCATGACGAATCAACTCTCTGTGTGTTCCTGCAAGCGGCGTTCCGCCTCGCTCAGGCGCTGGCGTGCGGCGTCCAGGGCTTCGGCCGTGGTGTGCTCGTCGCGCTCCAGCTTGCGCAGGTCGGCGCGGGCGAAGGCCACTTCGGTTTTCAGCGCGCGGGTGGCGTCATCGACTGGGCGCTTGTCGCTTCGCACCAGTTCCGGCGCCGGCTTCTGGCTGGCCGCCTCGGCCGCGTGCAGGGCCTGCTCGGCGCTGGCGACGGCGGCCCTCAGAGGCTCCAGGTCCGTTTCGCCAGCGGCCGCTTTCTCGGCCTTCTTCAATTCGGCACGCTTCATCGCCAGTTCGATCTTGGCCTGCTTCAGGGCGCCATCATCTGCCGCCTTGGGCGCGGAAGTAGCCGGGGCCTCC
>NZ_JBFTEG010000010.1:0-168759 GCF_041027545.1 Pseudomonas zhanjiangensis | reverse complement strand
TCCAGGGCGGCGAGGGCCTGCTCGGCTTCCTCGAGCTGCTGGCGCAGGCGGGCCAGTTCGGCCTGCTGATCGTCATCCGGGGCTTCGAGTTTCTCCAGCTTGCGCACCTGGGCGCGGAGCATGGCGGCGTCGATCTTGGCCTTCTTCAGGGCGCCAGCATCGACCGGCTTGGGTGCGGATGCAGCCGGAGCCTCCAGGGCGGCGAGGGCCTGCTCGGCTTCCTCGAGCTGCTGGCGCAGGCGGGCCAGTTCGGCCTGCTGATCGTCATCCGGGGCTTCGAGTTTCTCCAGCTTGCGCACCTGGGCGCGGAGCATGGCGGCTTCGATCTTGGCTTTCTTCAGGGCCGTCTCATCCACCGCCGGCGCCGCGGTCGCCGGCGCGGCCGCCAGGGCGGCGTCCATGGCCTTGCGCGCAGCCTCGGCGGCGGCGCGCAGCTCGCTGACCTGGGCTTGCAGCTCGGGGGTGTCGTGGGCGGCCAGCTGCTTCTCGGCCTTCTTCAGGGCGACCTGGGCCATGCTGGCCTCGATCTTCAGGCGCTTCTGCTCGTCGCTGAGGGGGCTGGCCTTGGCGGCTGCGCCGGCGGCCACGGCGTCCTCTTCGAGCAGCCCGGCGCTGCTCTCGGCCTGGATCGCCTTGGCGCGGGCCGCGCGTTCGGCACGGGCCTGGCGCTCGGCTTCCTTCTGCTCTTCGGCCCGGCGCAGGCGCTCCTGGCGCAGTTCGAAGCGCTGCTTGGAGTGTTCGGCCTTGATCTGCTTCTGTTCCAGCTCGCGGATCTCGCCCTTGGCGGCGCGGTAGTACTGCACCAGGGGAATGTTCGACGGGCAGACATAGGCGCAGGCGCCGCATTCGATGCAGTCGAACAGGTTGTGCGCCCGAAGCTGCTCGTGCTCCTGGCCGAGGGCGAAGAAGTGCAGTTGCTGCGGCAGCAGGCTGGCCGGGCAGGCCTCGGCACACTCGCCGCAGCGGATGCAGGGCAGCGCCGGCGGCGGTGCTGGCAGTTCGCTGGCAGTCGTCGCCAGCAGGCAGTTGGTGGTCTTGATCAGGGGCACGTCGAGGTTGGGCAGGGTGAAGCCCATCATCGGTCCGCCCATGACCAGGCGATCGAGCTTGGCCGGATCGAGCCCGGCGAATTCGAGGAGCTCGCGCACCGGAGTACCGATCAATGCCTCGACGTTCATCGGTCGCGCCAGGGCCTCGCCAGTCAGGGTGGTGACCCGCGAGATCAGCGGCTTGCCGAGCACCACGGCCTCGAACACGGCCACGGCACTGCCGACGTTCTGGCAGAGAATGCCGATATCGGCCGGCAGGCCACCGCTGGGCACTTCCACGCCGGTGAGAATCTGGATCAGCTGTTTTTCGCCGCCGGACGGATACTTGGTCGGGAACACCCGCACGGCAAACGGTCGATCGCCCACGGCGGCCCTGACGGCGGCGATGGCCTCGGGCTTGTTGTCCTCGATACCGATCAGCACCTGCTCGGGCTGGATCAACTGGGCGAGGATCTCGATGCCGCCGATCAGCTGGTCGGCCTTCTCGCGCATCAGCAGGTCGTCGGCGGTGATGTACGGCTCGCACTCGGTGCCGTTGATGATCAGCGTATGGATCTTCTGGGTCGGCCGCGCGGTCAGCTTGACCGAGGTGGGAAAGCCGGCGCCGCCCAGCCCGCTGATGCCGGCCTGGCTGATCTTCTCCAGCAGCGCGGCTGGCTCGAGGGCGCGGAAGTCCGTGCAGGGCTCCAGGTCGCCCCACTGCTCCTCGCCATCGCTGTCGATGACGATGGCCGGAATCAGCATTCCGGATACGTGCGGGTAGGGCTGCGGGCCGATAAAGCTGACGATGCCGGAGGTCGGCGCATGCAGCGCGGCGCTGACGAAGCCGCTCGCCTCGGCGATCTTCTGGCCCTTGAACACCGCCTCGCCGACCACCACCAGGGGGGCGGCGGCCGCACCGATGTGCTGGTTGAGCGGCAACACCAGGCGCTTGGGCAGTGGCGCCGACTGAATCGGCGTGCGGTTGGACAGGTCCTTGCGCTGCGGCGGATGGATGCCGCCGTGGATGTCCCAGATCATGTCCTGCGCGCTCATGCCGCTTGCTCCCGGTCGCTGGCGATCAACTGCCCCGGAGGCAGGGGCAGGCTCCATTTCCAGCTTTGCAAAGTGCTGCCCACTTCGAGCATGTCGATGCAGTCCACCGGGCAGGGTTCGACACAGAGGTCGCAGCCGGTGCATTCGCTGGCGATCACCGTGTGCATCTGCTTGGCCGCGCCGACGATGGCGTCGACCGGGCAGGCCTGAATGCACTTGGTGCAGCCAATGCATTCGGCTTCGCGGATGTAGGCGACCATCTGCGGTTTCTCGCCTTCCACCGCGTCCAGCGGTTCGGCCTCGACGTCCAGCAGGTCGGCCAGCGCGGCGATGGTCGATTCGCCGCCCGGTGGGCACTTGTTGATCTTGTCGCCGCCGGCGATGGCCTCGGCGTAGGGCTTGCAGCCGGGGTAGCCGCACTGGCCACACTGGGTCTGCGGCAGCAGGGCGTTGATCTGCTCGGCGATCGGGTTGCCTTCGACGCGAAAGCGCACGGCGGCGAAACCGAGGATGGCGCCACACACCAGGCACAGGACGAGCAGGGCGAGTACCGCGCTGACAACCAGGCTCATAGCTTGATCAACCCGGAAAAGCCCATGAACGCCAGCGACATCAGGCCGGCGGTAACCATGCCGATGGCGGCCCCCTGGAAGGTCTTGGGCACGTCGGCAATGGCGATGCGTTCACGCATGGCGGCGAACAGCACCAGCACCAGGGAAAACCCGAGGCCGGCGGCGAAGCCGTTGGCGGTGGCGCTGAGGAAGGTGAACTCGGCCTTGTTGGCGTTGAGCAGGGCCACGCCCAGGACGATGCAGTTGGTGGTGATCAAAGGCAGGAAGATGCCCAGTACCCGGTAGAGCAGGGGGCTGGTCTTGTTCACCACCATCTCGGTGAACTGCACGGTCACCGCGATCACCAGGATGAAGCTGATGGTGCGCAGGAACTCCAGGTCCAGGGGCTTGAGCACGTACTGCTGGACCAGGTAGCTGCACATCGCCGCCAGGGTCAGGACGAAGGTGGTGGCCAGGGACAGGCCGATGGCCGTCTCGATCCTCTTCGATACACCCATGAACGGGCATAGGCCGAGGAACTGCACCAACACGAAGTTGTTGACCAGGATGGCACTTACCATGATCAGGGCGAGTTCGGTCATTGCGGGTACCGTTGTGGACAGGCAAAGGCCGTGGAAAAAAGGGCGCCTATTATCGTAAAGGGGGATAAGGCGTACAAGTCGGCTGTCGTCAGGACATTTTCCGCCGCGATCGCCGAATCCCTCAAACTCGATAACTTGGCGTGATACCGGGACTTATGCCCAGGTACTCAGCGGCAGGCTGCGACAGCTTGACGCTAGCAGCGGGGGTGGCCCGCTGCCAGTCGCACAGGCTTACTTGACCCGCTGGCCCGGCTTGGCGCCGCTGTCCGGGCTGAGCAGGTAGATCTCCTCGCCGCCGGGGCCGGCCGCCAGGACCATGCCCTCGGAGACACCGAACTTCATCTTGCGTGCGGCCAGGTTGGCCACGTACAGGGTCAGGCGGCCCTCCAGCTTGCTCGGGTCCGGGTAGGCGCTCTTGATCCCGCTGAACACATTGCGCTTGGCGTCGCCAATGTCCAGCGACAGGCGCAGCAGCTTGTCGGCGCCCTCGACGAGCTCGGCCTTCTCGATCAGGGCGATACGCAGGTCCACGGCGGCGAACGCGTCGAAGGCGATCTCCGCCGCCAGCGGTTCCTTGCTCAGCTCGCCGTTGCCTTGGGGGGCACTGTCGGTCTGGCTGGCGGCCAGGTCTTCCTTGGACGCTTCGATCATGGCGTCGATTTTCGCCGGCTCGATACGGGTCAGCAGGGCGCTGAACGGATTCAGTTGGTGATTGGCCAGCAGTTGCTGGTGATCGTTCCAGGTCAGCGGGACGACATTGAGGAAGGCCTCGGCGTCGGCGGCCAGCTTGGGCAGTACCGGCTTGAGGAAAATCACCAGCTGGCGGAACAGGTTGATGCCCAGGGCGCAGATGGCTTGCACCTCGTCCTGCTTGCCTTCCTGCTTGTTCAGCGCCCAGGGCGCCTTGTCGGCGATCCAGGCGTTGGCGCGATCGGCCAGGGCCATGATCTCGCGCATGGCGCGGGCGAAGTCGCGGGCCTCATAGGCCTCGGCGATGGAGGGGGCGGCGGCCTGGAAGGCATCGGTCAGCTCGGGGGCGGCGTTGCCGGCCACCAGCAGGCCGTCGTTGCCCTTGTGGATGAAGCCGGCGCAACGGCTGGCGATATTCACCACCTTGCCGACCAGGTCGGAGTTGACCTTCTGCACGAAGTCCTCGAGGTTGAGGTCCAGATCGTCGACGCCGCGGCCGAGCTTGGCCGCGTAGTAGTAGCGCAGGTACTCGGGGTTGAGGTGGTCGAGGTAGGTGCGTGCCTTGATGAAGGTGCCGCGCGACTTGGACATCTTCTGGCCGTTGACGGTCAGGTAGCCGTGCACGTTGACCCCGTTCGGCTTGCGCAGGCCAGCGCCTTCGAGCATGGCCGGCCAGAACAGGGCGTGGAAGTTGACGATGTCCTTGCCGATGAAGTGGTACAGCTCGGCCGTCGAGTCCTTGCCCCAGAAAGCATCGAAATCCAGTTCCGGGCGGCGCGCGCAGAGGTTCTTGAAGCTGGCCATGTAGCCGATCGGCGCGTCGAGCCAGACGTAGAAGTACTTGCCCGGCTCGCCGGGGATCTCGAAGCCGAAATACGGGGCGTCGCGCGAGATGTCCCATTCCTGCAGGCCGGCATCCAGCCATTCGGCGATCTTGTTGGCCACCGCCTCCTGCAGGGCGCCGCTGCGGGTCCAGCTTTTCAGCATGGCGTCGAAGTCGGGCAGCTTGAAGAAGAAGTGCTCGGAATCGCGCAGTTCCGGCACGGCGCCGGAGATGGCCGAGCGCGGGTTCTTCAGTTCGGTGGGCTCGTAGGTGGCGCCGCATTTCTCGCAGTTGTCGCCGTACTGGTCCTCGGCCGCGCATTTCGGGCAGGTGCCCTTGATGAAGCGGTCGGCGAGGAACATGCCTTTTTCCGGGTCGAAGTACTGGGTCACCGAGCGGGTGGCGATATGGCCGGCCTCGCGCAGTTTGAGGTAGATGGCCGAGGCGAGCTCGCGGTTCTCGTCGCTGTGGGTCGAGTGGTAGTTGTCGAAGTCGACCAGGAAGTCGGCGAAGTCGGCGGTGTGCTCGGCCTGGACGTTGGCGATCAGCTGCTCCGGGGTGATGCCTTCCTTCTCGGCGCGCAACATGATGGCCGAGCCGTGGGCGTCGTCGGCGCATACATACAGGCACTGGTTGCCGCGCAGCTTCTGGAAGCGCACCCACATGTCGGTCTGGATGTACTCGAGCATATGGCCGAGGTGAATCGAGCCGTTGGCATAGGGCAGGGCGCTGGTAACGAGAATCTTGCGGGCTTCGGTCATGGTGATCGGCTGCACAGGGAAAACAAAGGAAGTCGGCAACTATATAGGCGCAGGACATTTTTTTCACCCGCGCTCTGCAACCGCGTGCCTGGCTGCGTGCCGTTGCGTCAGCGTCGGCGGCGGCCACAGGCATGCACCAGCAGTTGCTCTCGGGTAGGATGGCCGTCTGTTTTACTCAGTCTTTTGGAGTTGCCACCATGAGTGTCGTCACCCGCGAAGCGGTCGAAGCCTGTCTGCGCCACTACACCGACCCGCACCTGGATCAGGACCCGGTCAGTGCCGGTTGCGTGCGTGAGATCGATATTCAGGGCGGGCGGGTAGCGGTGCGCTTGCAGCTAGGCTATGCCGCGGGCCTGTTCAAGAACGGCTGGGCGCAGCTGTTGCAGATGGCGCTGGAAGGCCTGGAGGGCGTCGACAAGGCCCAGGTGCAAGTCGACTGCGTGGTGGAGGCCCATCGGGCGCAGGCGCAGGTGCCGGCGCTGGCCAACGTCAAGAACGTGATCGCGGTGGCTTCGGGCAAGGGCGGCGTGGGCAAGTCGACCACCGCGGCCAACCTGGCCCTGGCTCTGGCGCGCGAAGGGGCCAAGGTGGGCATTCTCGATGCGGATATCTATGGGCCAAGCCAGGGCATCATGTTCGGCATCGCCGAAGGTACCCGCCCGCAGGTCAAGGAGCAGAAGTGGTTCGTGCCACTGGAGGCTCATGGGGTCGAGGTGATGTCCATGGCCTTTCTAACCGATGAGAACACGCCGATGGTCTGGCGCGGGCCCATGGTCTCCGGCGCGCTGATCCAGCTGATCACCCAGACCGCCTGGAGCGACCTGGATTACCTGGTGGTGGACATGCCGCCGGGCACCGGCGATATCCAGTTGACCCTGGCGCAGAAGGTGCCGGTCGTGGGGGCGGTGATAGTGACCACTCCACAGGACCTGGCGTTGCTGGACGCCAAGAAGGGCGTGGAGATGTTCCGCAAGGTGAATATTCCGGTGCTCGGCGTGGTGGAAAACATGGCCGTGCACATCTGCTCCAATTGCGGTCATACCGAGCACCTGTTCGGCGAAGGCGGCGGCGAGAAGCTGGCGGCGCAGTTCGACGTCGAGCTGTTGGCCTCGCTGCCGTTGTCGATGGCCATCCGCATGCAGTCCGATGGTGGCAAGCCGACCACCATCGCCGATCCGGAGAGCCAGATCGCGATGATCTATCAGGAGGTTGCGCGCAAGGTAGGGGCGCGTATCGCGCGCGGCGAGTCGCAGGCGCCGGCCATGCCGAACATCCAGGTCAGCGACGACTGAGTGACTGGAGGCCGCGCCCGGGCGGCGCGGCCTCCAGCGAAACGAGCGCCCACAAAAAAAGCCCTGCACAGGGCAGGGCTTTTTCGAGTCAGTGCAGGTTAGATAACCTGAACTTCCTCAGCTTGCATGCCTTTCTGACCACGGGTGGCCACGAAGGAAACCTGCTGGCCTTCTTTCAGGCTCTTGAAGCCGTCGCTCTGGATGGCTTTGAAGTGTACGAACAGGTCGTCACCGGATTGCGGGGTGATGAAGCCGTAGCCTTTTTCATCGTTGAACCACTTAACGGTGCCAGTCTGACGATTGGACATGTGATATCTCCTAACAAAATTGATAGCAGCCCTGGAAAAGCCCAGGCCGGGACTGAGTGCAACGAGTACTAGGAGTCGGACGATGTTTGGATCGAAATCTAGGCATCAAGTAGCGATTCGCGGTGACACATGCAGCACAGTGGGGTCACCATACCCGCTTTTAACGCTGAGCGCGAATGCTCTGTGCGTCTTTCTTGTATTTAGTGCTGCAGAGCTGGTCGGTTGGAGCGACTAAGGGGCTTTGAACCCAGTGCGCCGCCCCGGTAAGATGCGCTCACTTTTTCACCATCAGTCATTCAGGACGCCCCGCCATGAGCATCAAATCGGATAAATGGATTCGCCGCATGGCCCAGGAACACGGCATGATCGAGCCCTTCGTCGAGCGTCAGGTGCGCACCGAAGGTTGCGAGCGGCTGATCTCCTACGGGGTGTCGAGCTACGGCTACGACGTGCGTTGCGCCGACGAGTTCAAGGTGTTCACCAATATCAACTCGGCCACCGTCGACCCGAAGAACTTCGACGAAAAGAGCTTCGTCGATGTGAAGAGCGATGTGTGCATCATTCCGCCGAACTCCTTCGCCTTGGCTCGCACCGTCGAGTTCTTTCGCATTCCGCGCGATGTGCTGACCATCTGCCTGGGCAAGAGCACCTACGCGCGCTGCGGGATCATCGTCAACGTCACCCCGCTGGAGCCTGAGTGGGAGGGTCACGTGACCCTGGAGTTCTCCAACACCACCACTCTGCCGGCGAAGATCTATGCCAACGAAGGGGTGGCGCAGATGCTGTTCCTGCAGTCCGATGAGGCCTGTGAGGTGTCCTACAAGGATCGTGGCGGCAAGTACCAGGGCCAGTTGGGGGTGACTCTGCCGAAGGCCTGAGGCCGGTGGACGCGAAAGAAGCCGGGCATGTCCCGGCTTTTTTACGTCCGCGCATCGGCCATGGGGGGGGGGGCGGGGGCTTTTTCGGCACGCCGGCCGGGACTTTTCTAGACTCAACGTAGACGCCTGGCGAGCGTGGCCGGCTAGGCGCTGCCTGGGGGGCAATCTTGTCGATGTTCGCGCCTCAGGTGTCGACATGAGCGAATGGCTCAGGCGGCGCCGAGCAGGGTGGTGCGAATGAGGGGTCAATCAAGACAACCAGAGTGGGAAGGACTACGCATGGCCAAGTGGATGATCACCTATAGCAAAGACGAGGGCACCGGGGTTCTGGAAGTGGAGGCGCCGAGCCAGCCGACCATGGAGGAGGCAGTGAAGCTGCTGCTGAAAATGGCCGAGGAGACCTACGAACGCGAAGAGCCCAAGGATGCGCCCTACGAGGAGCAGACGCCGGCGGTGCGCCTGCTGGAGCGCTATGGCATTGCCGTGACCAGCATCTGCGAGGAGTGAGGTTCAGGCCGCGCGTGCGGCAGGCTCGTTGCGGGCGAGGCTCGCGGACAAAAGAAAGGGCGCCGAGGCGCCCTGAAAGTCGATGATCTGTGGAGTAAGTCCGTTCATTCAGAGTCGTCGGGTGAGCAATAGGTTCAGCGCTACCCGACGAACGGTCGTTATGGTTCGGGCAAGAGCAGCAGGTGCTGGGTGCCATAGGCCTGCTCCAGGTTCTTGGCCTGGAACGGAAAGCTCAGGTAGCGGCCCTTGAGCCAGGCCTCGATGCCGTCGGCATAGTGGTCGCTGGCCGGATTGCCGGACTGGCCGGAGCTGTTCAGGCCGATCAAGGGTTCTTCGCGACCGAAGTCGACGATGATGCGCATTGCCGGCACCAGCCAGGTGTCGAAGTTCTGTCCCCAGGGATACGCCGAAACGTTCAGGGTGCTGTGGTCGCCGCCGGCCGGATAGGGACCGCGGTCCAGGTAGTCGTGCAGCGAGTTGATCGCGGCGCGCTGGCTGGCGCTCATGTAGGGCGCCAGGCGGGTGGTTTCGCTGGTCCAGCTATAGCTGTGCAGTCGTCCCCACTGCCAGGCACTGCGATCGCTGCCCAGGCGGGTCTCGAGCAGGCTTACGGCACCAGCCAGGCTGCGGGCGAGGATCGCCGGCTTGTCCTCTGTCTGCGGGGTGCCGAGGTCGTCCCAGAATGGACTGTCCTCGCGCCCCAGCAGGTGGTCGGCCTGGGCTGAATAGGAGAGCTTGGCGGCGTCCACCAGGGCTTGCCAGGCAGGGCTGGTGTCGGGGCCGAGTTCGTCGAGGAAGGTCTGGCGCGCGCTCTCGTGCAGGAAGGCGCCGTACAGCGCCGCATCCGCGGAGGCAGCGGCGAGTCGGCCGTCGAAGGCCAGCAGCCGGTCCAGGGCTTCGCGGGCACGGGCGCGCTGCGGCGGCGCGAGGGCCTCGATGGCCTGCTTCAGCGGTTCGGCCATGCCTGGTGCGCTGAGCATGACTTGCAGCTTGGCGACGAAGGGCGAGCGCTGGTCGTATTGCATGGCGATCATGCTCTGGGTGTCGTGCTTGCCGCTGCCCGCCAGCTCGGCAATGCGCTCGGCGCGTTCGGGGTAGTACCAGG
The DNA here is from genome assembly GCF_041027545.1 of Pseudomonas zhanjiangensis. Lineage (NCBI taxonomy): Bacteria > Pseudomonadati > Pseudomonadota > Gammaproteobacteria > Pseudomonadales > Pseudomonadaceae > Pseudomonas > Pseudomonas zhanjiangensis. The sequence goes on along the minus strand of NZ_JBFTEG010000010.1, from coordinate 159,158 downwards.
AGTTGGACAGCTGCATTCCGTAGCCGCGCGGCACGCTGCGCTGGTTGGCGGTGCCCAGCCAGCCCTGGGGCGGATCCTGGTCGTAGGGGTGGAGCATCGGATCGGCGAAGCCGTCCCAGTCGTACTGGCCATCCCAGCCGGGCGAGGGCAGCAGGCCAAGGCCGTCGCGGCGGTTGGGAAAGCGCCCGGTAACCTGCCAGCCGATGTGCTGGGCATCGGCGAAGAGAATGTTCAGGGGCGTGGCGCGGATTTCTCGGGCGGCGTCGAAGGCCTGCTCGACCGTCTGGGCGCGAGACAGGTCGAAGAACGCGTCCAGGGTCTTGTCCGCCTCGAACTGGGTGGTCTTGAGCGCCAGGCCATAGCCGCTGCTCAGTTGCAGGGGTTGGAGCGGGTGTTTGCGCTCGCCCAGCACCGAGTTCAGCAGCGGCCCGTGGCGGGTGGCGAAAATGCGTTCGCGGACCGGTCGCTGGCCCTTGATAAAGAAGGTTTCATGCCGCTCCTGCGCCGCCAGCCATTGACCGTCGGCAAGGTAGTAGAGGCGATCGCCTTGGCGCCTGATCTTCTCCAGGAACAGGTCCTGGTTGTCGCCCATGACCATGGTCATGCCCCAGCCCAGCTTGCCGTTGAAGCCGGCGACCACCGCCGGCACGCCGGCGATGGAAACACCTGCGGCCTGGTATTTTGGCGAGCGGATCTGCACGAAGTTCCACATCGAGGGTATCGACAGCGGCAGGTGGGTGTCGTTGGCCAGCAGGCTCTTGCCGCTGCGACTGTGCGGTGGGGCTATGGCCCAGTTGTTCGAGGCGGCAACGCCGAGCATCTGGGCGTCGGCCACTTGGCCGGCCGCCCGGCCCACGGCCGCCAGGCCGGGGATCTGTCCCTTGAGTTGCAAGCCGTTGAGCTTGGCCGCTTCGTCGAAGGGCAGCGGCTCGTCCGGGTAGGTCGGTAGCAGCCAGGCAAGCTTGTCGCTGCCGACCTGTTGGGTCAGCGTCAGGGCGGCGATTTCTTCCTGCAGGTTGACGGCCAGGCCGAAATTCATCAGGCAGAACACCAGAACCGAATCCTCTGGCTTCCAGTAGGGCGGGCGATAGCCAGACTCGGCCAGGTCCATCGGAAGCTTGTCGCGATAGCGGAACAGGTAGGCGTTTACGCCGCGGGCATAGACCTCGAAGAATCTGCGCAGGCGCGGTGAAGCGTCGCGGTAGAGAGTCTCGGCACTTTGCCTGAGGTTGACCGCGCGCATGAAGCGGTCCAGGTCGAGTACGCCTGGGCCGACCATCTCGGCCAGCCGGCCGTCGGCCATCAGGCGCATGCCGACCATCTGGCTGAGGCGGTCACTGGCGTGCACGTAGCCGAGGGTGAACAGCGCATCATGGAAGGTCGAGGTCTCGATCAGCGGCATGCCCAAGGCGTTGCGCCTTACCGTCGCACTCTGGGCCAAACCCTTGAGGCGAACGGTCCCCTGGTCCGGGGCGACGCTGGCGCTGTAACGGCTATCGAGCAACGACTGGCAGCCGCTCAGGACCGCGGCGCTCAGGGCCACACCCAGGCACAGCCGGGCCAGGGGGCGATACACGGGCGAAGACATGCGGCAGCTCCTTGCGCGGCGCAGGTAATGGGGGCGTGGAAGCAGTACTGCTCAAGAGCCTAGCAAGCCGGGCGTCCGCTCACGTCGACGCGGTGTCGGCCCAGGGTATATTGGCGGCTAAAGGTAGAGAGCGGCAAGGCGCCTGGCAAGAGGCTCAGGCGCGTTTGCGCGCCGGCGCCAAGGCTTCTTCGAGCAGCCAGCGAGCAGCGCTGCGTGCGGCGGCCTTGTGCTGCAACTCCAGCTCATTGAAGTGCCTTTCGTGTTGGCGCCGCACGCTCTTGTCCAGGGCCTTCCAGTCGCCGTGAGTAGGCACCTGGGCGGTGGCCTCGAAGAGCAGGTGGAACACCTGGCAGCGGCTGTCCTGGCTCAGGCTGCTGTCGTAGTTGTCGAGCAGTACCTTGATTCTGATGGCGCCCTCGATCAGTGGCAGCTGGCCGTCGAGCAGGCTGCTGGCGAGGATCTGCAGGTCGCCGCCCAGGCGCTCATGGCGTTCCTGCTCGACCTGCGCCTGGTCGCGCTGCTGCGCCCAGACACGCCGCCACAGGTGCAGGGCGTAGCCGGCGAGGGCCAGGATCAACAGCCCCCCAGCCAGGAGGGCCGCCAGGGTCAGTCCGGTCATTGCGGGGTCAGGCGCCGTGGCATTTCTTGAACTTCTTCTGGCTGCCGCATGGGCAGGGGTCGTTGCGGCCGACATCCTTCAGGGCATTGCGCACCGGTTCCTGATGTTCGTGGTTGCAGTGCGGGCCATGCACGTGTCCGTGGTCATGGTCATGGTCATGGTCATGGTCATGGTTGCAGTCGGGGCCGTGGACGTGCTGTTGGTTCATGGAGGCTTACTCAGGGATTAAATCGCCGGGGATTATCTCGCCATTGCGCGACATGTGCACGCTGCGCCCGAAGAACATGCCGGTTTTCACCACTCCGATCAGGCGGTAGCGAATCGGCTCTTCCGGTTCCTCGAGGGCCTTGACGATCTGGCGCATGTGGCGCCAGAGGTTGGTGCGCACCGGTACCTCGAACTCGTGGCGGCCATGGGCCGGTACGCTGAAGCTGCTGTCGGAGGTGCCGTCGGCCAGTTTCACGTCGTTGAGATAGACCGTGTAGTCGAGGCCGCGAATGGGCAGGCTGATGCTATTGGGGTTGTCGATGCGAAAGCGTAGGACGAAGCGCTGCTCGAGGAGCTTGGCTCTGACCACGTCGACGTTGACTAGGCGTACATCCGGGTCTTTGAGGTCGCCCGCCATCCAGGAAGAGCAACCGGCAAGGCCTGAAAGCAGACCGAAAAACATCAATAGGCTAAGAATTCTTATCGTTTGCGCCTGATAAAACATTTCATACTCCGAAGGACGCCACAGTGTAGCAAGCAGCGAGCCGGCTGCAACGTGTTGTGGCTGGAAAAAAACCTGCGCCATACTGCAGGTTGTTTAGAACAGGAGTGTGACCATGGATCGCTATGAGATTGCCTTTGCCGGCCAGTTGGCGCCAGGCGCCCAGTTGGAGGCGGTGAAGGCCAATCTGGCCAGGTTGTTCCAGGCCGACGCCGAGCGAGTCGCCTTGTTGCTGTCGGGCCGGCGTATCGTGATCAAGAGCAATCTGGATGCCGCTGGCGCGGAAAAATACCGCTCCACCCTGCTGCGCGCCGGCGCCGTGGTCGAGGTGCGGGCGATGCCGTGCGATGTCGAGGAGATCGAGTTGGCTACCCCGCCCGGCGCAGATGTGGGCCGGGATGCACCGACCGCTGCGGCCGAGGAAGCGGTCCGCGGGCGTCTCGAGGTCGTGCCGCGAGACGAATACATGGCGGCGTTCAGTGAGGTGCAGGCGCCGGATTTTGGTATCGCCCCGCTCGGCAACGACCTGCAGGACGACAAGCCGGAGCCGGCGGCACCGGCGTTGGATCTGTCGCAGTTCAGCCTGGCGCCTGCTGGCAGCGATATGGGGCAGGCCAAGGCCGCGCCGGCCGCGCCACCACCGGACGTATCGCACCTGAAACTGCAGGAGTGACGGCAATCGGGGCCCGCGTGAAGCGGGCCTCGCTGTATCCACGACTTCGCGATTCAGGTGCCGGCTGCCGTTTGCTCGCTGGCTGCGCACTTGGCCTGGGCCTGAGCCGGTGTCAGGTCGCGAATCGAGGTATAGAACAGCTGGCAGGTCTGCTGCTGGTCGGCCACCTGCCATTTTTGCGTGCAGCTGTGCAGGGTGGTGGCGGCGTCTGCCCCCGGATCGCGGCCCATGCTGGCCTGCCAGCAGGCCGCCGAGATGTCCTGGCCCATGACCTTGATCCCGGCCTGGTCGGCTTTGCTCTGGTCGCCGTCATGGTTCTCGGGATCGGCCGCATACCAGATATAGCTGGGGTGGTTGCTGCCCAGTACCGCCACGGTGCGCCCGGGGGCAGGCGTTATCTGGTCGAGGCCGAGCACCTTGAGATTGACCCCATACTGTTGATTCACCCAGTCGCGTACCGGGCTACCGAAGGCGACCATTGGCAGTGACGGGGCCGTGCTCTGCTTGTTGGCGGTCAGCTGCGCCACCATGCTGGTCTGATAGGCCTGGAAATAGCTGTAGGTATCTTCCAGCGAGCCGCCGGCGCTGGCCGGGGCGGCAATCGGGGCAATGTCGATAATGGTCTGGTAGGCCGGCGTCTGCTCTGGCGGTACGCCGTTTTGTGTGAGCAGCTCGGCCCAGCGGTCGGTGGTCTTGGACTCCAGGTAGTCCTGCGCCTGGGTCAGCGAATAGTCCGGCGGGAAGTGCAACAGTTCGACGCTGCGACGGTTTTCCAGGGCCATGCCCAGTGGCAGGAAGAAATACCAGTTGTACTGCCATTTGCCCTCGGCGTTGAGCTTGCTCGCGCCCTGATAGGCCAGGTCGCCGGACGCCAGCAGTTGCTCGAGTGGCTGGCCGTAGCCGTCTGGCACTCCGCTGATGGTGGCGTGGAGCTGACCGTCCTTGCTGCTGACGCTGACCTGGGCATTGCTGTAGCCGTCGCGCTGTACGCTTTGCTTCAGATAATGCTCGACTGTCTGTTCCAGGCTCCAGTCGCGGTAGCAGATGGCGCTGCAGTTGTTGGGGTAGGCAAACAACTGGCTGACCCGGGCCCTGCTGCCTAGGGCAAGCTGGGCGTCCGCCTGGGCGTGGGCCGCGAAGGTCAGCAGGCTCAGGGTGCCGCCAAGCCAAATTCCATGTCGCATGTGTCGCTCCTTGTGGTTCGCTTGTCATGGCGCGCCGGCCGGTACTCCGATCGAGCCCGAGTCGGGCGTTGCTAGAAATAGGTCGCGCAGCATCTCTTGAGCTTCTGCCCACTGCCGCAGGGGCAGGGATCGTTGCGGCCGGGATTCAAGCTAACGGTTGGGTCGATGAAGTACCAGTGGTTGTCGCGCTGGACGAACGCGGAGCGTTCACGATGGTGGTGTTCACCATCGTTGTCGCGCCAGTGCGCGGTAAAGGTCACCCGTGCATGCGGCGGCTGGCCGTCCAGCTCTTCGCTGCTTTCGACCTGCAGGCCCAGCCACTGGCTCTGCGTGCTCCAGCGCTTGATGGCCTCGCGGTCCAGGCCCGCTTGTTGGGCCGGCAGGGTGGTCGCCAGCAAGTAGTCGATCAGTCCCAAGGCATAGGCGCTGTAGCGTGAGCGCATCAAGGCCTGGGCGTCGGGCGCCGCGGTGCCGGCATGGTAGCGGCCGCAGCAGTCAGGCAGTTTTTCGCCGCTGCCGCAGGGGCAGTCGAGAGTGGCTGGGTTCATGCGTCTACCACCAGTATTTGCCGAAATTTTCTGGATTGGCCCAGAACTTGGCATTCAGCCAGTCCGGTACCTGCTTGTAGTCGAGCAGGTCATAGGTGAACAGGCTGAGGGTCTGCTGGTCGCGCTGAAAACGTTCGCTGGCCTGCAGGGCCAGGGCGAAGAAGTCGGTGTCCTGCCATTCGCATGCCTGCAGGTCGACCAGCACCGCCAGGCGGCTGGCATTCAGGTTGCGAATACCGCCCAGCAACTCCAGGCCGACGCGTTTGGGCAGGTGTTCGAGGCAATCGACCAGCAGGGCCAGGTCGAAGCGCTGGGTCGCCAGTTCCGGCGGCAGGCTGCCGGCAGGTGCATGGGCTACCTGGCAGTTGCCATGCGCTGCCTGGAAAGCGCGAAGCGCCGGCAGATCGCTGGCGCCGATGACCAGCAGGCGCTGCGGCGCATAGCGCTCCAGCAAGGCTGCCAGGGCTTGTTGTGGGGTGCGGGAAGGGGCGCGCTCAGACATCGAAATTCCTCGATCGGAGTTGAAAGACTAACGCGCCGTCGTCTGCCGGCCTAGAGCGAATGGGCGGAGGCAGAGTATTCGCATCAATCTGGCGGAATATAGAACTGCCGTCTTTAATCCATATGTGTCGGTTCTGGGCCGATTATCTACAGGAGACTTGTTTATGAGCATCATGAGGACTGCAGTACCCCTGATCCTGGCGAGCGGCTTGCTGACTGGTTGTGCAGGCTTGCAGAAGAGTGACTGGCCGACCTGTGCGGCCGTCGGCGGTGTCGGTGGGGCTGCGCTGGGGGCCATCGAGAGCTCGACCTGGGCAGCTGGCGGTGCGGCAGTCGGTGCCGGCATGGCGGCAGCCTACTGCTGGGTGCATGGCGCCGAGGCGCAGGAAATGGCGATGGTCGAGGAAGTGATGATGGAAGAACCCGTCATGGCCGAGCCTGCCGAACCCGTGCGCGTCGAACTGGACGTCAAATTCGATTTCGACAAGGCCAAGGTCAAGGAAGAGAGCTATGGCGACATCAAGAACCTGGCGGACTTCATGAAGCAGTATCCGCAAACCAACGCGGTGCTCGAGGGGCATACCGACTCCATCGGAACCGATGCCTACAACCAGGGCTTGTCCGAGCGCCGGGCCAACGCCGTGCGCGACGTTCTGGTCAATCAATACGGTGTCGGCGGCGATCGGGTCAATGCGGTCGGTTATGGTGAGTCGCGACCGGTTGCCGACAACGCCACGCCTGCTGGTCGTGCGATCAATCGCCGAGTGGAAGCAGAAGTCGAGGCACAGCCCTAGCGCCAGGTGCTGGGCTCGCATCATGGGGGCAACGTGCCACGATGCGGGCCTGGATTGAAGAGTTCAATTGCCGGCGTTTTACCCAAAGGCTGCCGGCAGTTGCTCGGTGACACAGGAGATTCACCATGAGGTCTAACCTGTTCAGGGTTGGTGCACCCCTTCTCTTGGTCAGCAGTGTTCTTTCCGGTTGCGTGTCGACTTCCAGTACGGGAAGTGCGCCGCTCAACCAGGGGAACTGGCCCCTGTGCACAGCGATTGGTGGCCTGGCCGGCGGCGGCCTGGGCGCCATCGAGAGTTCAAGTTGGGCGGCGGGGGGGGCGGTAGCCGGAGCGGTCATCGGCACCCTGATCTGCTATGCCCAGGATGGCGACGAAGACGGCGATGGGGTTTTCGATCGGCGCGATCGCTGCCCCGGAACCCCGGCCAATACACCTGTCCATCACAACGGCTGCCCGCTCAAGGAGTACCCGAGCAGCGAGCCGATGATGGAGCCCGAGCCCGAGATGGCCGTCGAGCCGGTGCGTGTCGAGTTGGATGTGAAGTTCGATTTCGACAAGGCGGTGGTCAAGGAAGATAGCCAGGATGACATCAAGAGTCTGGCCGATTTCATGAAGCAGTACCCGCAGACCACCACTACGGTCGAGGGGCATACCGACTGGATCGGCACCGATGCCTATAACCAGCGGTTGTCCGAGCGCCGCGCCAATGCCGTGCGCGACGTGCTGGTCAATCAGCATGGCATCGAGTCCAGCAGGATTTCGTCGGTGGGGTACGGTGAGTCCAGACCGGTGGCGGACAACACCACCGATGCCGGCCGTGCGATCAATCGGCGGGTCGAGGCGGAGGTCGAAGCACGGCCCTGATCGGATCCCTGTCGATTCGAGCACCAATCAACCCTGAAGGCGGCGACGGGAGTAGGTTCCCGTCGCCGTTTTTGCTTGTCGGCTGGTTGCTCTTGCGTAAAACCGCTAAGGTGCGGCGCAACCATAGGTGTTGGAGGATTGCATGAATAGACTCTTGGTCGCGGGCAAGCTACTGGCCGCGGTATTCTGGGGCGTGATCCTGGTCAACCTGGTCGAGCCGTTGGCGCAACCCTTCGCGGCACTGCTGAATCTGGCCTGTGGCATTGTGCTGTTGATTCACTGCGTCGAGTTGTGGCTGTTCGCCGATCGAATCGGCGATTGTCGGCAGCCCGGGCTGGCACGCGCTCAGGTTCTGCTCTTCGGTGTGTTCTACGCGCTGACGCTGCCTCGGGCACCCGCTGCTCAGGCGCTACCCGAGGGTGAGTCGTTGGCAGCCGAGGGGGCCTACGGCGCGCAGGCGCAGTCCGCGCCGCTGATCGATTGAAAGGCGCTCGCCTGGGCAGCGGCCGGCAGGCGAGCATCCGGTGAGGCATAGCCGCGCCGCTTGGCGATTCAGAACCCGGGGCGGCTGCCTGCAACGCTCACCAGCAGCAGGCCGAGGAGCAGGTTGATGCCCACCCAGCGGCGAATCTGCCCGAGCACGGCGCCGCCACCAGGCCAATCTTCGCTGCTGACAGCGCGGCGCAGTTCCGGCAGCAAGAGCACCTGCACCCGCAGAAACAGAGCCAGCATGGCGATATACAGGCCCATCATCACGTGCACGTAGCGTGGCGCACTGTCGAAGCCGGCGAAGTGCAAATGGAGCAGGCCCACGCCGGTGATAGGCAATATCAGCACCGCTCCCCACACCCACTGGAAGAAACGGCGCAAGACCTCGAGCCACAGCTGCAGTCGAGCCGGGGCCTCGAGAGTGCTAACGGCCGCGGGACGAAGAACCATCCAGGCGAAGAACATGCCGCCGACCCAGACGAGGGCGGCGAGCAGGTGCAGGGCGTAGGTCATGGCATAGGGGGTCATGCGAGTACTCCAGTCAGGCAAGCGGTTCTGCGCGGTATCGTTTAGCGCGTTATGATAGCGGCCGATTACAAACACTGAAAATTTATCCAGCCTTTTTGCGCCCAGATCATCATGCTCAGTCCAGAACTCAAGTCCCAGATCCAGGGTGCCTATTCCCGCTTTCTCGAAGCCAAGGCGCTCAAGCCGCGTTATGGCCAGCGCCTGATGATCGCCGAAGTCGCCAAGGTCCTGGGGGCGATAAAGGCCGACGGCGAAGGCCGGCGCGAGGGTGAGCCGGCGGTGGTGGCGGTGGAGGCCGGAACCGGCACCGGCAAGACCGTGGCCTACAGCCTGGCGGCGATACCCACGGCCAAGGCCGCCGGCAAGCGCCTGGTGATCGCCACGGCAACCGTGGCCTTGCAGGAACAGATTGTGCACAAGGACCTGCCCGATCTGATGCGCAACAGCGGCCTGAGTTTCAGCTTCGCCTTGGCCAAGGGGCGCGGTCGTTACCTGTGCCTGTCCAAGCTCGACTTGTTGCTGCAGGAGGGTCAGGCGCAAAGCGCGACGGCCCAGTTGTTCGAGGAAGAAGGTTTTAGGATCGACGTCGACGAGCAGAGCCAGAAGCTGTTCGGCAGCATGATCGAGAAGCTTGCCGGCAATAAATGGGACGGCGATCGCGACAGCTGGCCCCAGGAACTGGCCGACGCCGACTGGGCGCGCCTGACCACCGACCACAGTCAATGCACCGGCCGTCATTGCCCGAACTTCCAGCAGTGCAGCTTCTACAAGGCGCGCGAAGGCATGGGCAAGGTCGATGTGATAGTCACCAACCATGACATGGTCCTGGCCGATCTGGCGCTGGGTGGGGGCGCGGTGCTGCCGGACCCCCGCGAGACCCTCTATGTGTTCGACGAAGGCCATCACCTGCCGGACAAGGCAATCGGCCACTTCGCCCATTTCACCCGGCTGCGCTCGACCGCCGACTGGCTCGAGCAGACGGCCAAGAACCTGAGCAAACTGTTGGCTCAGCACCCGCTGCCCGGTGACCTGGGGCGCTTGATCGAGCAGGTGCCGGAGCTGGCGCGAGAGCTCAAGACCCAGCAGCAGTTCATGTTCAGCGCCTGCGAACAGGTCGCCGAATTCAGGCCCGGCGAGGACATGGAGGGCCGTGAGCGGCCCCGTCATCGTTTCGTCGGTGGTCTGGTGCCCGAGCACCTGCGCGAGCTGGGCCTGGAACTGAAGAAGGGCTTCAGCAAACTGACCGATCTGTTCACCGGGATCGCCGAACAGCTCAAGGAAGCAATGGACGGCGAAGCCGCCATCGGCATCGCCAGCCATCAGGCCGAGGAGTGGTACCCACTGTTCGGCAGCCTGCTGGCGCGTGCCCGGGGCAACTGGGAGTTGTGGCTGGCCTTCACCGCCGAAGACCCCGAGGACAGCCCGCCGATGGCGCGCTGGCTGACCCTGGCCGAGAGCGGTGCATTGTTCGATATAGAGGTCAATGCCAGTCCGATCCTGGCGGCCGAGACCCTGCGCCGCAACCTGTGGAACGTGGCCTACGGCGCCCTGGTGACGTCGGCCACGCTCACTGCGCTGGGCACCTTCGATCGCTATCGGATGCGTGCCGGTCTGCCAAAAGTGGCGGTGACCGCGGTGGTGCCCAGTCCGTTCCACCACGCCGATGCCGGCGTATTGCGGGTGCCCAACCTGAATGCCGATCCACGCGAAGCGGCGAACCATACGGCGGCCATCATCCGCGAGCTGCCCGGGCTGGTGGCCGGTTCGCGCGGCACCCTGGTGCTGTTTTCCTCGCGCAAGCAGATGCAGGAGGTGTTCGATGGCCTCGAGCGCGACTGGCGCAAGCGGGTGTTCATCCAGGGTAACCTGTCCAAGCAGGAGACCCTGAACAAGCACAAGGCACGGGTCGATGGCGGAGAGGAGAGCGTGCTGTTCGGCCTGGCCAGCTTTGCCGAGGGGGTCGATCTGCCGGGGGCCTACTGCGAGCATGTGGTGATCGCCAAGATTCCCTTCGCCGTGCCGGATGACCCGGTCGAGGCCGCTCTGGCCGAATGGATCGAGGCCCGCGGCGGCAACCCCTTCATGGAGATTTCCGTGCCCGATGCTTCGTTGCGTCTGGTGCAAGCCTGCGGCCGCCTGCTGCGTACCGAAGAGGATCGTGGAACCATCACCCTGCTCGACCGGCGCGTGGTGACCCAGCGCTATGGCAAGGCGATTCTCAATGCCTTGCCGCCGTTCCGTCGGGAGATCGGCTAGATCTGCTGGCGTGCGACCGGTACCGGCGCCTGTCCGGTTCCCAACTCGACCGCGGGCTGGAACAATGCCGGCCAGCCAACCCATTGCCAGACCTAGGAGCCAGCAGTGCAGATTCAAGGCTATTTCGACCTTCAGTTCGAGGCTGTCAAGGAGGCCTTCGCCGCCTTGTTCGAGGATCCGCAGGAGCGCGGTGCGGCGCTCTGTGTGCAGGTGGCGGGCGAAACCGTGGTGGATATCTGGGCCGGGATGGCGGACAAGGACGGTCTCCAGCCCTGGCATAGCGACACCATTGCCAACCTGTTTTCCTGCACCAAGCCGTTCGCCGCGGTTGCCGCCCTGCAGTTGGTCGGCGAAGGCAAGCTCGAGCTCGACGTTCCGGTGGTTCGCTACTGGCCCGAATTCGCCATTGCCGGCAAGCACAGGATCACCCTGCGCCAGCTGCTCAGCCATCAGGCGGGCCTGCCGGCTCTGCGCGATATGCTGCCGGCCGAAGCCTTGTATGACTGGCCGGCGATGACGGCGGCACTGGCCGCCGAAACGCCCTGGTGGCCGCTCGGCGAGGGGCATGGCTATGCGCCTATCACCTATGGCTGGCTGATCGGTGAGCTGCTGCGGCGTGTCGAGGGGCGCGGCCCGGGAGAGGTCATAGTGGCGCGCGCCGCCAAGCCCCTGGCGTTGGATTTTCACATCGGCCTGGATGATGGTGAGTTCGAGCGAGTGGCGAACATCTCCCGCGGCAAGGGCAATCTGGGGGATGCGGCCGCGCAGCGCCTGCTCAAGGTGATGATGAGCGAGCCGACGGCGATGAGCACGCGCTCGTTCACCAATCCTCCGTCGATCATGACCAGCACCAACAAGCCGGAGTGGCGGCGTATGCAGCAGCCGGCGGCCAATGGCCACGGCAATGCCCGCAGCCTGGCCGGTTTCTACAGCGGCCTGCTCGACGGTCGCCTGTTGGAGAGCGAGTTGCTCGATGAGATGACTCGGGAGCACAGCATCGGCCTTGACAAGACCCTGCTGACCTCCACGCGCTTCGGCCTGGGCTGCATGCTCGACCAGCCGCAGCTGGCCAATGCGACCTATGGCCTGGGTCCGCGTGCCTTTGGCCACCCGGGGGCGGGCGGCTCCAGCGGCTTCGCCGATCCCGAACGCGACCTGGCATTCGGCTTCGTCACCAACAATCTAGGACCGTTCGTCTTAATGGACCCCCGTGCGCAGAAACTTGCGCGAGTGTTGGCGGATTGTTTGTAAAGGTGAAGCTACAATTTCCCCGTAGCCTGGCTGTTTAGTTCGCTTAACAGTGGCCGAATGCCAGTTTCTTCCGACCGATTTCGTGTGGATATCCGATGTTTGCTGACAAGACTCTCGCACTGGCCTTCTGTCTGCTGATTGCCGGCTGCGCTGGCGCTGAAAGAGACACCAAGCCGATGCCGCTGGCCAAGGTCAAAGCCCAACCGCAGATTTCGGCGGCCTGGCTGGACGACTACGAGCCGCGGCTGCGTGAGGCGATCAAGGACAGCCTGTTCGAGCTGGAGCGCCGCGACGATGTACTGGTGGTCACGGCGCCGGTGCAGGGCAGTTTCAACCCGGACCGTCCGCACATGCTGCTACCGGTGACCCTCGGCCCGATCAGTCGCGTCGCCAAGGTCGTGGAGGGCGACAAGTCCCTGGCGGTGCTGGTGCTCGGCCATGCCGACAGCAGCGGTGTCCTGGAGCTCAATCGCGAACTGAGCGACAAGCGTGCGCGTGCCTTTACCGCGATCTTTCGCTTGAGCGGGCTCAAGCAGGACCGCCTGATGGTCCAAGGCATGGGGGCCAACATGCCGCGGGCAAGCAATGACAGCGCCCAGGGGCGGGCGCGCAATCGTCGTGTGGAAATCATCCTGACCCCGCAGCCGACCCTGCGTGCGCTGCTGGCCAAATTCAGCCAGCCCGTCCCCGCCGAGCAGGTTGTGGCCAAGCGCGTAGTTGTCGCAGATCAAGCCAAATAGGCGAGGCCCGGTTAAGCTAGGCGGTCTCCGTTCCAGAGGGAATCGCCATGCTCCACACCCTGGCTGATATGCGCCGCGACTATATTCGGGATGGCTTGAGCGAAGCGAACGCGCCGCTCGAGCCCTTTCCCCTGTTTCAGCAGTGGTTCGCCGATGCAGTGAAGACCGAAATGCCTCCGGTCGAACCCAATGTGATGACCCTGGCCACCGTCGACGCCGAGGGTCGCCCGCATGCTCGCGTGCTGTTGCTCAAGGGGCTGGATGAGCGCGGCTTCACCTTCTTCAGCAACTACGACAGCGCCAAGGGGCGTGAATTGATGGACAGGCCCTATGCGGCCATGACCTTCTTCTGGCCGAGCCTGGAGCGCCAGGTGCGCATCGAGGGTCGGGTCGAGCGGGTCAGCGCTGCCGAATCGGACGCCTACTTTCAGGTTCGCCCGCTGGGTAGCCGCCTGGGCGCCTGGGCTTCGCCGCAGAGCCAGGTCATCAAGGATCGCGCCGAGCTGGAGGACTTGTTGGCCAGTATCGAGCAACGCTTTCTCGACCAGGCTCCGCATTGTCCGCCGCACTGGGGGGGCTACCGGCTGCTGGCCGAGCGGATCGAATTCTGGCAGGGTCGCGCCAGCCGTCTGCATGATCGGCTGAATTACCGTCTGCAGGATGGTCAGTGGTGCCGTGAGCGCCTGGCGCCCTGAGGGGCATCGAGCGGCGGCTTCGGTCGCCTTGGTTGCTCGTCGGGCGCATGGTGCCCAGCGTCACCGGCCTGCGCGAGAGCTCTTCGGTCGGGCCGGGTTGGCGGCAATAGCGTTAGGCGCTCGGCTCAGGGCGCCCGGTAGTCGGCGGCGGCGCGCTCCAGCCAGCGCTGCAGCTCCGCGCGCTTGACCTTGCGGGCCCGGGCTTCGGCGAGGCATTTGAGCATATAGTCCTTTTTCCCGACGTCGCTTCCTGCCAGCGACAATGCCAGGTCGCGGTCGGCCCAGCGCTTGATGCGCACATACAGCCACCAGTGGAAATACAACCCGGCGATGGTCAGGCTGGCGATGATGAAGTAGTCCAAGGGTAAATCCTCCTCCTGCGCAGACTAACCGATAGCCCGCCTGCGATGAACAGGACGGGTTGTCGCGCGAAGTTTTCCCGGGCTCTGGATGACACCAGCAGCTGTTGCGCGGTCTAATAATCGGCATTAGCAGACGGAGGTAGTTCTGATGCACAAGCCAGTTTTGTTGGTTGCCGCTGTTACGGCGTTGGCGCTGGTCCTGGGTGGTTGCGCGTCCAGCCTGACCGGCGATACTTACTCGCGCGCCGAGGCGCGTAGCGTGCAGACCGTGCGTATGGGCACCATTGAGGCGCTGCGGCCGGTGAAGATCGAAGGCACCAAGACCCCGATCGGCGCCGGTGCGGGTGCGGTGGTGGGTGGTGTGGCCGGCAGTGGTGTCGGCGGCGGTCGCGGTAGTACCGTGGCGGCGGTGATCGGTGCGGTCGCGGGCGGCCTGCTGGGTGCGGCCGCCGAAGAGGGCTTGACCCGCACCCAGGGTGTGGAAATCACCGTGCGCGAGGATGACGGCATTTTGCGCGCCTACGTTCAGGAGGTCGAAGCCAACCAGATCTTTCGCGTGGGCGAGCGTGTGCGCATCATGTCGGTCAACGGCACCAGTCGCGTGACCCACTAGCAGCTACCGGTTTGTGGCCGGGTCGGCGTCAGCCGATCCGGCTTTTTCTTGCGTGCGAATCGATACGCCGCAGCGTCGGGCACCTTGCAGGCGCGCCAGCTAGAGTCAATGAGAGCGCCTGGCTGGAGGTTTTGGTAATAATTCTATTCATGACCTAGCGCCGATAGATATGGATAATCGGCAAGTTATGCTGTGCCGGCAATGGTTTAGCCGGCACATTGGCGAACGGTGGGGCCCGGTGAGGCAAGCAACGGGTAGTCCGTTACAGGCATTCGGTCACCGTTTCACGTTTGCATGGCGATTTGGACGCTATCCGTCGGCATGATGCAGTCGGCGGGCTTGCAGAAGGGGTTTGTAATATGGCGCTTGCGCTGATAGTCGCCTTGCCATTTATTGGAATGATCCTGCCGCTGTTGGCGGAGCGGATCGGCCGCTCGGCCTGTTCGGTAGCGACCGCTCTGGCACCCTTGTTGGCCTTGATACTGTTGCTGTCGCAGCAATCTCGGGTATTTGCCGGTGAGGTGCTGCGCATCCGGCTGGACTGGCTGCCCGCCCTGGGACTGAACCTCAGCTTTCGTCTCGACGGCCTGGGATTCCTGTTCTCCCTGCTGATCCTCGGCATCGGCCTGCTGGTGATTCTCTACGCCCGCTATTACCTGTCGAAGAAGGAGCCGATGGGCCGTTTCTTCGCCTTCCTGTTGCTGTTCATGGGCGCCATGCTGGGCGTGGTGCTGTCGGAAAACCTGCTGTTGATGCTGATGTTCTGGGAGCTGACCAGCCTGTCGTCGTTCCTCCTGATCAGCTTCTGGAGTGGCCGTACCGATGCGCGAAAGGGCGCCCGCATGGCCCTGGCCGTCACCGGCGGCGGAGGCCTGGCACTGTTGGCGGGCATCTTGCTGCTCGGTCATATCGCCGGCAGCTTTGAGCTGTCCAGGGTGCTCGCGGCCGGTTATGCGATACGTGCCCATGAGCTGTATCCGCTGGCGCTGGTGCTGGTCCTGCTCGGCGTGTTCACCAAGTCGGCACAGTTTCCCTTTCATTTCTGGTTGCCCCACGCGATGGCGGCACCGACCCCGGTATCGGCTTATCTGCACTCGGCGACCATGGTCAAGGCCGGGGTGTTTCTGCTGGCCCGCCTGTACCCGGCGCTGGCCGGCTCGGAATGGTGGTTCTACCTGGTCAGCATCACCGGCCTGGTGACCTTGCTGGTGGGCGCCGCCATGGCCCTGTTCCAGCATGACCTGAAAGGGCTGCTGGCGTATTCGACCATCAGCCACCTGGGCTTGATCACCCTGTTGTTTGGCCTGGATACGCGGCTGGCGGCGGTAGCGGCGGTGTTCCATATCATCAACCATGCGACCTTCAAGGCGTCGTTGTTCATGGCGGCGGGCATCATCGATCACGAGACCGGCAGCCGTGACATGCGGCGGATCAACGGCATGTGGAAATACATGCCGCACACCGCGATGTTGGCCATGGTGGCGGCCTCGGCGATGGCCGGGGTGCCCTTGCTCAATGGCTTCCTGAGCAAGGAAATGTTCTTCAGCGAGACCCTCAACCTGCACATGCTCGGGAGTTTCAACTGGGTAATTCCCGCCGGTGCGACCCTGGGCGGGGTGTTCTCGGTGGCTTATTCGCTGCGCTTCATCCATGACGTGTTCTTCAACGGCGAGCCGATCAACCTGCCGAAATACCCGCCCCACGAACCGCCGCGCTACATGAAGGTGCCGGTGGAGGTGCTGGTGTTCCTCTGCTTGTTGGTCGGCATAGTGCCAGCCTATACGGTGGCGCCACTGCTGGCCGCGGCGGCGTCGGCCAGCCTCGGCGGTGAATTGCCGGTCTATAGCCTGGCGATCTGGCATGGTTTCAACCTGCCGTTGCTGATGAGCGTTATCGCCCTGCTCGGCGGGGTGCTGGTCTATTCCTGTCGTCAGCCGTTGTTTCGCTGGTATGTCGGGCTGCCGAGCATGGACGCCAAGCTGCTGTTCGAGCGCGGCGTCGTGCTGTTGGCGCGCGGCTGTGCGGCGGTCACCGGGCGCCTGGAGAGCGGTTCGTTGCAGCACTACCTGGGCCTGCTGCTGGGCTCGGCATTCGTGGTGGTGATTCTCGGCCTGGGGCCGCTGCCGCAGCTTGCCGGCCCGCTGGCGCTGGCGCCGATCGACGGTATGGCCGCGTTGGGGCTGGGGATTCTCGCCTTGGCAGCCTTGGCCACGGTGGTCTTCCACCGCCAGCGCCTGGTCTCGCTGCTGATGCTCAGCGTGGTGGGCCTGATGGTGGCCCTGGCCTTCGCCCGCTATTCGGCGCCGGACCTGGCCCTGACCCAGTTGTCGGTGGAGGTGGTGACCATCGTCCTGCTGATGCTTGCGTTGTTCTTTCTGCCGGCACAGACCCGCGCCGAGTCGAGCAGCATCAGGGGGTTGCGCGATTTCGTCCTGGCCGTCGGCAGTGGGGTGATGGTGGCGATTCTGGTGTTCGCCGTGCTGACTCGCCCCTACGACAGTATTTCAGGCTACTACCTGGCCAACAGCCTGTCCGGTGGCGGTGGTGCCAACGTGGTCAACGTGATCCTGGTGGATTTCCGCGGCTTCGATACCCTGGGCGAGATCAGCGTGCTGGCCATCGCCGGGGTCGGTATCTACGCCATGCTCGATGGCCTGAAGCTATTCCAGCCGGGCGTCGATACGGCCGGGCGCAGCTGGGCGCGCGACCGCCACCCCCTGATCCTCGCCACCCTGTCGCGGGTGCTGTTGCCGATGGCGCTGTTGATCTCGGTGTTTACCTTCCTGCGCGGTCACAACCTGCCGGGCGGCGGCTTTATCGCCGGTTTGATCACGGCGGTGGCGTTGATCCTGCAGTACGTCGCCAGCGGCGTGCAGTGGACCCAGTCGCGCTTGCCGCTGAACTACCACCGTATCGCCGGGTGCGGCGTGCTGGTCGCCGGATTCACCGGCCTCGGCAGCTGGCTGTTCGAGCGACCGTTCCTGACCTCCAGTTTCGGCCATTGGCACATCCCGCTGATCGGCGACATCGAACTGGCCAGCGCCATGCTGTTTGACCTGGGTGTGTACCTGACGGTAGTCGGCGCGACCCTGCTGATACTCGCCAACCTGGGCAAGCTGACCCAGGAAAAGGCCGGACAAGAGGTACTCTGAAATGGAAGCATTGTTTGCCGTCGCCTTGGGTATTCTGGCCGGCAGTGGGGTCTATCTGCTGTTGCGCGGGCGCACCTTTGCGGTGGTGATGGGCCTGACGCTGATCTCCTACGCGGTCAACCTGTTCCTGTTCGCCATGGGCCGGCTGCATAGCGGGGCGGCTTCGGTGATCGGCAAGAGTGCCGAGTATGGTGACCCCTTGCCGCAGGCGCTGGTGCTCACCGCCATCGTCATCGGCTTCGCCATGACCGCCTTCGTGGTGGTGCTGGCGCTGCGCAGCGTCGGTGAAACCAGCTCCGACCACGTCGATGGGCGGGAGTCCTCGCGATGAATCATGCGTTGATCCTGCCGGTGCTGTTGCCGATGTTCACCGGCAGCCTGTTGCTGTTCGCAGCGCGCCTGGATAGGCGGGTCAAGCGTGGCCTGTCGCTGCTGGCCACCACCCTGCTGCTGCCGTTGTGCCTCTGGTTGCTGGGGCAGGCGAACCAGGGCGGGTTGCAGGTCTATGCGCTGGGGGGCTGGCAGCCGCCGTTCGGCATCATCCTGCTGCTCGATCGGCTGAGCGCGCTCATGCTGATGGTCACCGCGGTGCTGGCATTCTTTGCCTTGCTTTATGCGGTGCGCGGTGATGATGAGCGCGGGCGGAACTTTCACGCCCTGTTCCAGTTCCAGTTGATGGGCATCAATGGCGCCTTCCTCACCGGCGACCTGTTCAACCTGTTCGTGTTCTTCGAGATACTGCTGATCGCCTCCTATTCGCTGCTGCTGCATGGCGGCGGCCCCGAGCGGGTGCGCGCCGGCTTGCATTACGTGATCCTGAATCTGGTCGGCTCCTCGTTCTTCCTGATCGCGGTCGGCGTGCTCTATGGCATAGCCGGCACCCTCAACATGGCCGATCTGGCCGTGCGGGTGGCGGCGGCGGGACCCGATCAGGCGCCGCTGCTGGGGGCCGCTGGCATGCTGCTGCTGGTGGTGTTCGGCCTCAAGGCGGCCTTTCTGCCGTTGTATTTCTGGCTACCCAGGGCCTATGCCTCGGCGACGGCGCCGGTGGCGGCCCTGTTCGCGATCATGACCAAGATTGGCCTGTATTCGATCCTGCGCGTCTATACGCTGATCTTCGGTGATGAGGCGGGCAGCTTGGCCAATATGGCGCAGGATTGGCTTTGGCCGCTGGCGCTGCTCAGCATTGCCTGTGGCGTCATCGGCGCGCTGGCGGCGCGCAGCCTGCATGGGCTGTTTGCCTACCTGGTGGTTGTCTCGGTCGGCACCCTGCTGGCTGGTATCGCCCTGGGCACGCCGCAGGCGCAGTCGGCGGCTCTGTATTACCTGATCCACAGCACCTGGATCGGCGGTGGGCTGTTCCTCCTGGCCGACCTGATCGCCCGCCAGCGTGGGGTGAAGACCAGCGATCTGGTGCAGGGGCCGCAGCTGCAGAACCCGCACCTGCTCGGCGCCCTGTTCTTTTTCGGGGCGATTGGCGTGGCCGGGCTGCCGCCGCTTTCCGGTTTTCTCGGCAAGCTGCTGTTGCTGCGGTCGGTCGAACCAGGCGCGCAGGCGCTGCTGCTTTGGCCGGTGGTGCTGCTCGGCGGTCTGGCCACCTTGATTGCCCTCAGTCGCGCCGGCAGCACCCTGTTCTGGAGGGTCGGGCGCAGTCAGCTCGATAGTGCCGAGCTGGATTATGGGCGTCTGTTCGCCTGTGCCAGCCTGTTGTTGCTCAGTCCCGTGCTGGTCGGTCTGGCCGCGCCGGTGCTGGAGTATGTCGAGGCGACGGTCGACCAGCTGCACGACCTGCAGACCTATCGGCAGCTCCTGCAAGCCGGAGGTGGCGCATGAAGGCCCGACGTTGGCTGCCCCATCCGCTATTGAGCCCGTGTTTGCTGCTGGTCTGGCTGCTGCTGGTCAATGACTTCGGTCTCGGTAACTTGTTGCTCGGGGCTCTGTTGGGCTGGCTGATCCCGCTGGTCAGTCAGCGGTTCTGGATCAATCCGCCGCAGATTCAGCGGCCGTTGAAACTGTGCCTGTTCCTGCTGCGGGTGATCGGCGACATCGTCATTGCCAACCTGCAGGTGGCCAAGCTGATTCTCGGGCCGAGCAGCAAGCTGCGCCCGGCCTTCGTCGAGATCCCGCTGGCGCTGGAAGACGAATTGGCTCTGACCATGCTCGCCAGCGTCATCTCGCTGACCCCCGGCACCGTTTCCGCCGACCTCAGCGACGATCGCAAGACCCTGCTGGTGCACAGCCTGGACGTGGCCGATGAGGCCGGTCTGGTGCACGAGATCAAGACCCGCTACGAAGCGCCATTGCTGGAGGTGTTCGCATGCTCGCCTACGTGATTCCCCTGTGCCTGGCGATCATGGGCCTGGCCCTGCTGCTGACCCTGGCGCGCCTGATCAAGGGGCCGGACCTGCCCGACCGTATCCTCGCCCTGGACACCCTGTACATCAACGCCATCGCGCTGCTGGTGCTGCTCGGCATCGGTCTGGATTCGAAGCTGTACTTCGAGGCGGCGCTGCTGATCGCGGTGATGGGCTTCATCGGCACCGTGGCCGTGGCCAAGTACCTGCTGCGCGGCGACATCATCGAATAGAGGAGTCCTTATGCATACCTGGATCGAGGCGCTGGTCGCCGTGTCCCTGCTGCTTGGCAGCCTGTTCGCCCTGATCGGGGCGGTCGGTCTGTACCGTCTGCCGGATTTCTTCATGCGTCTGCATGGCCCGACCAAGTCGACGACCCTTGGGGTCGGCGGCATGGTCATCGCGTCGATGATCTACTTCGGCAACAGCACCGAGGGCATCAGCCTGCACGAGCTGCTGATCACCCTGTTTCTGTTCATTACCGCGCCGGTCAGCGCCCATATGCTGGCCAAGGCCGCGCTGCAGCAGAAGGTGCGCCTGAGCGAGCAGACCCGCGGGCGCCCCTGGGAGCAGTAGCGGGAGCGGGGCGGGCGCCTGTGGCGGCCCTTTTGATGAGCCGCTAGAAGGGCGCCGGGCACTCGAAGCGCAGGCGTTCGCCGCTCTGCGGGTGGGTCAGGCAGAGCATGCTGGCGTGCAGGCACAGGCGCTCGTGGGCAGCCAGCGCCTGTGCGTGGGCGTACAGCCGGTCGCCGAGCAGCGGGTGGCCGATCGACAGCATGTGCACACGCAGTTGGTGCGAGCGCCCGGTGATCGGCGTCAGCTCGACCCGGCAATGATCGCCGCAGCGTTCGAGGATGCGCCAGTAGGTCAGGGCGTGCTTGCCCAGGTCATGGTCGACCACGTGGCGTGGTTTGGTCGGCGGGTCGTAGCGCAGCGGCAGGTCGACGCTGCCGCTGTCCTGCTCCGGCTGGCCCCAGCACAGGGCGGTGTAGGCCTTCTCCGTCTCGCGGTCGTGGAACTGCCGGGACAGCTCGCGGTGGCTGTCGGGGTCCCGGGCCAGGACGATGAGTCCCGAGGTTTCCCAGTCCAGGCGGTGGACGATGCGCGCCTCGGGGTAGCCGTTTTCCTGCAGGCGGGTGACCAGGCAGTCGCGGTTGTCCTCGGCGCGGCCGGGCACCGAGAGCAGCAGGGTGGGCTTGTTGATCACCAGCAGGGCGTCGTCCTGGTGGAGGATCTGGATATTGGTCAGCGGCATGCAGGGGTCCACAAATGCGAACGGCGGCCTGAGCCGCCGCCACGTGCCCAGGGCGGATCAGCGATCCGGCAGGGTGATGTTCAGTTCCAGGATCGAGCAGCTGCCCTGGTTCTCCAGGGCGACCTGGACCTGGTCCGAGTCGATATTGACGTACTTGCGAATCACCTCGACCAGCTCCTGCTGCAGGGCCGGCAGGTAATCGGGCTGGCTGCGTTGGCCGCGCTCGTGGGCGACGATGATCTGCAGACGCTCTTTCGCGATGGACGCCGGGGTTTCTTTTTTGCGTTCACGAAAGAAGTCGAAAATATTCATTAGCGCGCTCCAAACAGGCGTTGCATGAGTCCTTTCTTCTGCACGTCGAGGAAGCGGTGGGCAACTTCCTTGCCGAGCAGGCGATCGACGGCGTCGCTGTAGGCCTGGCCCGCGTCGCTCTGGTCATCGAGGATCACCGGCACGCCCTGGTTGGAGGCCTTGAGCACCGCCTGCGATTCGGGGATGACGCCGAGCAGGCGGATGGCGAGGATCTCCTCGACGTCTTCCACGCCGAGCATCTCGCCCTTGGTCACGCGCTCGGGGTTGTAGCGGGTCAGCAGCAGGTGTTCCTTGATCGGCTCCTCGCCTTTCTCGGCGCGCCGCGACTTGCTCGCCAGCAGCCCGAGCATGCGGTCGGAGTCGCGCACCGAGGAGACCTCGGGGTTGGTTACCACGATCGCCTCGTCGGCGAAATACATGGCCAGGTGGGCGCCTTTCTCGATACCGGCCGGCGAGTCGCAGACCACGTACTCGAAGTTCTGCGACAGTTCATTGATCACCTTCTCCACGCCCTCGACGGTCAGCGCGTCCTTGTCGCGGGTCTGGCTGGCGGCCAGCACGTAGAGGTTCTCCAGGCGTTTGTCCTTGATCAGGGCCTGGGTCAGGGTGGATTCGCCGTTGACCACGTTGACGAAGTCGTACACCACGCGGCGTTCGCAGCCCATGATCAGGTCGAGGTTACGCAGGCCGACGTCGAAGTCGACGATGACGGTCTTGTGCCCGCGCAGGGCGAGGCCGGTACCGATGGCGGCGCTGGTGGTGGTTTTACCGACGCCACCCTTGCCGGAAGTGACTACGAGGATCTTGGCCAAGGTGATTCACCCCAAATATGAAGATAAAAGCAGGAAACTGTAGGCCCCTCGAGGCTTCCAGTGCCCTTTTGTGTCCCTGAAATTTGGCCGCAGTATCCGTTAAAGGCGGGTGATGTTCAACACGTCACCCGACAGACAGACATGCACGGCCTCGCCCCACAGCGGGTCGCGGCGCAGGTCCTCGGCGGTCTTGTAGTGACCGGCGATCGACAGCAGTTCGGCGCCCATCTGCTGACAGAAGATTCGCGCCTGCTCGTTGCCCTTGATGCCGGCCAGGGCGCGGCCGCGCATCGGTGCGTACACATGGATGTTGCCATCGGCGAGAAGTTCCGCGCCGGCGCTGACCGGGGCCAGGACGATCAGGTCGCCGCCCTGGGCATAGACCTGCTGGCCGCCGCGCACCGGGCTGGTGATCAGCTTGCTCGGCCTGACCTCGGGTTCGGCCGGTTTCTCCGGCGGTTTCGCCGGGCTGCTGCCTGCGCCCGGATCAATCACCCGCTCACGGGCGCCGGAGGGCGGCAGTACAGGCAGGTCCAGGGCTGCGGCGGCGGCAATGTCGTCTTCGCGGTTGGCGCGCACGGCGAGAGTGCGCAGGCCATGGCGGCGGCACAGGGCCATCAGGGCGGCGAGGTCGAGGGTGCCTTCGTCCTGCGGCAGCTTGTCCAGGGCCAGAACCAGCGGGGTATTGCTGAAGAACCCCGGCGCCTGGGCGACTTTCGCCGCCAGTTGCTGATCGAGGCGCGCGAGGTCGTTGTGGGCCAGCTCCATCACGGTGATGGCCAGCATGCTGCCCTTGAGCTGGAATACGGGGTCTTGGTCGAGGAGGTCGGCTTGGCTCATGGTCTGCCTAGTTCGCCTTGTAGGGTGGGCATGTCTTTTAAGTTGCCCGGACTTATAGCGATATCGCCGGTGGGCCGCAAGCCGAGCCGAGTCCTGTAGAATGCCCGGCCTTGTCGTTTGTGCGGAATCAACCATGGATCGTCCCCGTTTTCGAGCCTATTACCTGCATCCGCGCTTCTGGCTGCTGTGGCTGGGGCTTGGCCTGCTGTGGCTGGTGTCTCTGCTGCCCTACGCGGTGCTGATGCGCCTGGGCCGTTGGCTGGGGGCGCTGATGATGCGCCTGGCACGCTCGCGCCGGCAGATCGCGGCGCGCAACCTGGAGCTGTGTTTTCCCGAGCTGTCGGCAGCCGAGCGTCTGCAGTTGTTGCGCGAGAACTTCGCCTCGACCGGCATGACCTTCTTCGAGATGGCGATCAGCTGGTGGTGGCCGCAAAAGCGCCTGCTGGAGCTGGGGCAGTTCGATGGCCTGGAGCATTTGCAGCAGGCCCAGGCCGAGGGGCAGGGGGTGATCCTGATGGCCCTGCATTTCACCACCCTGGAGATGGGCGGCGGTCTGCTCGGTCTGCGCCAGGGCATGTATGGCATGTATCGGCCGCACAAGAACCCGCTGTTCGACTTCGTTCAGCGCCGCGGCCGCGAGCAGAGGCTGCTGGGCGTGGTCGAGCGCGACGATGTGCGCGGCATGCTCAAGCTGCTGCGCGCCGGCGCGGTGGTCTGGTACGCGCCGGATCAGGATTACGGCGCCCAGCGCAGCATCTTCGTGCCCCTGTTCGGGGTGCCGGCGGCGACGGTGACGGCCACCAGCAAGTTCGCCCGTCTGGGGCGGGCGCGGGTGATTCCCTTTACCCAGGTTCGTCTCGCCGATGGCAGCGGCTATAAGGTGACGGTGCATCCGCCCCTGGCCGACTTTCCCAGCGACAGCGAGGAGGCCGATGGCCTGCGCATCAACCAGTGGATCGAGGCGGCGATTCGTCAGCACCCGGAACAGTATCTCTGGGCCCACCGCCGCTTCAAGACCCGGCCACCCGGTGAGGCCAAGCTGTATAAGAAGCGGCGCGCCTAGCCGGCCGCAGGTGCTGACCATCGCGGCGGTTGACGAGCGCCTCCCTATACTTGCCAAGAAACCCAGCGGAAGCCCTGCATGACGGCCTCAACCACCTCCAGCGAACCTGTCACCGGGCTGATTCTTTCCGGGGGCGGGGCGCGAGCCGCCTATCAGGTCGGGGTGTTGGCCGCCGTCGCCG
Source organism: Pseudomonas zhanjiangensis (assembly GCF_041027545.1). NCBI lineage: Bacteria > Pseudomonadati > Pseudomonadota > Gammaproteobacteria > Pseudomonadales > Pseudomonadaceae > Pseudomonas > Pseudomonas zhanjiangensis. The sequence continues at coordinate 134,776 of NZ_JBFTEG010000010.1, read as the reverse complement.
ACCTGTTGCCCGACGCCGCGGAAAACCCCTTCCCGGTCATCGTCGGCACCTCGGCGGGGGCGATCAACGCGGTGAGTCTGGCCTGCGGCGCCTTGCATTTCGGTGAGGCGGTGCGCCGGCTGACCGCCGTCTGGCAAGGCTTTCGCACCCATCAGGTGTACCGCAGCGACTGGCGCGGGGTGTTCCACCAGGCCGGTCGCTTTATCGGGCACAGCCTGCTTGGCCTGGGCAGGCAGCTGCCGGTGGCCCTGCTCGACAGCCGGCCGTTGGCCGAGTTGCTGCAGCGCGAGCTGGATTTCTCCGGGATTTCCGCGGCGGTGCGCCAGCGCCGCCTGCGCGCCGTGGCGGTGACGGCATTCGGCTACGAATCGGCGCAGGCGGTGACCTTCTATCAGGGGCGCGCCACCATCGATCCCTGGTTTCGGCACAGGCGCGTTGGCGTGCCGACGCGCCTGTCGTTGCAGCACCTGCTGGCCAGCGCATCGATTCCGCTGATGTTTCCGCCCGTGAAGATCAATCGCGAGTACTTCGGTGATGGCGCCATGCGCCAGTCGGCGCCGATCAGCCCGGCCCTGCACCTGGGGGCCACGCGGGTGCTGGTGATCGGGGTGAGCGACAACCCGCAGGGTGAGCCGGTCAACAATGCCTTCGGTCATCCTCCTGCCGTGCTGCCGCCGAGCCTCGCGCAGATCGGCGGGCATCTGCTCAACAGCGCCTTTATCGACAGCCTGGAGAGCGATATCGAGCTGCTCGAGCGCCTCAATCTGATGAGCAGGCTGATCCCCGAGGAGCGCCAGTCGCGTGGCCTGGGGGTCAAGCCGGTGGAGGTGCTGGTGATTTCCCCCAGTCAGCCGCTCGATGAGATCGCCGCCCGCCATCGCCGCGAGCTGCCGGCCGTGCTGCGCCTGTTCCTGCGTGGGCCGGGGGCGACCCAGGCGAGTGGTGCCGGGGTGCTCAGCTACCTGTTGTTCGAGCAGGGCTACTGCAACGAACTGGTCGAGCTGGGCTATCAGGATGCCATGGCGAAGAAAGAAGCTTTGAGTGACTTTCTCTGTCTGGCCCGGCCTTCGCTGGCGCAGGCCTCGGTAGCGCCAGCCTAGCCGGATACAGGTGGCGAAAGACCCGCCAGTCAGCTTGTGGCTAAATTGCCTGGGGCGTGCCCTTTGGTAGCGAACAGCGTTTAAACTGCGCCTTCCCGACGCTTTCTGTCGCATTTGCGAAAGCGCCGGTTTTTCCCGGGTTGGCGCTATAAGAAGTTGTCGCATGGCGGCAATGCCCGCCCCGGTTCAATCCCTACAATCCCTTTCATCGTCTGCCACCCAAGGCAGAAGTTCCTCGTCAGGAGAGTTCCGATGTCCGTTCAGCACGACCCGGTGCAGCGCGCCGATTTCGACCAGGTGATGGTTCCCAATTATGCTCCGGCCGGCTTTATTCCGGTGCGCGGCGCGGGCTCGCGAGTCTGGGACCAGAGCGGTCGAGAGCTGATCGATTTCGCCGGCGGGATCGCCGTCAATGTGCTCGGTCACTGTCATCCGGCGCTGGTGGAGGCCCTGACCACCCAGGCCAACGCCCTGTGGCATGTGTCCAACGTGTTCACCAACGAGCCGGCCCTGCGCCTGGCCAAGAAGCTGGTCGATGCCACCTTTGCCGAGCGCGTGTTCTTCTGCAACTCCGGCGCCGAGGCCAATGAGGCCGCGTTCAAGCTGGCCCGGCGCGTTGCCTTCGACAAATTCGGCGAAGACAAGCACGAGATCATCGCCGCGACCAACAGCTTCCATGGCCGTACCCTGTTCACCGTCAGCGTAGGTGGTCAGCCCAAGTACTCCGACGGTTTCGGACCCAAGATCCAGGGTATCAGCCACGTCCCCTACAATGATCTGGAGGCGCTGAAGGCGGCGATCTCCGACAAGACCTGCGCCGTGGTGCTCGAACCGATCCAGGGCGAGGGCGGCGTGTTGCCGGCCGAGAAAGCCTACCTGGAAGGGGCGCGCAAGCTGTGCGACGCGCACAACGCGCTGCTGGTGTTCGATGAGGTGCAGACCGGCATGGGCCGCAGCGGCTCGCTGTTCGCCTATCAACATTACGGCGTCACCCCGGACATCCTCTCCAGCGCCAAGAGCCTGGGTGGCGGTTTTCCGATCGGCGCCATGCTCACCACCACCGAGCTGGCCAAGCACCTGGGGGTCGGTACCCACGGCACCACCTACGGCGGCAACCCGCTGGCCTGTGCGGTGGGTGAGGCGGTGGTCGACACCATCAATACCCCGGCCGTGCTCGAAGGCGTCAAGGTCAAGCACCAGCGCTTCAAGAGCACGCTGGAACAGATCGGTCGGCAGTACGGCGTGTTCGCCGAGGTGCGCGGCCTGGGCCTGCTGATCGGTGCGGTGCTCAGCGATGCCTGGAAGGGCAAGGCCAAGGCGATTCTGGATGCGGCGGCCCTGGAAGGGGTGATGGTGCTGCAGGCCAGCCCCGATGTGGTGCGTTTCGCCCCGAGCCTGGTGGTGGAAGATGCCGACATCGATGAGGGCCTGGCCCGCTTCGAGCGTGCGGTGGCCAAGCTGGCCCAGGCCTGATGCGAGTGCCCGGCGCAAGGATGCGCCGGGATCAATCCAGGGACGACAGTCTTTAGTGTGCTCTGCGGCTCAGGCCGTAGTTTCTCTGGGCGGCTCAGCGCGAGCGGCTCGGAGCTTTTATCAGAAGGAGTGACACCATGCTGGTGATGCGCCCCGCGCAAATGGCCGACCTCACTGAAGTGCAGCGTCTCGCCGCGGACAGCCCGGTTGGTGTGACTTCACTGCCGGACGATGCCGGTCGCCTGCGCGACAAGATCGCCGCCTCCGAGGCGTCGTTCGCGGCCGAAGTGAGCTTCAATGGCGAGGAAAGCTACTTCTTCGTCCTCGAGGACAGCGAGACTGGGCGCCTGGTCGGCTGCTCCGGGATAGTTGCCTCGGCAGGCTACTCCGAGCCGTTCTACAGCTTTCGCAACGAAACCTTCGTGCACAACTCCCGTGAGCTGAAGATCCACAACAAGATCCATGTGCTGTCGTTGTGTCATGACCTGACCGGCAACAGCCTGCTGACCAGTTTCTACATCGAGCGACCGCTGGTTGGCAGCGTCGGCTCGGAGCTGAACTCGCGCGGCCGGTTGCTGTTCGTCGCCAATCACCCGGAACGTTTTGCCGATTCGGTGGTGGTGGAGATCGTTGGGCACAGCGACGAGGCCGGCGACTCGCCGTTCTGGGATGCCGTTGGGCGTAATTTCTTCGACATGAACTATACCGAGGCCGAGCGTCTGTGCGGGCTGAAGAGCCGTACCTTCCTCGCCGAGCTGATGCCGCATTACCCGATCTATGTGCCGCTGCTGCCGGATGCGGCGCAGGAAGCCATGGGCCAGGTGCATCCGCGCGCCCAGGTGACCTTCGACATCCTCATGCGCGAGGGCTTCGAGACCGATAACTACATCGACATCTTCGACGGCGGACCGACCCTGCATGCGCGTACCTCGGGCGTGCGTTCCATCGCCCAGAGCCGCGTGGTGCCGGTCCGGCTCGGTGAGCCGGGCAGTGGCGGCCGTCCTTATCTGGTCAGCAACGGCCAGCTGCAGGACTACCGCGCCATAGTCGCCGAGTTGGATTGGGTGCCGGGCAAGCCAGTCACCCTCAGTCTTGAAGCAGCCGAGGCCCTGGGCGTCGGCGAAGGTGCCAGCGTGCGCCTGGTCGCGGTTTAAGGAGTCAGCATGATTGTTCGTCCCGTACGCAGCGCCGACCTGTCGGCCTTGTTGGATCTGGCGCGCAGCACCGGCGCCGGCCTGACCACCCTGCCGGCCAACGAGGAGCGCCTGGCGCACCGGGTCGGCTGGGCGGAGAAAACCTTTCGCGGCGAGGCCGAGCGGGCCGATGCGGACTACCTGTTCGTGCTCGAGGACGATGACGGCGGGGTGGTCGGCATTTCGGCGATCGCCGGCGCCGTCGGCAAGCGCGAGCCCTGGTACAACTACCGGGTGGGCCTGACCGTGAGCGCCTCCCAGGAACTGAACATCCACCGGGAAATCCCCACCCTGTTCCTGGCCAACGACCTGACCGGCAATTCCGAGCTGTGCTCGTTGTTCCTGCATGCTGGCCATCGCAGCGGTCTCAATGGTCGCCTGCTGTCCAAGGCGCGCTTCCTGTTTATCGCCGAGTTCCGCGAGCTGTTCGGCGACAAGGTGATCGCCGAGATGCGCGGCATGTCCGATGACAGCGGCCGCTCGCCGTTCTGGGAGAGCCTGGGGCGGCATTTCTTCAAGATGGAATTTTCCCAGGCCGACTACCTCACCGGCGTCGGCAACAAGGCCTTTATCGCCGAGCTGATGCCCAAGTTCCCGCTGTACACCTGCTTCCTCTCCGACGACGCGCGGGCGGTCATCGGTCGCGTGCACCCGGACACCGAGCCGGCGCTGGCCATGCTCAAGGGCGAGGGCTTCAGCTATCAGGGCTATGTCGACATCTTCGACGCTGGCCCGGCGATCGAGGCGGAAACCGCGAAGATTCGCGCGGTGAAGGCCAGTCAGGCATTGGTCCTGGCGATCGGCACGCCCGGCGATGATGCCACCGCCTATCTGATCCACAACCGCAAGCGCGAGGACTGCCGCATCACCGCGGCGCCGGCCCGTGTGGCGGCCGGCACCCTGGTGGTCGACGCGCTGACCGCCAAGCGCCTGCAGCTGACCGCCGGCGATCAGGTGCGTGCGGTGCCCCTGTCGGCCCGCGGCTGACCAACAGCGGAGAGCCCGGCGTCGGTCGGGCGAGTCTATTGAACTGCGCATCCGTGACACAGCCGGGTGCTGAATTGCCTTGGAGTGATAAAACAAGATGAGCACTCATTATATTGCCGGAAGCTGGCAGGCTGGTCAGGGCGAGTCCCTGCAGTCGTTGAACCCGGTCAGCCAGCAGCTGCTGTGGCAGGGCCAGGCCGCCAGTGCGGCGCAGGTCGGGGCCGCCGTGCAGGCCGCCCGTGATGCCTTCTCCGCTTGGGCGGCGCGCTCGCTGGACAGTCGCATCGGTGTGCTCGAGCGCTTCGCCGTGGCCCTCAAGACCAAGACTGACGAGCTGGCTCGCGCCATCGGCGAGGAAACCGGCAAGCCGCTGTGGGAGTCGACCACCGAGGTGACCAGCATGGTCAACAAGGTCGCCATCTCGGTGCAGAGCTACCGCGAGCGTACCGGTGAGAAGAGTGGCCCGCTGGCCGATGCCACCGCCGTGTTGCGCCACAAGCCGCACGGCGTGGTCGCGGTCTTCGGCCCCTACAACTTCCCCGGCCACCTGCCCAACGGCCATATCGTTCCCGCCCTGCTGGCCGGCAACTGCGTGGTGTTCAAGCCCAGCGAGCTGACCCCCAGGGTGGCCGAGCTGACGGTCAAGTGCTGGATCGAAGCCGGCCTGCCGGCGGGAGTGCTCAATCTGGTCCAGGGCGCCCGCGAAACCGGTGTGGCGCTGGCGGGCAATCCGGGCATCGACGGCCTGTTCTTCACCGGCTCGAGCCGCACCGGCAACCTGTTGCACCAGCAGTTCGCCGGCCGTCCGGAGAAGATCCTGGCGCTGGAGATGGGCGGCAACAACCCGCTGATCGTCGACCAGGTCGCCGATGTGGACGCCGCCGTGTATACCATCATCCAGTCGGCGTTCATCTCCGCCGGTCAGCGCTGCACCTGTGCGCGCCGCCTGCTGGTACCGCAGGGTGACTGGGGCGACGCCCTGCTGGCGCGCCTGGTGGGCGTGGCGTCGAGCATCAAGGTCGGTGCCTTCGACGAGCAGCCGGCGCCGTTCATGGGCTCGGTGATCTCCCTGGCGGCCGCCGAGCAGCTGATCTCGGCTCAGCGCCAGCTGCTGGCCAAGGGCGCCAAGGCCCTGCTGGAAATGACCCAGCCGCGCGCCGACGCCGCGCTGCTGACCCCGGGCATCACCGATGTCACGGCGGTGGCCGAGCGCCCCGACGAGGAGTTCTTCGGCCCGCTGCTGCAGGTGATCCGCTACGCCGATTTCGATGCCGCCATCGCCGAGGCCAACAACACCGAGTTCGGCCTGGCCGCCGGCCTGCTGTCGGACTCCAAGGCCAATTACCAGCGCTTCTGGCTGCAGAGCCGCGCCGGCATCGTCAACTGGAACAAGCAGTTGACCGGGGCGGCGAGCAGCGCGCCCTTCGGCGGTGTCGGGGCGTCCGGCAACCACCGCCCCAGTGCCTACTACGCTGCCGACTATTGCGCCTATCCGGTGGCCTCGCTGGAATCCGAAAGCCTGAGCCTGCCTGCCACCCTGACTCCGGGAGTAAGCCTGTAATGTCCGCTTATGAAATGAATTTCGATGGCCTGGTGGGGCCGACTCACAACTACGGCGGCCTGTCCTACGGCAACGTGGCCTCGCAGAGCAACAGTCAGGCGATTTCCAGCCCCAGGCAGGCCGCCAAGCAGGGCCTGGCGAAGATGAAGGCGCTGATGGAGATGGGCTTCAAGCAGGGCGTGCTGGCCCCGCAGGAGCGACCGGATGTGAACGCCTTGCGCCGTCTGGGTTTCAGCGGAACTGACGCCCAGGTGATCCAGCGTGCCGCCAAGGAGGCCATGCCGCTGCTGGTGGCCACTTGCTCGGCCTCCAGCATGTGGACGGCCAACGCCTGTACCGTCAGCCCCAGCGCCGACACCGCCGATGGGCGGGTGCACTTCACCGCGGCCAACCTCAACTGCAAGTTCCACCGCAGCATCGAACATCCGACCACCAGTCGGGTGCTCGGCGCCATGTTCGCCGATGAGCAGCATTTCGCTCACCACGCGGCCCTGCCGGCGGTCAGCCAGTTCGGCGATGAGGGGGCGGCCAACCACACCCGCTTCTGCAAGGGCTACGGCGATGCCGGCGTGGAGTTCTTCGTCTTCGGCCGCAGCGCCTTCGACAGTCGCTTTGCCCAGCCGACCCGCTACCCGGCGCGGCAGACCCTGGAGGCCTCGCAGGCGGTGGCCCGCCTGCATGGTTTGAGCGAGGCAGGGGTGGTCTATGCTCAACAGAATCCCGCGGTGATCGACCAGGGTGTGTTCCACAACGATGTGATCGCGGTCGGCAATGGCGAGGTGCTGTTCTATCACCAGGACGCCTTCCTCGACACCGACAAGGTGCTGGCCGAACTGGGCGACAAGTTGGCCAAGCGCGGCGGCCGCTTGCAGGCCGTATGCGTGCCGCGTGACGCGGTGAGCGTGGAGGATGCGGTGCGCTCCTACCTGTTCAACAGCCAGCTGCTCAGCCGCGCCGATGGCGGCATGTTGCTGATCGTGCCGGAGGAGTGCCGCAACAACGGCAACGTCTGGAGCTACCTGCAGCGGCTCACCAGCGGCAACGGGCCGATCCGCGAGGTCAAGGTCTTCGATCTCAAGCAGAGCATGCAGAACGGCGGAGGCCCCGCTTGCCTGCGTTTGCGAGTGGCGCTCAAGGACAATGAGCTGGAAGCGGTCAATCCCGGGGTGATCATGACCCCGAGCCTGTACGACACCCTCAACGTCTGGGTCGACAAGCACTACCGCGATCAGCTCAGCGAGAGCGACCTGGCCGACCCGCAATTGCTGGTCGAATGTCGCACGGCACTGGATGAATTGACCCAGATCCTTAAACTGGGCTCGGTCTATCCCTTCCAATTGGCCTAATAGAGAGCCCATCACCATGTCCGACGCCCTGCAACTGATCCTCGAAGACACCGACGGCACCCAGCTGGAGACCTCTTGCACCCGCTTTGCCGTGGTCTGGCAGGGCAAGGAGGTGTGGATCCAGCAGGATGGCCGCGGTCAGCTGATCATCGGCGTCGACGTGGAGGAGGGCGACGCCGAGTACGCCAACCTGCTGCTGCGTCCGCTGGCCACCAACCTGGTCAGCCTGCAACTGGAGATGGAGCCGGCCGGGCTTGGCGATGACGAGCACGTACACGGTCCCGACTGCAACCACGATTGAGGTAGTCCCCATGCTTGCCCTCGGTAAACTGCTCGAACTGACCCTTGCCGGCCACGAACCGGCAGCGAAGATCCAGCTGACCCACGAGGGCGCGCGCCTGCGCTGGTTGGCCGAGGGGGCGCTGGAGATCACCCCGCCGGCGGCCAGCGACAACGGCCTGGACCTGCTGCTGTCGGCCGGTATCCATGGCAATGAAACCGCCCCCATCGAACTGCTCGATCGCCTGCTGCGGGGCATCGCCCGTGGTGAGCTGAAGCCGCGAGCACGCATTCTCTTCCTGTTCGGCAATCCGGCGGCGATTCGCCGCGGCGAGCGCTTCATCGAGCAGGATATCAACCGCCTGTTCAATGGGCGTCATGAGCAGCATACCGGGGTCGAGGCGATGCGTGCCTGCGACCTTGAGCACCTGGCGGCGACCTTCTTCAACAACCCCGAGCGCACCCGCCTGCACTACGACCTGCACACGGCCATCCGCGGCTCGAAGATCGAACAGTTTGCGCTCTATCCCTGGCAGGAAGGGCGCCCGCGCAGCAAGCGCGAGCTGGCCCGGTTGGAGGCGGCGGGTATCGAGGCGGTGCTGCTGCACAACAAGAGTTCGATTACCTTCAGTGCCTACACCTACAGTCAGCTCGGTGCCGAGGCCTTCACCCTGGAACTGGGCAAGGCGCGGGCGTTCGGGCAGAACCAGGAGGTGAACCTGCAGCGGCTGGAGCTGCGTCTGCAGCAGATCGTCGAGGGCTGCGAGCCCGAGCAGGAGTCCGGCGATCTGCAAGAGCTCAAGTTGTTCGCGGTGGCGCGCGAGGTCATCAAGCACAGCGATGCCTTCCAGATGCACCTGCCGGACGGCGTCGAGAACTTTAGCGAGTTGCCGGTCGGCTATCTGCTCGCCGAGGACCTGGCCGGCATGCGCTGGGTGGTCGAGGAGCAGGGCGCGCGAATCATCTTTCCCAATCCGAAGGTGAAGAACGGCCTGCGCGCCGGCATTCTCATCGTCCCGGCCGAGGACGCCGCACTGGTCTGAGCCGGCCCGTCATGGGCACATCAGGCTCGCGCCGATTGTGCCCAGCTGTACCTTGTTCGCCGTTCGGCGGCGCCTTAGCATCGGGTTTCCGTCATTTTTCAGGGAAGCCCCAATGTCTGTGATCGACCTGCGCAGCGATACTGTCACCCAGCCCACCGCCGGCATGCGCGAGGCCATGCTGAACGCCGAGTTGGGCGATGACGTCTATGGCGAGGACCCCACGGTCAACCGCCTGGAACAGTATCTGGCCGCCGAGCTGGGTTTCGCCGCCGGCCTGTTCGTGCCCACCGGCACCATGAGCAACCTGCTCGGGCTGATGGCCCACTGCGAGCGTGGCGATGAGTACATCGTCGGCCAGCAGGCGCACACCTACAAGTACGAAGGCGGCGGCGCCGCAGTACTCGGTTCCATCCAGCCGCAACCGCTGGACATGGAGGACGACGGCTCCCTTGACCTGGCGCGAGTCGCTGCGGCGATCAAGCAGGACGACTTTCATTTCGCCCGCACCCGGTTGCTGGCGCTGGAAAACACCATGCAGGGCAAGGTGCTGCCGCAGGCCTATCTGGCTGCGGCGCGCGAGCTGACCCGCCAGCACGGGCTGGCCCTGCACCTGGATGGCGCGCGCCTGTACAACGCGGCGGTCAAGCTGGGCGTCGCGGCGCGGGAGATCACTCAGCACTTCGATTCGGTATCGGTGTGTCTGTCCAAAGGGCTCGGCGCCCCGGTTGGTTCGGTGCTGTGCGGCAGCGCCGCGCTGATCGGCAAGGCGCGACGCCTGCGCAAGATGGTCGGTGGCGGCATGCGCCAGGCCGGGGTGCTGGCCGCCGCCGGCCTGTATGCGCTCGAGCATCAGGTGGCGCGCCTGGCGCAGGACCATGCCCACGCCGAACGCCTGGCCGCCGGGCTGAAGCAACTGGGCTTCGATGTCGAGCCGGTGCAGACCAATATGGTCTATGTCCAGGTGGGTGAGCGGGCCGCTGCGCTCAAGGCGTTCTGCGCCGAGCGCGGGATCAAGCTGACGGCCGCTCCGCGCTTGCGCATGGTCACTCATCTGGATGTCGCGACCGGCGAGATCGACCGGGTGGTCGAGGCATTTGCGGCATTTAACAAGCTGTAGGCGCTGTCGGGCTACCCTATAGCCGTTCACTATCGATAAAGGCACTAGCCGCCACTGTCAGGCCCGATATAATGCGGCCCTTTGCCGGCTTTGCCGTGGCCGCCTGTTTCCGTGGATGACCCTATGAAAAGCGCAGAAATCCGTGAAGCCTTTTTGAGCTTCTTCGAAGAGAAGGGGCACACCCGTGTCGCTTCCAGTTCCCTGATTCCGGGCAACGATCCGACCCTGCTGTTCACCAACGCGGGCATGAACCAGTTCAAGGACTGCTTTCTCGGCCTGGAAAAACGCGCCTACACCCGCGCCACTACCAGCCAGAAATGCGTGCGCGCCGGCGGCAAGCACAACGATCTGGAAAACGTCGGCTACACCGCGCGTCACCACACCTTCTTCGAGATGCTCGGCAACTTCAGCTTCGGCGACTACTTCAAGCGCGATGCGATCCACTTCGCCTGGGAGTTCCTGACCGCCGAGAAATGGCTGGGCCTGCCCAAGGACAAGCTGTGGGTCACCGTCTACGCCAGCGATGACGAGGCCTACGGGATCTGGACCGAAGAGGTCGGCGTGCCCCACGAGCGCATGGTCCGGATTGGTGACAACAAGGGCGCGCCCTATGCCTCCGACAACTTCTGGGCGATGGGCGATACCGGCCCGTGCGGCCCCTGCACCGAGATCTTCTTCGATCACGGCCCGGAGATCTGGGGCGGCCCGCCCGGCAGCCCGGACGAAGACGGTGACCGCTACATCGAGATCTGGAACAACGTGTTCATGCAGTTCAACCGCACCGCGGACGGCGTCATGCACCCGCTACCGGCGCCGAGCGTGGATACCGGCATGGGCCTGGAACGGATCAGTGCAGTGCTCCAGCACGTGCATTCCAACTACGAGATCGATCTGTTCCAGAGCCTGCTGGCCGCCGCAGCCGAAGCCATCGGCTGCGCCAACGACGACGAACCGTCGCTGAAGGTGGTGGCCGACCACATCCGCTCCTGCAGCTTCCTGATCGCCGATGGGGTCACCCCGTCCAACGAGGGGCGTGGTTACGTGCTGCGCCGGATCATTCGCCGCGCCTGCCGGCACGGCAACAAGCTGGGGGCCAAGGGCAGCTTCTTCTACCGCATCGTCGCCGCGCTGGTGGCCGAGATGGGCGAGGCCTTCCCCGAGCTCAAGCAGCAGCAGGCGCATATCGAGCGTGTGCTCAAGGGCGAGGAAGAGCAGTTCGCTAAGACTCTGGAACAGGGCCTGAAGATCCTCGAGCAGGACCTAGTCGGCCTCAAGGGCAAGATGATCCCCGGCGAGACCCTGTTCAAGCTGTACGACACCTACGGCTTTCCGGTCGACCTGACCGGCGACATCGCCCGCGAGCGTGGCCTGAGCATCGACGAGGCCGGCTTCGAGCGCGAAATGGAAGGCCAGCGCGAGCGTGCCCGCTCGGCCAGCGCCTTCGGCATGGATTACAACAGCCTGGTCAAGGTCGACAGCGACACCCGCTTCCTCGGCTACGAGGGCACCAGTGGCAAGGGCCAGGTCATCGCGCTATTTCGCGATGGCCAGGCCGTCGAGCGCCTGGCCGAAGGCGAAGAAGGCGTCGTGGTGCTCGACCAGACGCCGTTCTACGCCGAGTCCGGCGGCCAGGTCGGCGATTGCGGCTATCTCGAAGCCGCCGGCGTGCGCTTCGACGTGCGCGATACCACCAAGGCCGGTGGCGCCTTCCTGCATCACGGCATCGTGGCTGGCGGCGACCTCGAGGTCGGTGCTGCGATCGCGGCGCAGGTCGATGCCGGCGTGCGCCAGGCCACTGCGCTGAATCACTCGGCGACCCACCTGTTGCACTCTGCCCTGCGCCTGGTGCTGGGCGAGCATGTGCAGCAAAAGGGCTCGCTGGTCGACAGCCAGCGCCTGCGCTTCGACTTCAGCCATTTCGAGGCGGTGACCCCGGCCCAGCTCAAGGCCCTGGAGGACATCGTCAACACCGAGATCCGCAAGAACAGCGCGGTGGAAACCGAAGAAACCGACATCGATACCGCCAAGGCCAAGGGCGCGGCGGCGCTGTTCGGCGAGAAGTACGGTGACCGTGTGCGCATGTTGACCATGGGCGGCGGCTTCTCGGTGGAGCTGTGTGGCGGTACCCACGTAGCGCGCACCGGTGACATCGGTCTGTTCAAGATCACCAGCGAAGGTGGTGTGGCTGCCGGTGTGCGGCGTATCGAGGCGGTCACTGGCGCCGCGGCCTTGGCCTATCTCAACGGCGCGGAAGAGCAGCTGAAGGAAGCCGCGGCGCTGGTCAAGGGCAATCGCGACAACCTGCTGGACAAGCTGGTCGGGGTGATCGAACGCAATCGCCAGCTGGAAAAGGAGCTCGAGCAGCTCAAGGCCAAGGCCGCCAGTGCCGCCGGCAACGATCTGGCCGGCTCGGCCGTCGAGGTCAAGGGCATCAAGGTGCTCGCCGCGCGTCTCGACGGCCTGGATGGCAAGGCCCTGCTGGCGATGGTCGATCAGTTGAAGAACAAGCTCGGCAGCGCGGTGATCCTGCTCGGCGGCGTGCAGGACGACAAGGTCGTGCTGGTCGCCGGCGTCACCCAGGACCTCACCGCCAAGCTCAAGGCCGGCGAGCTGATGAAGCAGGCTGCCGCGGCAGTCGGCGGCAAGGGAGGCGGCCGTCCGGATATGGCGCAGGGGGGCGGCAGCGAGGCCGGCAAGCTGGAGGAGGCGCTGGGCCTGGCCCAGCAATTCGTCTCGCAGGGGCTGTAGGCGCCGGTTCGCCGGCATCTCGGTCAAGGCCCGGAGCACGCCCGGCGGGCCTTGGCAGTCGACAGTGTTGAATGTTTAATGGGCGCCCTTCACGGGCTGAGGCGGCTTTGAAATGGCTTTGATCGTACAGAAATTCGGGGGCACCTCCGTTGGCACCGTTGAGCGCATTCAGCAGGTGGCCGAGAAGGTCAAGAAGTTCCGCGAGAACGGCGACGATATCGTCGTGGTGGTATCCGCCATGAGCGGAGAAACCAATCGCCTGATCGACCTGGCCAGGCAGGTCAGTGACGATCAGCCGGTGCCGCGCGAGCTGGATGTCATGGTTTCCACCGGCGAGCAGGTGACTATCGCCCTGCTGGCCATGGCGCTGATCAAGCGCGGCGTGCCGGCGGTGTCCTACACCGGCAATCAGGTGCGCATTCTCACCGACAGCGCGCACAACAAGGCGCGCATTCTGCAGATCGATGACCAGAAGCTGCGGGCCGACCTCAAGGCCGGTCGCGTGGTGGTGGTCGCCGGTTTCCAGGGCGTCGATGAGCACGGCAATATCACTACCCTGGGTCGCGGCGGCTCCGACACCACGGGCGTGGCCCTGGCGGCGGCGCTGAAGGCCGACGAGTGCCAGATCTACACCGACGTCGACGGGGTCTATACCACCGACCCGCGCGTGGTGCCGCAGGCCCAGCGCCTGGAGAAGATCACCTTCGAAGAGATGCTGGAAATGGCCAGCCTGGGTTCCAAGGTGCTGCAGATTCGCTCGGTGGAGTTCGCCGGCAAGTACAACGTCCCGCTGCGCGTGCTGCACAGCTTCCAAGAGGGGCCGGGCACCCTCATTACCCTTGATGAAGAGGAAACCATGGAACAGCCGATCATCTCCGGCATCGCCTTCAATCGCGACGAAGCCAAGCTGACTATCCGTGGCGTGCCGGACATCCCGGGCGTGGCCTTCAAGATTCTCGGCCCGATCAGTGCCACCAATATCGAGGTCGACATGATCGTGCAGAATGTCGCGCACGATAACACCACCGACTTCACCTTCACCGTGCACCGCAACGACTACCAGAGCGCCTACCAGGTGCTGGAAAACACCGCGCGCGAGCTGGGTGCCCGCGAGGTGATCGGTGACATCAAGATCGCCAAGGTGTCCATCGTCGGTGTCGGCATGCGTTCGCACGCCGGTGTTGCCAGTCGCATGTTCGAGGCGCTGGCCAAGGAAAACATCAATATCCAGATGATCTCGACTTCGGAAATCAAAGTCTCCGTGGTCATCGAGGAGAAATACCTGGAATTGGCGGTGCGCGCCCTGCATACCGCTTTCGAGTTGGATGCCCCGGCCCGACAGGGCGAGTAAGGCATTACCCAGAAGGCGCGGCTCAGTCCGCGCCTTTTGTCATTTTTGGCGAGGGTGGGCGGGGCTTTCTTTCTGCCCACACTGGTCAATACTTGGGTGAAGGTTCCGCTTGAGTTGTACGGGGCTGCCACCATTTTACTTTTGCAGACTGTTGTCCTGTATTGAAATCCGTGAGGAGAAAGGAATGCTGATTCTAACTCGCCGGGTCGGAGAGACCCTGATGGTGGGTGACGAGGTCACTGTCACCGTGTTGGGTGTGAAGGGTAATCAGGTGCGCATCGGCGTTAACGCGCCGAAGGAAGTAGCCGTGCACCGGGAGGAAATTTACCAGCGCATCCAGAAAGAGAAAGACGAAGAACCAAGCCACTAATTTTTATCTAATTTTTGGCTTTGCAAGCGGGGTAAAGATGGGTATCATGCGCCCCGTGTTGCGGAGAGGTGGCCGAGTGGCCGAAGGCGCTCCCCTGCTAAGGGAGTACATCTCAAAAGGGTGTCGGGGGTTCGAATCCCCCCTTCTCCGCCATTATTTGCATTGCAAGGCGATAAATCTGAGCTAGCCAGTAAGTTGTTGAATTTATTGGATAAAAGCTTGATTGTTGAGTATCGATCCTTATAATGCGCACGCACAGTGCACTCATAGCTCAGCTGGATAGAGTACCCGGCTACGAACCGGGCGGTCGGAGGTTCGAATCCTCCTGAGTGCGCCATATTTGAAGTGGCTGCAGTGATGCGGTTTCCTTCATTTCAACCAGCGGTGATCTGGTCTAAAAGCGCCATACGCACTCATAGCTCAGCTGGATAGAGTACCCGGCTACGAACCGGGCGGTCGGAGGTTCGAATCCTCCTGAGTGCGCCATATAGAAGGGCCTGCAGCGATGCAGGCCCTTTTTCTTTGCTTGCGTTTCAGCGTTTGCCTTTGACGCAGCCAGCTTCGTCGAAGCTGACTTGGCGTGTGTTGCCGCGGCGGTCGCGGTAGTGATAGCGCATCTGACCGTTGTGGCTGCTGATCTTGTCGGGTGTGCCCAGGCTGCTTTCCACGTCGGCTCGGGTCATGCCGCTGCGAATCCGCTGCTTGATCATCGCCGTGCGTCGGGTGCTGCCGGTGACGCGATTGCCGCAGCCGTCCTGCTGTTCGCCGACCACTATAGGTTCATCCTTTCTCGGGTTCGCGGCCGGCGCGCGGGCGGTGCGGCCGGTTTCTGCCAGGGGAACGGGCCTGCCGCTGCCGGGTGTCGGGTTGTCGACGTCTTCCAGGTATTGTTCCTGCTCAGCCGGGCAGCCCTGGAGTGTGTAGGTGGTGTGGCCGTTGCGGTCTTCGCAGCGATAGACAGTTGTGGCCTGTGCCAGGCAGGGGCTCAGCAGCAAGGCACAGATGGTGGCGCAGTAGGCTGTATGCATCGACGCGTCCTCCTTGACAGTCGCTCACTGAGAGTAGCGGAAAGCTTTTGCCGCGCCAGGGTGCCTCGCGCCCGATCTCCGGCGTCGCACAAGCAGATGCGCGAAAGGTTCGCGGGTATGTGGTCCAAGCGCTTGTTCTTGCCGGCTTTTGTCGCGTGCAAAGCAATGCTGCGGTGTTATTATCGGCGGCGTCAGCTCCGCCGGGGCTTGTGGACTACCACCATGGACTTACCCAGTAGTTGTTTCGATTCTCGTTTGTGCAATCGCGTATTGACTGATTGACCCTCTTTGGCGTGCGCCGCCGCTGGGGGTGGAGCGCGCCATGACTGAAGTAGACGCCAAGAAACCGCAAGAAAGCCTGCAGGATCGCCTGGCTCAGGTGGTCGATCTGCTGCACAGGCACAAGCTGGTCGAAGACCTGACTCATCGTCAGGAGGGCCAGCATCCCGACCGGGTAGAGAGCCTGGTGCACCGGCAGAATCTGGTCGAGTTGCAGCGCAGGCTCGAGGATCTGCACCCCGCCGACATTGCCCACATCCTCGAGGCACTGCCGCTGGATGACCGTCTGACCGTCTGGCAGTTGGTCAAGGCCGAGCGTGATGGCGACATCCTGCTGGAAGTCTCCGACGCGGTGCGCGAGACCCTGATCGCCGACATGGACGACCACGAGATACTCGCGGCGGCCAAGGAGATGGATGCCGACGAGCTGGCGGACCTGGCCTCCGAGTTGCCTCGCGATGTAGTCCACGAGCTGATGGAAAGCCTCGACGCCCAGCAGCGTGAGCGGGTGCGTTCGGCGCTGTCCTACGAGGAGGAGCAGGTCGGCGCGCTGATGGACTTCGAGATGGTCACCATTCGCGAAGACGTCAGTCTCGAGGTGGTGCTGCGCTATCTGCGCCGTCTCAAGGAGTTGCCGGGCCATACCGACAAGCTGTTCGTGGTCGACTATGACGGTGTGCTCAAGGGGGTGCTGCCGGTCAAGCGCCTGCTGGTCAATGATCCGGACAAGCTGGTCAGCGAGGTAATGGCCACCGATCCGGTGAGCTTCCATCCCGACGAGGATGCCTACGATGCGGCCCAGGCCTTCGAGCGCTACGACCTCATTTCCGCGCCGGTGGTGGACAAGAACGGCAAGCTGATCGGCCGTTTGACCATCGACGAGATGGTCGACCTGATTCGTGAGGAAAGCGAAAGCGAAGTGCTGAACATGGCGGGGCTGCGCGAGGAGGAGGACATATTCGCCTCGGTGTGGAAGTCGCTGCGCAATCGCTGGGCCTGGCTGGCGATCAATCTGATCACCGCGTTTCTCGCCTCGCGGGTGATCGGGGTGTTCGAGGATTCCATCGAGAAACTGGTGGCGCTGGCGGCACTGATGCCGATAGTCGCCGGTATTGGCGGCAATTCGGGTAATCAGACCATCACCATGATCGTCCGCGCCATGGCCCTGGATCAGGTCAGCACCGGCAACACCTCGCGACTGATTCGCAAGGAACTGGGGGTTTCCCTGATCAATGGGCTGGTCTGGGGTGGGGTGATCGGGGCGGTAGCCTATGCGCTCTACGGCAGCTGGTCGCTGGGGGTGGTGATGACGGCCGCGATGACCCTCAACCTGCTGCTCGCGGCATTGATGGGGGTGCTGATTCCCATGACCCTGATGCGCATGGGGCGCGATCCCGCCATGGGGGCCAGTGTCATGATTACCGCAGTCACCGACAGCGGAGGCTTCTTCATCTTTCTCGGACTGGCCTCGATCTTCCTGCTTTGACGCTGGCAGGGCGAGCTTTTCCGCTGGTTTGGGCGGTGGTTTTTCTGCGACTTTCCGCTGTCGCCATATTGACCGAAATTGTCGCCAAAGCCCCCTTCGGGTTTGCTTCAAACGCTCGTTTTAAGCTAAGGTGCGCCAGCTTTGCCCGGCGACTTTCGGGCCCCTTCTCCGTTTAAGAATATGCGACTGCCGAGTCGCGCCAATAAGGAGTCATCATGACCCCCAGCCAACTCTTGCTCGAGGGTGTCGATCTCATGCTGATGGGCATGGGGTCAGTCTTTTTCTTCCTGGCTCTTCTGATTCTTGCGATTCGATTGATGGCGCGACTGCTCGAACGCATTGTGCCGGCGGCTCCTGTGCGTGCTTCTGCCTCGCCTGCGCCAGCCAAGGCGGTGGTGCCTCAGCCCGATGCCGACGTACTGGCTGCCATTCAATTGGCCATTCACCAACACCGCGCCCGCCGCGGCTGATTCCGGTTTGTCAGGGAGTTTCCGTATGACTGCTACACACAAAGCACTCGGTATCACCGATGTGGTGTTGCGCGATGCGCACCAATCCATCCTGGCCACCCGCGTGCGCCTGGAAGACATGCTGCCGATCGCGCCCAAGCTCGATCAGGTTGGCTTCTGGTCGGTGGAGTCCTGGGGCGGCGCGACTTTTGATGCCTGCATCCGTTACCTGGGCGAAGATCCTTGGGAGCGCATTCGCGCGTTGAAGAAGGCCATGCCCAACACCCGCCAGCAGATGCTGCTGCGCGGGCAGAACCTGCTGGGCTACCGGCATTACGCCGACGACGTGGTGGAGAAGTTCGTCGAGCGGGCCGCGATCAATGGCGTTGACGTGTTCCGCGTATTCGACGCGATGAACGATCCGCGCAACCTGCAGACTGCGCTGCAGGCCGTCAAGCGCCAGGGCAAGCACGCCCAGGGCACCATTTCCTATACCACCAGCCCGGTGCATACCCTGGAGATGTGGGTCGATCTGGCCAAGCAGATCGAAGACATGGGCGCCGATTCCATCGCCATCAAGGACATGGCCGGCATTCTCAACCCCTATGTCGCCTTCGAGCTGGTGTCACGCCTGAAGGCCAGCCTGGCGATTCCGGTTCACATGCAGTGCCATGCCACTGCCGGGCTCTCCACGG
Source organism: Pseudomonas zhanjiangensis (assembly GCF_041027545.1). NCBI lineage: Bacteria > Pseudomonadati > Pseudomonadota > Gammaproteobacteria > Pseudomonadales > Pseudomonadaceae > Pseudomonas > Pseudomonas zhanjiangensis. The sequence continues at coordinate 116,271 of NZ_JBFTEG010000010.1, read as the reverse complement.
CGGCGATCCTCAAGGCTGTGGAGGCGGGCATCGACAACGTCGACACCGCGATTTCCTCGCTGTCGATGACCTATGGCCATTCGCCGACCGAATCGGTGGTGGCGATCTTCCAGGGTTCCGAGCGCGACACCGGCTTGAACCTGGAGCTGCTCGAAGAAATTGCCGCCTACTTCCGTGAAGTGCGGAAGAAGTACGCCAAGTTCGAGGGCAATCTCAAGGGCGTCGATTCCCGCATCCTGGTGGCCCAGGTGCCGGGCGGCATGCTCACCAACATGGAAAGCCAGCTCAAGGAGCAGGGCGCCCAGGACAAGTTCGACCAGGTGCTGGCCGAGATTCCGCGGGTGCGCGAGGACCTGGGCTTCATTCCGCTGGTGACCCCGACTTCGCAGATCGTCGGTACCCAGGCCGTGATCAACGTGCTGACCGGCGAGCGTTACAAGTCGATCACCAAGGAGACCGCAGGCGTGCTCAAGGGCGAGTACGGCGCGGCGCCAGCCCCTTTCAATGCCGAGTTGCAGGCGCGAGTGCTGGATGGCGCCGAAGCCATTACCTGTCGTCCGGCCGACCTGCTCGACGCCGAGATGGACAAGCTCAGCGCCGAACTCAAGGGCATTGCCCAGGAGAAAGGCATCAAGCTGGCCAAGGATGAAATCGATGACGTCCTGACCTATGCCCTGTTCCCGCAGATTGGCCTGAAGTTCCTGGAGAACCGTGGCAACCCGGCGGCCTTCGAGCCGGCACCGACCGGCAATGAATTGCCGGCCCGCGAGGCGGGCAAGCCCGAGGTCTATACCGTCGAGGTTGCTGGCAAGTCGTTTGTCGTGCAGGTCAATGAAGGTGGCGATATCGAGGGCATCAAGCCCGTTGGTGGCGTTGCCGCCGCGGGCCCGGCTGCGGCGGCTGCCGTACCGGCGGGCGGTGGAGAACCACAGTCGGCGCCACTGGCCGGCAACATCTTCAAGGTGCTGGTGCGGGCCGGTGAAACGGTTGAGGAGGGTCAGCTGGTGATCATCCTCGAGGCCATGAAGATGGAGACCGAGATTCGCGCCTTCAAGGCCGGTGTCGTCGGTGATGTCAACGTCAAGGTCGGTGATTCGGTGGCGGTGGGCGAAAGCCTGCTGACCATCGGTTAAGGGGCGGCGTAATGGATAAGCTCCTGAAACTCTGGCAGAGCACGGGTCTTTATCACCTGGAGCCGGGCCAGGCCCTGATGATGGTGGTTTGCCTGGCTCTGATCTATCTGGCGATCCGCAAGGGCTTCGAGCCCTTGTTGCTGATCCCGATCGGCTTCGGTGGTGTGCTGGCCAATATTCCGGTGGCCGGCATGGCGGAGGGGGCCGGTATTCTCCACCTCTTCTATGAGGTGGGGTTGCCGACCAGCGTGTTCCCGCTGCTGATTTTCATGGGCGTCGGTGCCATGACCGACTTCGGTCCTATGCTGGCCAACCCCAAGACCCTGTTTTTGGGTGCGGCGGCGCAGTTCGGCATCTTCGCCACCCTGATCGGTGCGCTGGCAATCGCCGCCATGGGCATACCCGGCATGGAGTTCACCCTGCGCGAGGCTGCCTCGATCGCCATCATCGGCGGCGCCGATGGGCCGACCTCGATCTTCGTGACCGCCAAGCTCGCGCCTCACCTGTTGGGCCCGATTGCGGTGGCGGCCTATTCCTACATGGCGCTGGTGCCATTGATTCAGCCGCCGATCATGCGTGCGCTGACCACCAAGGAAGAGCGGGCCATCGTCATGCAGCAGCTGCGGCATGTCAGCCAGGTCGAGAAGATCGTCTTCCCGTTGGTTCTCTGCCTGCTGGTCGGCTTGTTGCTGCCGGATGCCGCGCCGCTGGTGGGCATGTTCGCTTTCGGCAATCTGCTGCGTGAGGCCGGAGCGGTCGAGCGTCTGGCCGATACCTCGCGCAATGCGCTGATCAATATCGTGACCATCTGCCTGGGCTTGACGGTGGGTTCCAAGCTGTCGGCCGAGTCCTTCCTGCAGCTCAAGACCCTGGGCATCCTGATGCTGGGGATGGTGGCGTTCTGCGGTGGTACCGCGGCGGGTGTGCTGATGGCCAAGGTGATGAACCTGTTCAGCAAGAACAAGATCAATCCGCTGATCGGTTCGGCGGGGGTGTCGGCGGTGCCGATGGCCGCGCGGGTATCGAACAAGGTCGGCCTGGAAGCCAATCCGCAGAACTTCCTGCTGATGCACGCCATGGGGCCGAACGTGGCCGGGGTGATCGGCTCGGCGGTAGCGGCGGGGGTGTTGCTCAACTTCGTCGGCTAGACACCTAGGCAAAAAAGGCCGCCCTTCGAGGCGGCCTTTTTTATTTGCGGGTCACGAAAAAGCCGGCCCTGGAGCCGGTTTTTCTAGCTGCCAGCTTCAGGCTTCTTCAGTGGCCATCTCAACGTCGTGGGCGATCAGGGCGACCAGGGCGTTCTGCTGGCGACGAGACAGCTGGCGAAAACGCTGCAGCAGTTCGCGTTCGTGCAGGGACAGCTCGGGGCTGTCCAGGCGCAGGCTCGGCTCGTCATCCAGGGCGCCTTCCTGGAGCATGCTCTGCTCGAGGCGGGCGATGATCTCGGAGTTCATGCTGCGGTGGTGGTTGCGAGCAACCTCGGCGATGCGTTCGCGCATGCCATCGGGCAAGCGAACGACAAACTTGTCAGCCGTGCGGCTGGAATAGATAGCCTGTTTCATAGGGCGCATACATTAAACCGGTTAGTTCAGGGAAACGATGCTGGCGGTGAGCCATGTGATTGTCACCGGTTTGACAATCATTAGCACTAACCGTTCACCAGAATCGCCATTTGCGTCTATATGACCCTGTAGTCTCTCAGCGGTTATTTGACGCCAATCTCATGACATATTCTCGTCCGAATGGCGGCGCTTTGCCAGTACCTGTGATCGGAAATGCGAGCTGTTGAACAAAAAGCAGGCATCGCCATCGGCACGTCAAGCAGGTAACCGTCACCCAAGCGTCATGGTCCATTAACGGGGCTGACACAGTAGCTGCCTATCTTGGTCTACACCAGATGGCCGTCGCGTGTCGCCATCCAACCGTTGATACAGGGAGCATCCCATGAGCGAGGCGATTCGGGTCAACAGCCTGAACAAGACATTCGGTCGCAAGCAGGCCTTGTACGATCTGGCTCTCTCCGTCCTGCCCGGTGAAATGGTCGCCCTGATCGGCGCGTCCGGCTCAGGTAAATCCACCCTCTTGCGCCATCTGGCCGGCCTGGCCTGTTGTGACCGCAGCGGCGGTGGCGACATCGAGGTGCTCGGTCGTCAGGTCCAGGCCCAGGGCCGGCTCAACGGCGACGTGCGGCGCCTGCGTGCCGACATCGGCTATATCTTCCAGCAATTCAACCTGGTGGGTCGTTTGAGCGTAGCGCAAAACGTCCTGCTTGGCTGTCTGGGCCGCATGCCGCGCTGGCGTGGCAGCTTCGGTCTGTTCAGCGCCGAGGAGAAACAGCGGGCCATGCAGGCGCTGGAACGGGTCGGCCTGGCCGAGTTGGCCTCGCAGCGCGCCTCGACGCTGTCGGGAGGGCAGCAGCAGCGGGTGGCCATCGCCCGTGCCCTGTGCCAGCGCGCCGAGGTGATCCTGGCCGACGAGCCCATCGCCTCGCTGGATCCGGAGTCGGCGCGCAAGGTCATGGAGATTCTCGCCGAGATCAACCGCGAAGACGGCAAGACCGTGGTGGTCACCCTGCATCAAGTCGACTACGCCATGCGCTATTGCCCGCGAGCCGTGGCCCTCAAGGGCGGGCGCGTGCATTTCGACGGGGCGACCGCCGGGCTCGATTCGGCATGGCTCAACGACCTCTATGGCGGCGATCTCGATACCAGCCTGCTGCTTGCCGATCCGCCTCGTCGACCGCGCAGTGCGCCTGTCCCGCTGGTCCTGGCCAAGGCCTGACCTGAGCTTTCCATTCCCATTTCCACTACGCCAACCCGCAACAGGAGTGCTTTGCATGTTCAAACGCATCAGCCATGTTCTCGCCGCCTCCGCGCTGCTTACCGGCTCCTTGCTGGGCAGCGCCCAGGCCGTCGAGCCGGAAATCAACTTCGGCATCATCTCCACCGAGTCGTCGCAGAACCTCAAGACCCTGTGGGACCCCTTCCTGGCCGACATGAGCCAGCAGACCGGCCTGAAGATCAAGGCCTTCTTCGCCCCCGACTACGCCGGGATCATCCAGGGCATGCGCTTCGACAAGGTCGATGTGGCCTGGTACGGCAACAAGGCCGCCATGGAGGCGGTGGATCGCGCCGGCGGCGAGATCTTCGCCCAGACCGTTGCCGCCAATGGCAGCCAGGGCTACTACAGCCTGATGGTGGCGCACAAGGACAGCCCAATCGACTCGATCGAGGACATGCTGAAGAACGCCAAGAACCTGACCTTCGCCAACGGTGACCCGAACTCCACCTCCGGCTACCTGGTACCGGGCTATTACGTGTTTGCCAAGAACAACGTCGATGCCAACCAGGCGTTCAAGCGTGCGCTCAATGGCAGCCACGAAGTCAACGCGCTGTCGGTGGCCAACAAGCAGATCGACGTCGGCACCTTCAACAGCGAAGGCATGGAGCGCCTGCAGGTCACCGCGCCGGACAAGGCGGCGCAGCTCAAGGTGATCTGGCAGTCGCCGCTGATTCCGTCCGACCCGATGGTCTGGCGCAAGAACCTCGACGAGGGCACCAAGGCAAAGCTGCGCACCTTCTTCATGACCTACGGCGCCAAGCCGCAGGAGAAGAAGGTTCTGGCCGACTTGCAGTGGGGCCAGTTCCGCGCCTCGGATGACGACCAGCTGCTGCCGATTCGCCAGCTCGAGCTGTTCAAGCAGCGTACCGAGGTGATCAACAACGCCAAGCTCTCCGATGCCGACAAGCAGGCCAAGCTCAAGGCCCTGGATGAGCAGCTGGCCAAGCTGGAGAAGCGCATGGCCGAACTCGACCAGCAGGACGCCGCCAGCGCCAGCTGAGTCGCCATGCCCCTCCCCGTGCCGGGGGAGGGGTTCTCCTCTGCGTTAAACCCGCTGCCGCTGCCGAGACCTTATGACTACTTTGACTTCTGCCGCCCCGCCCGAATCCGCCAAGCGTCCCTGGTCGCAGCTGATCGGCTGGGGGCTGCTGTTCGCCGTGCTCGCCTGGTCCTGGCAGGGCGCCGAGATGAACCCGCTGGCGCTGATTCGCGACTCGGGCAACATGGCGACCTTCGCCGCCGACTTCTTTCCGCCGGACTTCAGCCACTGGGAGCTGTACCTCAAGGAGATGATCGTCACCGTGCAGATCGCCCTGTGGGGCACGGTGCTGGCGATCCTCTGCGCCATTCCGCTGGGCATGCTCTGTGCGGAGAACATCGTGCCCTGGTGGGTCTACCAGCCGGTGCGACGGGTGATGGATGCCTGCCGGTCGATCAACGAGATGGTGTTCGCCATGCTCTTCGTGGTGGCCGTGGGCCTGGGCCCCTTCGCCGGGGTGCTGGCGCTGTTCGTCGGTACCACCGGGGTGCTCGCCAAGCTGTTCGCCGAGGCGGTGGAGGCCATCGACCCGGGACCGGTCGAAGGGGTGCGCGCCACCGGGGCCAGTGCCTTGCAGGAAGTCGTCTACGGCGTGGTGCCCCAGGTGCTGCCGCTGTGGATCTCCTACGCGCTGTATCGCTTCGAATCCAATGTGCGCTCGGCCACCGTGGTCGGCATGGTCGGCGCCGGCGGCATCGGGGTGATTCTCTGGGAGGCGATCCGCGGCTTCCAGTTCGCCCAGACCTGCGCCCTGCTGATCGTGATCATCCTGGTGGTGAGCCTGATCGACATTCTCTCGCAGCGCCTGCGCAAACTCTTCATCTGACCGGAGCGAGGTGCCCGTGGGCACCTCTTTTAAGCCATGAACTTGTCTAGACAAAGCGAACCCCTGTACCGCGAGCTGGCCGCAGTGCTGCGCGACGAGCTGCGCCAGTTACGTCCGGGCGACTACCTGCCGGGCGAACTGCAGCTGGCGGCGCGCTTCTCGGTCAATCGCCACACCCTGCGCCGCGCGGTGGACGAACTGGTGCTCGAAGGGCGCCTGCTGCGCCAGCAGGGCAAGGGGACCCGGGTGCTGGCTGCGCCGCTGATCTATCCGGTGGCCGCGGGCAGCGCCTACAGCGAGTCGCTGTCGGCGCTGGGCGTGCGGGTCGAGGCGCAGTTGCTCGAGCGCCGCCGGCGCCCGGCCAGCCAGGAGGAGCGCCAGCAGCTGAAGCTGGCGGAGGGGGACGACGTGATCGAGCTGGACACCCTGCGCCTGCTCGACGGCCAGCCGGTGAGCCTGATCCGCCATCGCTTCTGCGTCACCCAGGCGGCGCGGCTCAACGACTACCGCGGCGGCTCGCTGCGCCAGTACCTGGCCGGCCAGGGCCTGCCGCTGACCCGCAGCCACAGCCTGATCGGCGCACGCCTGCCCAGTCGCGACGAGGCGGGCCGCCTGCTGATGCCCCGGCACGCGCCACTGCTGACTGTGCTGACCCTTTCCCGCGACCCGGCTGGGCGCCCGGTGGAGCTGTCGCTGTCGCTCAGCCGCGCCGACCGTTTCCAGTACCAGGTCGCCCCCTGATCCTGATGGAGAACCCCTGCATGCACGACAACCCGCAAATTGCCACGCGCCAGCGCTGGATGGGAGTGCTCGCCCGCGCCGGCGCCGAGCTGGCGCGCTACGAGAGCGCCCTGAAAGAGACCGACTACCAGTTGATCCGTGCCCCCGAGGTCGGCATGAGCCTGGTGCGCGGGCGCATGGGTGGCAGCGGCGCCGCCTTCAACCTTGGCGAGATGACGGTCACCCGCTGCGTGGTGCGCCTGGTCGACGGCCGGACCGGTTACAGCTACGTGGCCGGCCGCGACAAGCGCCATGCCGAACTGGCCGCGCTGGCCGACGCGCACCTGCAGGGCCGCCAGCAGCGTGACTGGCTCGAGCGGCTGATCGAGCCGCTGGCCGCCGCCCAGCGTGCGCGCCGTGCGGCCAAGGCGGCTGAAACCGCCACCACCCAGGTGGAATTCTTCACCCTGGTCAGAGGAGAGGACTGATGGACCTGTTGCACAGCTCCGCCTGGCTCCAGCCAGCGTTCAACGACCCGGTGCTCGACGCCCAGGTCAGCTTCCGCGCCGCCCTCAAGGCCCTCGCCGAACCCGGTCTGGCCCAGCCGCTGGACCGCGCCCTGGCGCTGCAGACCCTGCAGCCGGCGACCTATGCCCTGTGCCTGGCGTTTCTCGATGCGGATACGCCGCTGTGGCTGGCGCCGCGTTTCGACACCCCGGCAATCCGCGCCAACCTGACCTTTCACTGCGGCTGTCCGATCGTCGCCGAGCGCGAGCTGGCGTTGTTTGCCCTGCTCGACGAGGGTGAGCTGCACGACCTGAGCGACTTCGACAACGGCAGCGAGCGCTACCCGGACCAGTCCTGCACCCTGCTGGTCCAGCTTGCGGCCCTGGACGGCGGCGCGCCGCTGCGTTGGCGCGGGCCGGGGATCAAGGACGTGCGCAGCGTCAGCCTGCCACTGGCGAACCGCTTCTGGCAGCAGCGCAGTGCGCGCAGTGCCTTTCCCCGCGGGCTGGATGCCTTCTTCGCCGCCGGTGTCCAGGTGATCGGCCTGCCGCGCAGCACCCGAGTGCTGATCGATGCAGAGGAGGCTGCCTGATGTATGTCGCCGTCAAGGGTGGCGAACGCGCCATCGACAATGCCCATCTGCTGCTGGCCAAGAAGCGCCGCGGCGATACCGCGATTCCCGAGCTGAGCGTCGAGCAGGTGCGCCAGCAGATGCCCCTGGCCGTAGCCCGGGTGATGGCAGAGGGCTCGCTGTACGACGAACAACTGGCCGCCCTGGCCATCAAACAGGCCGCTGGTGATCTGATGGAGGCGATCTTCCTGCTGCGTGCCTACCGCACCACGCTGCCGCGCTTCGCCGCCAGCCTGCCGCTGGAGACCGCGCAGATGCAGCTGAGCCGGCGCATCTCTGCGACCTTCAAGGACCTGCCCGGCGGTCAGCTGCTCGGCCCGACCTTCGACTACAGCCATCGCCTGCTGGATTTCGCCCTGCTCGCCGAAGGCCGGCAGCCGGGGCCAGAGGTCGATGAAGCGGCCAAGCTCGCGCCCTGTCCGCGCGTGCTCGACCTGCTCGCCGATGAGGGGCTGCTGGCCCGCGAGCCCGAGAGCGCGGCGGCGGTGGCCGACATCACTCGCGAGCCGCTGGATTTTCCGGCCAGCCGCGCCCAGCGCCTGCAGGCCCTGGCCCGTGGCGACGAAGGCTTCCTGCTGGCGCTGGGCTATTCGACCCAGCGCGGCTACGGGCGCAACCACCCCTTCGCCGGCGAGATCCGTATCGGTGAGCTGGCGGTGTGGATCGAACCCGAGGAGCTCGGCTTCGCCGTGCCACTCGGCGACATCGAGGTCAGCGAGTGCGAGATGGTCAACCAATTCGTCGGCGGCAAGGGCCTCGAGGCGCAGTTCACCCGTGGCTACGGCCTGGCCTTCGGCTACGCCGAGCGCAAGGCCATGGGCATGGCCCTGGTCGACCGCGCGCTGAGGGCCGGCGAGTACGCCGAGGAGGTGGAAGGCCCGGCGCAGCAGGAGGAATTCGTGCTGATGCACTGCGACAACGTCGAGGCGGGAGGCTTCGTCTCGCACCTGAAGCTGCCGCACTACGTCGACTTCCAGTCCGAGCTGGAGCTGATTCGCAAGCTGCGCGCGCAGGACGCCAGCGAGGAGCAATGCCCATGACCGCTTATGCACAAGGGCCCGCGGCACGCCGCGAGGCCGACTACAACTTCGCCTACCTGGACGAACAGAGCAAGCGCATGATCCGCCGCGGCCTGCTCAAGGCCGTGGCCATCCCCGGCTACCAGGTGCCTTTCGGCGGTCGCGAGATGCCGCTGCCCTATGGCTGGGGCACCGGCGGCATGCAGCTGACCGCCGCCATCCTCGGGCCGGATGACCTGCTCAAGGTGATCGACCAGGGCGCCGACGACACCACCAACGCGGTGTCGATCCGCCGCTTCTTCGCCCGCACCGCCGGGGTCGCCACCACCACGCAAACAACGCAAGCGACTGTGATCCAGACCCGCCACCGGATCCCGGAGACGCCGCTGTCCAGCACCCAGATCATGGTCTACCAGGTGCCGATCCCCGAGCCGCTGCGCTTCATCGAGCCGTCTGAGACCGAGACCCGCACCATGCACGCCCTTGGCGACTACGGGGTGATGCACGTCAAGCTGTACGAGGACATCGCCACCTTCGGCCATATCGCCACCAGCTACGCCTACCCGGTGACGGTGGATGAGCGCTACCTGATGGATCCCTCGCCGATCCCCAAGTTCGACAACCCCAAGCTGCACATGAGTCCGGCGCTGATGCTGTTCGGCGCCGGCCGCGAGAAGCGCCTGTACGCCGTGCCGCCCTATACCCGGGTGGTCAGCCTGGACTTCGTCGACCATCCCTTCGCCGTGCAGCAGTGGCAGGAGTGCTGCGCCTTCTGTGGCAGCCGCGATTCCTACCTGGACGAGCTGATCGTCGACGACGCCGGCAGCAAGCGCTTCGTCTGCTCCGACACCGACTACTGCCTGCAGCGTCGCGAACCCACCGCCAGCCAACCGGAGGCCCGCCCATGAGCGCCGCCATAAACCTGCTGCCGCGCAGCGAACCGGCCCAGCCGCTGTTCTCGGTGCGCGACCTGACGCGCCTGTACGGCCCTGAAAAGGGCTGCCAGGGCGTGTCCTTCGACCTCTACCCGGGCGAGGTGCTGGGCATCGTCGGCGAATCGGGCTCGGGCAAGTCGACCCTGCTTGGCCTGTTGTCCGGGCGCTGCCCGCCGGACCGCGGCGCGGTCGGTTACCGCGACCAGCAGGGGCGCTGGCTCGACCTCTACGCCACCAGCGAGGCGCAGCGGCGCACCCTGTTGCGTACCGAGTGGGGCTTCGTCGAGCAGAACCCGCGTGACGGCCTGCGCATGGGCGTGTCGGCCGGGGCCAATATCGGCGAGCGGCTGATGGCCCAGGGCGTGCGCCACTACGGCGAGCTGCGCCAGGCCGGGCTCGACTGGCTGCGCCAGGTGGAGATCGACCCGGCACGCATCGACGACCTGCCGCGCACCTTCTCCGGCGGCATGCAGCAGCGCCTGCAGATCGCCCGCAACCTGGTCTCCAGCCCGCGCCTGGTGTTCATGGACGAGCCGACCGGCGGGCTGGATGTATCGGTGCAGGCACGCCTGCTCGACCTGCTGCGCGGGCTGGTGCGCGAGCTCGACCTGGCGGTGGTGATCGTTACCCACGACCTGGCGGTGGCCCGACTGCTCGCCGACCGGCTGATGGTGATGCGCCGCTCCCATGTGGTCGAGGCCGGCCTGACCGACCAGATCCTCGACGACCCGCAGCACCCCTATTCGCAGCTGCTGGTGTCGTCGGTGCTGCAGCCATGAGGACGCAACGGATGGATACCCTGATCGAGGTCTCCGGCCTCAGCAAGACCTTTACCCTGCATCAGCAGCACGGCGTGGTGCTGAACGTGCTGAGCGGGCTGAACTTCAGCGTGCGTGGCGGCGAGTGCCTGGTGCTCCACGGCCAGTCCGGGGCGGGCAAGTCGACCCTGCTGCGCACCCTCTACGGCAACTACCTGGCGGCCGGCGGCAGCATCCGCGTGCGCCACCGTGATGCCTGGGTCGAGCTGGTCGGGGCCGAGCCGCGCCAGGTGCTCGAGGTGCGCCGGCAGACGCTGGGCTACGTCAGCCAGTTCCTGCGGGTGATTCCGCGGGTCAGCACCCTGGATGTGGTGATGGGGCCGGCCCTGGCCCGTGGCTGGTGCCGGGCCGATGCCGAGGCGCGGGCCATGCGCCTGCTGAGCCGGCTGAACATCCCCGAGGCGCTCTGGCAGCTGGCGCCGGGGACCTTCTCCGGCGGCGAGCAGCAGCGGGTCAATATCGCCCGCGGCTTCATGGTCGAGTGGCCGCTGCTGCTGCTGGACGAGCCGACCGCCTCGCTGGACGAGGCCAACCGCCAGGTAGTGCTGGAGCTGATCGGCGAGGCCAAGGCCGCCGGCGCCGCCCTGATCGGCATCTTCCACGATCGCGCCGCCCGCGAGGCGGTGGCCGACCGTTACCTGGACATGAGTCCGCAAACTCAGCTCGACAAGGAGTTCGTCTATGCCGGTTGAACGCATTCTCAGCAACGCCCGGGTGGTCACCGCCGAGCGCGAGTTCCTCGGCACCCTGGTGCTGCGCGACGGTCTGATCGCCGCCGTGGAGGAGGGCAGCAGCCAGCTGCCGCAGGCCGAGGACCTGGGCGGCGACTACCTGCTGCCGGGGCTGATCGAGCTGCACACCGACAACCTGGAGAAGCACATGAGCCCGCGGCCGGGGGTCGACTGGCCGTCGGCCTCGGCGGTGCAGACCCATGACGCGCAGATCGTCGCCGCCGGCATCACCACAGTGTTCGACGCCCTGGCCATCGGCGACATCAACCCGCGCGGCAAGCGCATGCAACAGTTGCCGGCGATGCTCGAGGCCATCGCCGCCGCCGAGGCCGCCGGCCACACCCGCGCCGAGCACCGCCTGCACCTGCGCTGCGAGCTGTGCCACCCGGATGTGCTGGCGGTGTACCGCGACCTGGTCGAGCACCCGCTGGTACAGCTGGTGTCGGTGATGGACCACTCGCCGGGTCAGCGCCAGTTCGCCCAGGAGGCGAAATACCGCGAGTACTACATGGGCAAGTACCACCTGAGCGTGGTGGAGATGGACGCCTTCATCGCCGAGCAGCTGGACAACTCCCGCCAGTACAGCGATCGCCACCGCCGCGCCATAGTCGCCGACTGCCAGGCCCGCGGCCTGGCCCTGGCCAGTCACGACGACGCGACCATGGCCCACGTCGAGGAGTCGGCAGGCTTCGGCATGGCCATCGCCGAATTCCCCACCACCCTGGAAGCGGCCCGGGCCAGCCACGAGCGAGGGCTCAAGGTGCTGATGGGGGCGCCGAACATCGTTCGCGGCGGCTCCCACTCGGGTAATATCGCCGCCGCCGAACTGGCGCGCCACGGCGTGCTGGATATCCTTTCCAGCGACTATTATCCGGCCAGCCTGCTGCAGGCGGCGTTACTCGTGGCCGGCCAGGACAACGACTACGACCTGCCGCGCGCCATCGCCACGGTCAGCCGGGTGCCGGCGCGGGCGGCGGGGCTGGAAGACCGCGGCGAGATTCGCGTCGGCCTGCGTGCCGACCTGGTCCAGGCGCGGGTGCACCAGGGCCAGGCGCTGATTCGCCAGGTCTGGCGACAGGCAAACAGGGTGTTCTGATGAGTGGCAGCTTGATCTACCTGATGGGACCCTCCGGCTCGGGCAAGGACAGTCTGCTCGATGCCGCGCGCGAGCCATTGGCCGCGCGCGGCTGCCGCATCGCCCGGCGGGTGATCACCCGCTCGGCCGAGGCGGTCGGCGAGGACGCCCTGGCGCTGTCGCCGGCGCAGTTCGAGGCCGAGGAGCGCGCCGGCGCCTTCGCCATGAGCTGGCGCGCCAACGGCCTGGCCTACGGCATTCCCGGACAGATCGACGCCTGGCTGGCGGCCGGCGAGCATGTGCTGGTCAACGGCTCGCGCGGCTACCTGGCGCAGGCACGCCAGCGCTACCCGACGCTGCTGCCGGTGCTGCTGACGGTCGAGCTGGCGGTGCTGCGCCAGCGTCTGCTGGCCCGGGGCCGCGAGACCCTCGCCGAGGTCGAGGCGCGCCTGGCGCGCAATGCCCAGTTTGCCGGTGGCGCCGCGGTGCAGGACGAACGGCTACACCTGCTGGACAACTCCGGCGAACTGCAGCGCACCGTCGACAACCTGCTGGGCCTGATCGGGGGCCATGATCCATGCGCCTGACCCTGCTCGGCACTGGCGATGCCCGCCAGGTGCCGGTGTACAACTGCGACTGCGTGGCCTGCGCCTGCGCCCGGCTCCAGCCGCAGCGCCGCCGCGGTCCCTGTTGTGCGCTGATCGAGTGTGGCGCCCAGCGCTGGCTGATCGACAGCGGCCTGACCGACCTGGCCGAGCGCTTCGCGCCCCACAGCCTGTCCGGCATCCTGCAGACTCACTACCACGCCGACCACGCTCAGGGCCTGCTGCAGCTGCGCTGGGGCCAGGGTCTGGTCATCCCGGTGCATGGGCCGGCCGACCCCGAGGGCCTGGCCGACCTGTACAAGCATCCGGGGATCCTCGATTTCTCCCGGCCTTTCGCCGCCTTCGAGCGCCGTACTTTCGGCGAGCTGGCGGTGACCGCCTTGCCGCTCACCCACTCCAAGCCGACCTTCGGTTATTTGTTCGAAGGCCAGGGCAGGCGCCTGGCCTACCTGACCGACACGCTCGGCGTGCCGCCCGACACCGCCGCCCACCTGCAAGCGGGCGGGCCGCTGGACCTGCTGGTGCTGGACTGCTCGACCGCGCCGCAGCCACAGGCGCCGCGCAACCACAACGACCTGACCCGGGCGCTGCAGGTGATCGAGCAGCTGGCCCCGGCCGAGGCGGTGCTCACCCATATCGGGCACAGCTTCGACGCCTGGCTGCTCGATCACCCGGATGCACTGCCGGCCGGGGTCAGTCTGGCCTTCGATGGACGGGTGCTGTAAGGGCGGCGAGACGCTGCCGGTCAGTCCAACGGCAGCTCGGTGGTGCGCTTGACCTCGCTCATGGCGATGTTCGAATGCGCCTCCTGCACATGCGGGCGCTGCAGCAGGTGGTCGCGCAGGAAGCGCTCGTAGCCGGCGATGTCCTTGGCCACCACCTTGAGCAGGTAGTCCGAGCCGCCGGCCATGGTGTAGCACTCCAGCACCTCGGGATAGCCGACCACCGCCTGCTCGAATTCCTCCAGGTTGCTGCGGCCGTGGGCCGACAGCTTGATGTCGACGAACACCGTGATGCTGAAGCCGAGCCGCTTGTGGTTGAGCAGGGCGACCCTGCGTTCGATCAGGCCGTCTTCCTGCATGCGGTGAATCCGCCGCCAGCAGGGCGATTGTGACAACTCGACCTTCTCCGCCACCTCCGCCGCGGACAGTTCGGCGTTGTGTTGCAGCAGGCGCAAAATCTTGCGATCGATGGGGCTCAGCGAGTTTTGCATGAATGATTCCTGAATTTTGTTTTTATTGAATTAGTCATGCGAAATATTGCTGTTGCAGGTCGAAAAAAGAAAGAAAAAAGCGATACCGCTCAGTCATATTCTTGCTCAGTCGTTGCCCGCGGTGATCCCGCCGGCAACAGAACCGCGCAGGCATTAACCGGTGCCCGCGCAGCTCGCCATAAAAATAAAAGGAGCGCCCGCATGTCTCTGGCCGAGATCCGCCTGGATGACAAGTACCGCCTTGCTACAGGTCACCTGTACCTCACCGGCACCCAGGCGCTGACCCGCCTGCCGATGCTGCAGAAGCAGCGCGACACGGCCCACGGCCTGAATACCGCCTGCTTCATCTCCGGCTACCGCGGCTCGCCGCTGGGCAACCTGGACAAGAGCCTGTGGGAGGCCAAGTCCTTCCTCCAGGAGAATCACATCCACTTCCAGCCCGGGGTCAACGAGGAGTTGGCCGCTACCGCGGTGTGGGGCAGCCAGCAGACCAGCCTGTTCCCCGGCGCGCGCTACGACGGCGTGTTCTCCATGTGGTATGGCAAGGGCCCGGGCGTCGATCGCTGTGGCGACGTGTTCAAGCACGGCAACTCGGCCGGCGTCTCCGAGCACGGCGGCGTGCTGCTGCTGGCCGGCGACGACCATGGCTGCAAGTCCTCGAGCATCGCCAACCAGAGCGAACACGCCTTTATTGCCGCCTCGATTCCGGTGCTCAACCCGGCCAACGTTCAGGAAATCCTCGATTACGGCATCATCGGCTGGGAGCTGTCGCGCTACAGCGGTTGCTGGGTGGCGCTGAAGACCATCGCCGAGAACGTCGACTCCTCCGCCGTGGTCGACGTCGACCCGCTGCGGGTCGAGGTCAAGATTCCCAAGGACTTCGAACTGCCCGAAGATGGCGTGTACATCCGCTGGCCGGACCCACCCTTGGTCCAGGAGAAGCGCCTCAACACCTACAAGATCTACGCGGCCCGCGCCTTCGCCCGCGCCAACAACCTCAACCCGGTGATGCTCGATTCGCCCAACCCGCGCCTGGGCATCATCACCACCGGCAAGTCCTACCTGGACGTGCGCCAGGCCCTGGACGACCTCGGCCTGGACGAGGCACTGTGCGCCCAGGTCGGCCTGCGCGTGTTGAAGATCGGTATGAGCTGGCCGCTGGAGCCGGTCTCGGTGCACGAGTTCGCCGAGGGCCTGGACGAGATCCTGGTGGTCGAGGAAAAACGCAGCATCATCGAGGACCAGCTGACCGGCCAGCTGTACAACTGGCCGGTGGGCAAGCGCCCACGGGTGGTCGGCGAGTTCGACGAGGAGGGCAACTCGCTGCTGCCGAACCTGTCCGAGCTGACCCCGGCGATGATCGCCCGGGTGATCGCCAAGCGCCTGGCGCCGATCTACTCCAGCGCCAGCATCGAGGAGCGCCTGGCCTTCCTCGCGGCCAAGGAGGCGGCCCTGGCCGCGCCCAAGCACAGCACCGTGCGCACCCCGCATTTCTGCTCCGGCTGCCCGCACAATACCTCGACCAAGCTGCCCGAAGGCAGCCGCGCCCAGGGCGGCATCGGCTGCCACTACATGACCCAGTGGATGGACCGCAACACCGACACCTTCACCCAGATGGGCGGCGAGGGCGCCACCTGGATCGGCCAGGCGCCGTTCACCGACACCCCGCACATCTTCCAGAACCTCGGCGACGGCACCTACTTCCACTCCGGCCAGCTGGCCCTGCGCGCGGCCGTGGCCGCCGGGGTCAACATCACCTACAAGATCCTCTACAACGACGCCGTGGCCATGACCGGCGGCCAGCCGATCGACGGCGAACTGCGCGTCGACCAGCTCAGCCAGCAGGTGTTCGCCGAGGGGGTCAAGCGCATCGCCTTGGTCAGCGACGAGCCGGAGAAATACCCGACCCGCGAGACCTTCGCGCCCATCGTCAGCTTCCACCACCGCAGCGAGCTGGACGCGGTGCAGCGCGAGTTGCGCGAGTTCAAGGGCTGCTCGGTGATCATCTACGACCAGACCTGCGCCACCGAGAAGCGCCGCCGGCGCAAGCGCGGCAAGCTGGTCGACCCGCAGAAGCGTGCCTTCATCAACCCGGCGGTGTGCGAGGGCTGCGGCGATTGCAGTGTCAAGTCCAACTGCCTGTCGGTGCTGCCGCTGGAAACCGAACTGGGGCGCAAGCGCGAGATCGACCAGAATGCCTGCAACAAGGACTTCTCCTGCGTCGAGGGCTTCTGCCCGAGCTTCGTCACCGTGCACGGCGGCAGCCTGCGCAAGCCCGAGGCGGTGGGCAAGAACGCCCTGTTCGAGGCGCTGCCCGAGCCCAAGCAGCCGGATCTGGCGCGGCCGTGGAACATCCTCCTGCCGGGGGTTGGCGGCAGCGGCGTGACCACCGTCGGCGCGTTGCTGGGCATGGCCGCGCACCTGGAAGGCAAGGGCTGCAGCGTGCTCGACCAGGCCGGCCTGGCGCAGAAGTTCGGCCCGGTGGTGACCCACATCCGCGTCGCCGCCAAGCAGGACGACATCTACGCGGTGCGCATCGCCGCCGGCGAGACCGACCTGCTGCTCGGCTGCGACCTGGTGGTCTCGGCCAGCGAGGACGCCCTGGCCAAGCTCAATGACAAGATCGCCCATGCGGTGATCAACAGCCACGAGGCGGCCACCGCCGAGTTCACCCGCAACCCGGACGCCCAGGTGCCCGGCGCGGCCATGCGCGAGGCGCTGATCGAGGCGGTGGGCGCAGCCAAGACCCACTTCGTCGACGCCACCCGCCTGGCCACCCGCCTGCTCGGCGACAGCATCGCCAGCAACCTGTTCATGCTCGGTTTCGCCTATCAGAAGGGCCTGGTGCCGATCTCGGCCGAGGCCATCGACAAGGCCATCGAACTCAACGGCGTGGCCGTGGCGCTCAACCAGCAGGCCTTCCTCTGGGGGCGCCGCGCCGCCCATGACCTGGCGGCCGTGGAGAAGCTGGCCCAGCCGGCGGTGGTCGAGGCGCCGCGTTGCGAGAGCCTGGAGGAGATCGTCAAGGATCGCGTGGCGCGCCTGACCGCGTACCAGAGCGCCGGCTATGCCGAGCGCTACCGCGAACTGGTGCAGCGCGTGGCCCGCGCCGACCAGAACGCCGACCAGGCCCTGAGCAAGGCAGTGGCGCGCTACTACTTCAAGCTGCTGGCCTACAAGGACGAGTACGAGGTGGCCCGGCTGTACAGCGATGGCAGTTTCATCAAGCAGCTCGAGGCGCAGTTCCAGGGCGACTATCAGTTGCAGTTCCACCTGGCGCCGAGCTGGCTGAGCAAGCCTGATCCGCTCACCGGGGCGCCGCGCAAGCGCGTCTTCGGCCCCTGGATGCTCAAGGCCTTTGGCCTGCTGGCCAAGTTCAAGATCCTCCGTGGCACGCCGCTGGACCCGTTCGGCTACAGCGCCGAGCGCCGGCTGGAGCGCGAGCTGATCGAGGACTACGAGGCCGACGTCGCCTGCCTGCTCAACGAGCTCAACGCCGGCAACTACCGCAGCGCGGTGGCCCTGGCCGAGCTGCCGGAGCAGATCCGCGGCTACGGCCACGTCAAGGAGCAGGCGCTGGCCAAGGTGCGCGAGCAGCAGCGCCAGCTCAAGGCCCGCCTGCTGGTCAGCGAAATCCAGGCCGTGCAGCTGTTCGAACCGGCCGCCTGAGTCCTCCAACCCTTAGCCGAAACCCTCTCTCATCCGGGAGAGGGGCGATCCCCTACAACAAGAAACCCGAGGAACCCCCATGTCCGTGTTTTCCCACGTCGATTTCGATCACCACGAGCACGTCGTCTATGGCCACGACCAGGCATCCGGCCTGAAGGCCATCATCGCCATTCACGACACCAGCCTCGGTCCGGCCCTGGGTGGCTGCCGCATGTGGGCCTACGGCAACGACGACGAAGCGCTGCGCGACGTGCTGCGCCTGTCCCGCGGCATGAGCTACAAGTCGGCCCTGGCCAACCTGCCGCTCGGCGGCGGCAAGGCGGTGATCATCGGCAACCCGCACACCGGCAAGAGCGAGGCGTTGTTCCAGGCCATGGGCGATTTCGTCGACAGTCTCGGCGGGCGCTACATCACCGCCGCCGACTCCGGCACCGGCGTGGCCGAGATGCAGATCATGGCCGAACGTACCCGCCACGTGGCCGGCGCCGGTCAGCGCGAGGCCTTCGGCGGTGGCATGCGCAACGGCGACCCCTCGCCCTCGACCGCCTACGGGGTGTTCATCGGCCTGCAGGCGGCGGTCAAGCACCGCCTCGGTCGCGACGACCTGAAGGGCCTGAAGGTAGCGATCCAGGGCGTCGGCCAGGTCGGCTTCGGCCTGGCCCGCCAGCTCAAGGAGGCCGGCGCCGAGCTGTGGGTCACCGACATCGTCGAGGCCAACGTGCGCCGCGCGGTGGAGCAACTGGGCGCCACCGCGGTGGGCCAGAACGAGATCTACGGCCTGGACGTGGACGTGTTCGCCCCCTGCGCCATGGGCGCGATCATCAACCCGCACACCCTGGAGGCGCTGCGTGCGCCGGTGATCGCCGGCGCCGCTAACAACCAGCTGGCCGATGCCGAGCTGGCCGAGGAACTGCGCCGTCGCGGCTGCCTGTACGCCCCGGACTACGCGATCAACGCCGGCGGCATCATCGATGTCTGCTACGAACGCACCGGCGGCAGCACCGCCCAGCTCAAGGCGCATATCGAGGGCATAGGCGAGACCCTGACGCAGATCTTCCAGCGTGCCGAGCGCGAGGGGGCCACCACCACGGCCATCGCCGACCGCCTGGCCGAGGAGCGTCTGCGCGGCGCGCGCTGATTCGTAGGGTGGATGGCGCTGCACCCATCCACCCTAGGTGCGGATCCCGACTGACTTTTTCACAACAACAAGAGGGCAAGACCCAATGAGTCAAGACAGCATCGCCGTCGGCAGCATCGCCGGCGCGCCCAGCAGCAGTACCGCCCGTGGCCTGTGGTCGTCGCGCTGGGCGTTCTTCCTCGCCGCCACCGGCTCGGCCGTTGGCCTGGGCAACATCTGGAAGTTTCCCTACATCACCGGCGAGAACGGCGGCGGCGCCTTCGTGCTGGTCTATCTGGCGTGCATCCTGGTGATCGGCATTCCGCTGCTGATGACCGAGGTGATGATCGGCCGGCGTGGCCGGGCCAACCCGGAGGGCGCCATGGCGGCCATGGCCAAGGCTGCCGGCGCCAGCCGCCACTGGCGGCTGCTCGGCAGCGTGGCGATCTTCACCGGTTTCCTGATCCTCAGCTTCTACGCGGTGATCGCCGGCTGGGCGCTGGCCTACGCGCCGGCCGCGGCCCTGGGCGAGTTCGCCGGGCTGACCGGCGAGAGCAGCGGCGCGCTGTTCGGCGCCATGCTCGGTGACCCGGTGAAGCTGGCCGGCTTCGGTACCCTGGTGCTGCTGCTGACCCTGGGCATCGTCGCCCTGGGCGTGCGCGAGGGCCTGGAGCGCTCGCTGAGCTTGCTGATGCCGGGGCTGTTCGTGTTGCTGCTGGTGCTGGTCGGCTACGCGGCCACCACCGGCCATTTCGGCGAGGCGCTGCACTTTCTGTTCGACGCCGACTTCAGCAAGCTCAGCGGTCAGAGCGTGCTGGTGGCCCTGGGACATGCCTTCTTCACCCTCAGCCTGGCCAGCGGCGCGATGATGGCCTACGGCTCCTACCTGCCGGCCGGCACCTCGATCGCCAAGACCGCAATCATGGTCGCGGTGGCCGACACCGGCGTGGCGCTGCTGGCCGGCCTGGCGATCTTCCCGCTGGTGTTCGCCAACGGCCTCGAGCCGGGCGCCGGCCCCGGGCTGATCTTCGTCACCCTGCCGATCGCCTTCGGCCAGATGCCGTTCGGCCAGCTGATCGGCGTGCTGTTCTTCGTCATGCTGGCCATTGCCGCGCTGACCTCGGCGATCTCCCTGCTGGAACCGACCGTGGCCTGGCTCGGCGAGCGCTTCGCCATCGGTCGGCTCAAGGCGGTGCTGCTGACCGGGCTGGCGCTATGGCTGCTGAGCCTGGGCACTGTGCTGTCGTTCAACGCCTGGAGCGAATACACCCTGTTCGGCAAGACCTTCTTCGACAGCCTGGACTACCTGACCACCAATCTGCTGATGCCGCTCGGCGGCCTGGGCACGGTGCTGTTCACCGGCTGGGTGTTGAGTCGTGCCAGCGTGCAGGAGGCCCTGGGTATCGGCCAGCCACAGTTGTTCCAGCTGTGGTGGCAGGTGCTGCGTTGGGTCACCCCGCTGGGCATCCTGGTGGTCTTCCTGCACAGCATGGGCCTGTTCTGACAGCCGGATGGATAAGGTGTCCCCCCGCGCCGGTCTGGCGTAGGGGGAACAGCGCGCAGCCTGTCCACCATCGGTGGCCGGGCGCTGCGTCTCACTCCAGGGTCATAGCCAGGCTGACGCCGTGGGGCTTGAAGCCCAACTGTTCGTAGAAGCGGTGGGCCGCCTCGCGACTGCGGTTGCTCGACAACGCCAGCTTGTAGCAGCCCCAGGCACGGGCGCGTTCGGCGGCCCTGAGGGTCAGCGCCCGGCCGATGCCCAGGCTACGGGCGTCGGCGTCCACCACCACATCCTCGAGAAGGGCCGAGCGGGCGAAGTTGTGCGCCAGGTGCTCGATCAGGTGCAGGGTGCAGGTGCCCAGCAACTGACCGTCGCGCTCGGCCACCAGCACCACGCGGGTGTTGGGCAGTTCGTTCAGACGCAGGGCCAGCAAGGCCGGGTCGGCGCGTGGCTCGTCCTCGCCCAGTTGCTGCAGCAGGCCGGCTAGGGCCTTGGCATCGCCGGGACTGGCGGCGCGGACGCTGAAGCGGGTGAACGGCGAATCGGGCAGGGCGTCGGTGGCTGATGGCGTCATGCGGATCTCCTCGCGAATTGGCTGGCAGTATGGCGATGATCTGATGGCAGCGGCATGACAAATCCGCTCGTGCTGGGTAACATGCCGCCCGGCCGTCGCAATCGCTCGGACGGTTCGATTCGGTCCCCTTAGTTCAATGGATAGAATAAGCCCCTCCTAAGGGCTAGATACTGGTTCGACTCCAGTAGGGGACGCCATCATTCTGCTGCCAAGTGCCGCGCAGTCGCTTGGACATCCACGACCAACCCCGCCTTGAGCGGGGTTTTTCGATTCTGGCGCCTTTATTCGGTTCAGCGGCGGTGCCACTGATTGCTCTGAAGGCCTGTCTGTTGCCCGCCGCTCGCTGGCGGGTCTTCCTCTTTCCTGCCTGCCTCCGGGCGCTGCGCTGCGGGTGCCCTGGCGTCGGGCGTCAACCGTCTGCCGGCGTCTGCCAGGTACGACGAGCGGTAAGCTCGTAGAACTCTCCTATAGTTACTAAGACCCGCCCGCCGCCAAGGCGCAGTGTTCGTGCACGCCGATGAATCGCCATCGGGCCCTGTACAGACGCCGGAAGCGCGTTGCAGTCGCAGCTCGATCGCGGGGCTGCGGGGCGTTTCTGCAATTCATCGGACTCATCCAGATGATTGCCGTGCGCATCAACAACGTGAGGATTCCCATGGAACATGCACTGAGTTTTGCAACCTGGTTCTGGCTGATCGTGCCAATGGGCGGCATCGTTCTGCTGTCGCTGGTTACCTACCTGATGGGCAAGTAAGGAGCGACAGCCATGAACATGAGTACGCCTACCCTAGTGACCTTCGTCGTCTATCTGATCGGCATGCTGATCATCGGTTTCGCGGCCTATCGGCTTACCGACGACCTGTCCGACTACGTGCTTGGCGGACGCCGCCTCGGCCCCGGCGTGGCGGCGCTCAGCGCCGGTGCCTCGGACATGAGCGGCTGGCTGCTGCTGGGCCTGCCCGGCGCCATGTATGCCTCGGGCATGAACCAGGTCTGGATCGCCGTGGGCCTGACGATCGGCGCCTACCTGAACTGGCAGTTCGTCGCCCGCCGACTGCGCGTCTACACCGAGGTGGCCCGCGACGCGATCACCGTGCCCGACTACCTCGAGAACCGCTTCCATGACAGCAGCAAGGTGCTGCGGATGCTCTCGGCGGTGGTGATTCTGCTGTTCTTCACCTTCTACACCTCGTCCGGCATGGTGGCCGGCGCGACCCTGTTCGAGAAGAGTTTCGGCATGGAGTACGGCACCGCGCTCTGGGTCGGCGCCATCGTCATCATTTCCTACACCTTCCTCGGCGGCTTTCTGGCGGTGTGCTGGACCGACTTCGTCCAGGGCCTGCTGATGTTTCTCGCCCTGCTCATGGTGCCGATCGCGGTGATCGCGGCCGATGGCGGCTGGAGCAATACCGTGGCGGAGGTGGCGGCGGTCGATCCCGCCCGTCTCGACATCTTCCACGAGATGACCTTGTTCGGCATCGTCTCGCTGATGGCCTGGGGCCTGGGCTATTTCGGCCAGCCCCATATCGTCGTGCGCTTCATGGGTTTGCGCCGCTCGAGCGACATGCCCACGGCCAAGCTGATCGGCATGACCTGGATGGTGCTGGCGCTGTACGGCGCGATCTTCACCGGCTTCGCCGGCATCGCCTACTTCGCCGAACAGCCGCTGGCCAACGCCGAGACGGTGTTCATCAGCCTGTCGCAGCTGCTGTTCAACCCCTGGGTGGCGGGCGTGCTGTTGGCGGCGATCCTGTCGGCGATCATGAGCACCATCGACTCGCAGCTGCTGGTGTCGTCCAGTGCGCTGACCGAGGACTTCTACAAGGCCATGATCCGGCCCAATGCCAGCCAGAAGGAACTGGTGTGGATCGGCCGTGGCACGGTCATCCTGATAGCGCTGATCGCCGTGCTGATGGCACGTGACCCCGACAGCACGGTACTCGGCCTGGTGTCCTACGCCTGGGGCGGATTCGGCGCCGCGTTCGGGCCGGTCATCATCCTGTCACTGTTCTGGAAACGCATGACCCGTAATGGCGCCATCGCCGGCATGATCGTCGGCGCCCTGACGGTGATCCTGTGGAAGCAGGTCGAAGGCGGCATGTTCGACATGTACGAGATCCTGCCCGGCTTCATCCTCTGCGCGCTCACGGTGGTCGGGGTCAGCCTTATGAGCACGCCGCCAACCGCGGCGGTCCAGGACGAGTTCGACGCCTTCGAGAAGACCCTTCACCAGTAATAGCGCTGTCACCACTGCGCGCACCTGCCCTGAGCACCGGCCGACACTAAGGCCGGGGGCAGGTGTCCGCCCCAGACTTCCGGCGAGGACGAGACAATGAGCTCCGAGACTCCCCCCCAGCTAACCGATGCACTGCGCCGCGAGATCGACGCCCACTATCGTGCTGACGAAACCCGCTGCGTTACGGCGCTACTGGCCCAGCTCGATCTGTCGTCCGAGGCCCAGTCGCGTATCCAGGCCACGGCCACCCGTCTGGTCGAGGGGGTACGTGCCAAATCCAAGGGCGGCATCGATGCCTTTCTCCACCAGTACGGTCTGTCGACCCAGGAAGGGGTGATGCTGATGTGCATCGCCGAGGCGCTGCTGCGCATCCCCGACGACGCCACCCAGGAAGCGCTGATCCGCGACAAGATGTCGGCCGCCAACTGGGACGCTCACCTGGGGCGCAGCGACTCGGTGTTCGTCAATGCCTCGACCTGGGCCCTGATGCTGACCGGTCGTGTGGTCGGCTTGCGCGGGGTCAAGGGGCAGACGCCGGGGGCGGTGCTGCGCCGGTTGGTCGCCCGGGTCGGCGAGCCGATGATTCGCGAGGCGGTGAATCAGGCGATGCGCATCATGGGCAAGCAGTTCGTCATGGGCCGCACCATCGACGAGGCGCTGGAGCGTGCCAAGCCGTTCGAGCGCAAGGGCTACAGCTATTCCTATGACATGCTGGGCGAAGCCGCGCGGACCATGGCCGACGCCGATCGCTTCTTCGAGTCCTATCGCAGTGCGATTGCCGCCATCGGTCGCGTCTCCGGGGGCAAGGGCATTTATGCCGGGCCGGGCATCTCGGTCAAGCTGTCGGCGCTGCACCCGCGCTACGAACTGTGGCAGGAACAGCGGGTGATGGACGAGCTGGTGCCGCGCATGCACGCCCTGGCGCTCGAGGCCGCCCGGCTCGACATCGGCCTCAATATCGATGCCGAGGAGGCTGCGCGGCTGGACATCTCCCTCGACGTCATCGAGGCGATCTCCGCTTCCGAGGATCTCAAGGGCTGGGACGGCTTCGGCGTTGTGGTGCAGGCCTACCAGAAGCGCGCGCCCTTCGTCATCGACTGGCTCGCCGACATGGCGCGTCGCCACGGTCGCCGGCTGATGGTGCGCCTGGTCAAGGGCGCCTACTGGGACGCCGAGATCAAGCTGTCGCAGGAGCTGGCGCTGCCCGGCTATCCGGTCTACACGCGCAAGATGAACACCGACGTCGCCTACCTGGCCTGCGCGCGCAAGCTGCTGGCCAACCGCGACGTCTTCTACCCGCAGTTCGCCACCCACAATGCCCACTCCATCGCCTCGGTACTCGAGTACGCCGGGGACAGGGGCGGCTTCGAGTTCCAGCGCCTGCACGGCATGGGCGAGGAGCTCTACGAGGGGGTGGTCGAGGACAAGCGCATCGGCATGCCGTGCCGTATCTACGCGCCGGTCGGCGGGCACGAAGACCTGCTGGCCTATCTAGTGCGCCGGTTGCTGGAGAATGGCGCCAACAGTTCCTTCGTCAATCGTATCCAGGACGAGTCGCTGCCGGTCGAGGCGATCATCGCCGATCCGGTCGCCCAGGTGCAGGCGCTGTCCTACATTCCCCATCCGCAGATTCCGCAGCCGCGCGACCTCTATGGCCCGGGGCGGACGAACTTCGCCGGGCGCGATCTGTTCGATCGCGCGACCCTGAGCGAGCTGTCCGCCGCCATGGCCGCGGCGGAAAAGGACGGTTGGCGCGCCGGCCCCATAGTCGATGGCCAGGAGCGCGCGGGCGACACCCGGGATGTACCGAGCCCGGCCGATCGCAGCCGTGTCGTCGGCCAGGCGGCAGAGGCCACGGCCGAGGATATCGAACAGGCGCTGGCCAGTGCCCAGCGCCATGCTGGCGACTGGGCCGCCACGCCGGTCGCCGAACGGGCGGCGGCCCTGCGCCGTCTCGCCGACCTGATGGAGGAGGAGACGCCGCAATTGATGGCCATCGCCGTGCGCGAGGCCGGCAAGACGCTCGCCGATGCCCTCGCCGAAGTGCGCGAGGCGGTGGATTTCTGCCGCTACTATGCGCAGCGCGCCGAGCACGACTTCGGCCAGCCGCTGCGCCTGCGCCTGCCGGCCGGAGCTGGCCAGGAGGCCCGCCGGCATGGCGGCGGGGTGTTCTGTTGCATCAGTCCGTGGAACTTCCCGCTGGCGATCTTCACGGGCCAGATCACCGCCGCCTTGGCCGCCGGCAACGCGGTGGTGGCCAAGCCCGCCGAGCAGACGCCGCTGATCGCCGCCGCCGGGGTGCGCCTGATGCACCGCGCCGGCATTCCCGCTGGCGTGCTGCACCTGTTGCCCGGCGACGGGGCCCGGGTCGGTGGCGCACTGGTCGCCGATGGGCGAGTGACTGGCGTGTGCTTCACCGGTTCGACCGAGGTGGCCCAGCTGATCAATCGCACCCTGGCGCGGCGTGACGGCGCGCTCTGTCCGCTGATCGCCGAGACCGGCGGGCTCAATGCGATGATCGTCGACTCCAGCGCGCTGCCCGAACAGGTCGCGCGCGATGTGGTCATGTCGGCGTTCCAGAGCGCCGGCCAGCGTTGCTCGGCGTTGCGCGTGCTGTTCGTGCAGGAGGACGTCGCCGACAAGATGCTGAAGATGATCTGCGGCGCCATGGAGGAGCTCAACGTCGGCGACCCGGCGCAGCTGTCGACGGATGTCGGTCCGGTCATCGACGAGGAGGCCAAGGGCCTGCTCGACAAGCACATCAAGCGCATGCGCGGCGAGGCCAAGCTGCTCAAGCAGGTCAAGCCGGGGCCAAGCAGCGGCAGGGGCAGTTTCGTCGGCCCCGTGGCCTTCGAGCTCGACGGCCTGTCGCGCTTGAAGCGCGAGGTGTTCGGTCCGGTGTTGCACGTTATCCGCTTCCCCGGTGAGCAGATCGGCAAGGTGGTCGAGAGCATCAACGCGACCGGCTACGGGCTGACCCACGGTATCCACACCCGCGTCGACGAAACCCGCGACTTCATCCTCGACCGGGTGCGCGCGGGCAATGCCTATGTCAACCGCAACCAGATCGGCGCGGTCGTCGGCGTCCAGCCCTTCGGCGGCGAAGGCCTGTCCGGCACCGGTCCGAAGGCGGGCGGCCCGCATTACTTGCAGCGCTTCGCCAGCGAGGTGATGGTGGGCGCCGCGGCGCCGGCTACCGCTGCTTCCGGCAGCGAGGCGGCGACCATGGCCGGCGTGTCGCGCGAGTGTCTCGGGCGTGCGCTCGAGGAGGCAAGAGCGGCGGCGCCGGCCTGGTCGGCGCTGGCGGTCGCCGAGCGCGCCGAGCTGTTGGAGAAGGCGGCGGCGGCGATCGAGGCTTCGCTGCAGCGGCTGCGCATTCACGATCCGGACGGCGAGCAGGGCGTCGGTCGCGCCGCCGAGGCACTGCGTTTCTACGCCGCCCAGGCGGAGGCGGAGTTGGCCGATCCCACCGCGCTACCCGGGCCTACCGGCGAGCGCAACGAGCTGAGGTTGCCGCCGCGCGGTCTGGTTGCCTGTCTGGCGACTGCCGGCGACGGCTTTGCCGCGCTCGCCGCCGAATGCGCGGCGGCGCTGGCTGCCGGTAATTGCGTGGTGCTGTGGTACGAGGTCGATACAGTCGCGGCCGAGCTGCAGAGCCTGCTGCTGGGCGCCGGGTTGCCGAAGGGCGCACTGGGTGTGCTGACCAGCGGCGACGATGCGACGCTCAAGGAGCTGGTCGAGGACGCCCGCGTCGATGCAGTCGCCCTCGCCGGGCCGCCTGCATTGGTGAAGGCGCTCAATCGCGTGCTCGCCGAATGCGACGGGGCGATCCGACCACTGATCCCCTACGCGCTGGATGGACACGCAGGCGGCGCGCCGGGATGCCCGCTCGCGGGTAGCCCGACCTATCTGCATCGCTTCGTGCTGGAGCGTGCGGTGAGCATCGATACCACCGCTTCGGGTGGCAACGCCTCGCTGTTCACCATGGAGTAGTCGCAGACCTGGCGTCCATAGCGCTTCATATGGCCTTCGTCGCCAGGTCTGTTTCTCGCTATTGGCAGAAACCAGCGGCGCTTCTGGCAATTGCCGGCTGCTGCGAATCCCCAGAGCGGCTGTTCGGCGACCCGCCAGTGGAGGGCATAGAGCAGGGGTGACTCGCCCAGGTGGCACATGACGGTGGTGCGCCGCAGCTTGTCGCGGACGATGCCGGGCATCCCACGGGGTCAGCTTGGGCAGGCAGTTCGAGGTCCTTGCCCTGGGCCTGCAGGCCGCCGCGGTGAACAGGTCGTCGGAAGAGGTTGCAAGTAGGTATGGCGCCGCCTGGATGCCGCCGATGAGGAAACCGACTGGCCACCCCGTTGGGCGGCAGGCAGCCACTGAGTGGTCGCTATGGCTGGCAAGCGTGTCATGTCGCCCTCAGTCAGGCTAGGCTAGCGACCTATCCGGGTCGTAGAGATGAATGCCATGTCCAACGAGATCCCGAGTGCCTTCAGCGACGCGCCCCTGTCTGCTGTCGAGGCCCGTATTCTTGGCTGCCTGATCGAGAAGCAGGCGACCACGCCCGAGGCTTACCCCCTGACCTTGAACGCCCTGGTATTGGCCTGTAATCAGAAGACCAGCCGGGAGCCTCTGATGAACCTCAACCCCGGCCAGGTCGGCCAGGCATCGCGGAGCCTGGAGGGTCGTGGTCTGGCGAGACTGGTGATGGGCAGCCGGGCCGATCGCTGGGAGCAGCGCGCGGACAAGGCGCTGGAACTGGTGGCGGCGCAGGTGGTATTGCTCGGCTTGCTGCTATTGCGTGGGCCGCAGACGGTCAATGAGCTGTTCACCCGCAGCAGCCGCATGCACGAGTTCGAGGATGCCGACCAGGTGCAGCACCACCTGGAGCGCCTGATCACTCGCGGCCTGGCCTGCCTGTTGCCGCGCCAGGCCGGCCAGCGTGAAGACCGTTACATGCATCTGTTGGGTGAGCCGGCCGATCTTCAGGCCCTGCTCGAAGCGCGCGCGGGCGAGAGTGAGCGGGTGCCGGCCGGTGGCGACTACCAGAACCGCCTGGAGGCCCTGGAGGCGCGCGTCACCGAGCTTGAGGCGCGCCTGGCAAGGCTGGAATAAGCATTGCGCTAACGCATCGAGTGAACCAGAAGATACTGAGCAGGCCCCCGTCGATTGCTTGAGCGCATCGACAGGGGATGCATATGTTGTCCGCTTCCGCCGTGTGGATACGGCATTTGCATTATTCAAGGAAATGAATCGATGGGGATTGCTAACTCAATTGCCCTGCAGGCGCTGTTGCGTGGGGTCGATGAAGTCGAATGCGTGACGCCGGATCTCAACGGCGTGCCGCGGGGCAAGGTGATGAGCGCCGCGGGCTTCGTCGAGGGGCGCCGTTTGCAACTCGCCCGTGGTGTGCTGCTGCAATGCATCATGGGCGGCTACCCTCCGCCCCGCTTCTATGGCAGCGACGACGGCGACCTGGCGTTGAATGCCGAGCCGAGCCAGATTCACCGGCTGCCCTGGAGCGACAGCCCGCGGGTGTTGGCCATCTGTGATGCCGACGAACTGGATGGGCGCGGCTCCGGCCTGTCCACCCGGACATTGCTCAAGCGGGTGGTGGCGCGCTATGCCGAACAGGGTCTGCAGCCGGTGGTGGCGACCGAGTTGGAGTTCTTCGTGTTCGCGCCGAACCCCGACCCGCAGCAGCCGTTCCAGCCGGCCCCGGGGCTGGACGGTCGCCGGGAGGCGGGTGGCAGTGCCTTCAGCGTCAGTTCCAACAACGGTCTGCGACCGTTTTTCAACGAGGTCTATCGCTGCATGGCGGCCCTCGACTTGCCGCGCGACACCTTTATGCACGAGATGGGCGTCAGTCAGTTCGAGATCAACCTGCTGCATGGCGATCCTGTTCTGCTGGCCGATCAGACGTTCCTGTTCAAACACCTGCTCAAGGAGGTGGCGCTCAAGCACGGATTGATCGCGGTTTGCATGGCCAAGCCCCTGGCCCATGCCCCTGGCAGCTCCATGCATCTGCATCAGAGTGTGGTCGAGCAGGGCAGTGGACAGAATATCTTCACCCTGGCGGATGGTCAGGCGAGCCCGGCCTTCTATC
The DNA here is from genome assembly GCF_041027545.1 of Pseudomonas zhanjiangensis. Lineage (NCBI taxonomy): Bacteria > Pseudomonadati > Pseudomonadota > Gammaproteobacteria > Pseudomonadales > Pseudomonadaceae > Pseudomonas > Pseudomonas zhanjiangensis. The sequence continues at coordinate 86,978 of NZ_JBFTEG010000010.1, read as the reverse complement.
ATTTCATTGGCGGCCAGCAGGCGCTGCTGGCGGATCTGACGCTACTGTTCGCGCCGCACGTCAACTCCTACCAGCGTCTGTTCCACCCCTTCGCCTCGCCGAACAATGTCTGCTGGTCGGCCGACAATCGCGCCGCAGGCCTGCGTATTCCGGCCAGTTCGCCGGTGGCGCGGCGGGTCGAGAATCGTCTGCCCGGGGCCGACGCCAATCCCTATCTGGTGCTGGCTGCTAGCCTGGCGGCGGGGCTGTATGGTATCGAGAGTCAGCGGCAACCGAGCGCGCCCTTGCAGGGCGAGTTCGAGGTGCCAAAAGAATTGGCCTTGCCATGTACCATGCATGCCGCCTTGCAGCGTCTCAAGCACAGCTCGTTGGCGGCGCAGTTGTTCGGCGACGAGTTCATCGAAGGCTACATTGCGACCAAGACCATGGAACTGGCCAATTTCTTCGACGAGATCACCCCCTGGGAGCGGCGAAATCTGGCAACCCAGGCCTAAAGCCTTCGCGACCGGGTCAGCAGACTGACTCGACGCAATCGATCATGGAGTCGCAGGAGACCGATGCGCGTTATCTGGAAGTCATTTCGTTCACTTTACTTCGCCACCTTGCTGATGCTGCTCGGTTCGGGCCTGCTCAGCACCTACCTGGCGTTGCGCCTGGCCGATCGGGTGGATGGGCTGTGGGTCGGCGCCTTGATGGCGGCCAACTACCTGGGCCTGGTCCTGGGAGGTAAAAAGGGCCACCGGCTGATCGCCCGGGTCGGGCATATTCGCGCCTATGTCGCCTGCGCCGGCGTGATTACCGCGGCGGTGCTTGTGCATGGCTTGACCGACTGGCTGCCTGCCTGGCTGTTTCTGCGCTTTGTGGTCGGCCTGGGCATGATGTGCCAGTACATGGTGATCGAGAGCTGGCTCAATGAGCAGGCAGATACCAGCCAGCGCGGCCTGGTATTCGGCGGCTACATGGCAGCGGCGTATCTGGGGCTGATTCTCGGCCAGTTGGTGCTGGTGGTGCATCCGGCGTTGGGGCCGGAGTTGCTGATGCTGGTGGCGTTGTGCTTCGCCCTGTGTCTGGTGCCCGTTGCGCTTACCCGTAAGCTGCACCCGGCGCCCTTGCACCCGGCGCCGCTGGAGATACGCTTTTTTATCAAGCGAGTCCCCTTGTCGTTGACCACCATTGCCGCGGCCGGCCTGGTTATCGGCGCCTTCTATGGTTTGGCGCCGCTGTACGCGACGCGCTTGGGCATGCCTACCGAGCAGGTGGGTCTGTTTATGGGCTGCTGCATTCTCGCCGGGCTGGTGGTGCAGTGGCCGCTCGGCTGGCTGTCTGACCGGCGCGACCGGGTGTTGCTGATTCGTGGCTGCGCCGCGCTCATGGCGCTGACGGCGCTACCCTTGGCGCTGATGCCCGAGGCACCGTTGATCATGCTCTTCGGTGTCGGCTTCGTCGTCAGTCTGCTGCAGTTCAGCCTGTATCCGCTGGCGGTGGCATTGGCCAATGACCATGTCGAAGGCGAGCGGCGCGTGTCGCTGACAGCCATGCTGCTGGTCACCTATGGCGTCGGTGCCAGCGTAGGCCCGCTGTTGGCCGGTGTGCTGATGCGCTTTTGGGGCCCTAACATGCTCTACGCCTTCGTTTGTGCCTGCGGCTTGCTCCTGGTGTGGCGAGTGAGTCCGAAGAAGGTCACCCACCTGCACCAGGTCGAGGATGCGCCCCTGCATCACATCCCCATGCCCGACAGCACTACCAGTTCGCCGCTGGCCGCGGCGCTCGATCCGCGGGTCGATGAGCAGGTCGTGCATGATCAGATGCATGATCCGGTGGTGGAGGCGGATATGCAGATGGCTGGCGGGGCAGACGCGCCCTCTGTCGACCAGGCTCCCCGATCTTGAGTCCACTGCTCAGCGTCATCGTGCCGGTGCGTAACGAAGCCCATGTGCTGCCGGCGCTGCTGGACGATCTGGCGGCGCTGCGCCTGGCCGGCGCCGAGCTGATCGTGGTCGACGGCGGCAGTGATGACGCCAGTTGTGCGTTGGCGTCGGCGCGAGCCGACCTTGTGCTTGAAAGCCCGGCAGGGCGCGCACGGCAGATGAATGCCGGAGCGGCAGTCGCCCGAGGCGACTACCTCTGGTTCGTGCATGCCGACACCCGGATCAGCGCCGGGGCCGTCCAGCGCTTGCTCGATGCGTTGCAGGCGCGGCCCCTGTGGGGGCGTTTCGATGTCCGTTTATCCGGTCGTGGCCTGGCCTTGCGCCTGATCGGTACGATGATCAGCCTGCGCTCCCGACTGACGGGCGTGGCTTCTGGGGATCAGGGGATCTTTGTCGCCCGTGAGGCGTTCAGGGCGCTGAACGGCTACGCGGATATAGACTTGATGGAGGATCTGGAACTCAGTCGCCGCCTGAAGCAGCTGGTGCGACCGGTCTGCCTGCGGCCGCCGCTGGAAACCTCGAGTCGGCGCTGGGAAGAACGCGGTGTTTGGCGTACCGTAGTACTGATGTGGCGCCTGCGGTTGGCCTACTACTGTGGCGCCAGCCCGAGTCGCTTGGCGCGCGAGTACCATCGAGGATCACGACCATGAGTCTGTCGATTTCCTTGCACCTGCTGGCACGTTCTCCCGTGCCGGGCCGCGTAAAAACCCGCCTGATTCCAGTCCTGGGCGAGGAGGGGGCCTGCGACCTGCAGCGTGCCCTGCTGGAAAGAGCCCTGCAGCTGCCCGACTCGGGCTTCAGTCAGCGTTTCCTTTGGCTCGACGACAGCCCCGACGCGGGCCTGCAAGCATTGGCCGGCGACTTGGGTTGGACACTGGTCGAGCAGCCGGCCGGCGACCTGGGCGAGCGCATGCGGCGAATCGCGGTATTGGGATTGGCGGAAAGCGATGCCGTGGTGCTGATCGGCAATGATTGTCCGGCGCTGGACTCGGAGTATCTCGGCAGTGCTTGCGCGGCGCTGCATGATCAGCCAGTGGTGCTGGGGCCGGCCGAAGATGGGGGCTACGTCTTGCTCGGTCTGCGCCGAGTCGACCCGCTGCTGTTCCATGCCATGCCCTGGGGCACCGACAGGGTGCTGGCGATGACCCGGGATCGACTGCAGCAGCTGGACTGGGATCATCGGCTATTGCCGACACTCTGGGATGTCGACCGCCCGGAAGATCTACCGCGTCTGGAGGCGTTGGGTATCCAGGTCATGGTGTAGTGCGCCGGCCTCGCTGTTTTCATCCTTGCCCGGCTTGCTGGCTGGCCCGTCCAAGCGCCTGCCGCTGCATTTGGTTATCGGCAGCGGGCCCTGATTGCGCCTAGAAAAGACCATCACTCTCGAAGCGGCGTGCTTCACGCTGCAGCTGGTAGACAAAGCGCTCAACCTGTCGCTGTACCAGGCCGCTCATGCGGTAGAAGCGCACACCTGCGACGGTGACGTCGAGCTTTTCCTCATACTGCAGGTAGCGCAACTCGACCGCGGTGGTCATCGCGCCGAAAGGCAGTTGTGCGGTAAAGCTTTCGTATACCTGGCCGGTTTTCAGGCCGCGCGTGGCATCACCACTCAGGCGCAGTTTGCAGCCGGTCGCCGAGATGTCCAGCAATTGGCCCGGCAGTGGGCTGCTCAATTTGTCGCCGGCCAGCTCGACCTTGACCTGGTCCGATTGCTTGAGTGGTGCCCGGAAGGCATTGCGCCGCTGATGGTAATGGACTTCCTCGGGCATGGGGCAGATGTAGCAGCGTGCGCCCTGATATTCGGAAATCGCCACGGGTTGCCGGCATTGCCATGCAACGCGTACACCTTCGTGGAACGCCTCGATGTTGAATAGCTCACCATTGTTGAGGAAGCGTTCGGCGTCGTTGGGGATCATTTCATCCAGAACCAGCTGGTTCTTGTCCCGGTCGGCCTCGATCACGTAGCTCTGAAAGCGCTGATTGCGGCCTTCGAATGTAATGATCAGGGGGTCGTGGTTCTGTTGCAGCTGACGCAGGTTGGCGACAATTTCCACGGGTGCTTTCAACACCTTGGGTGGTTGTGGGCCATCGTCCTCGATAAAGGGATTGGACACGGTCCAGAACTCTCCGAGCAATTACTGTGGCACTAGAATACCGGCATTTTGCCGGTACTGCCCCTGTGCCTTTTATAGGTATCAGGCCTGGCTGAGCGGGCGCTGTTGGCCGATTCTAGCGGTAGCGCCGCGGCTGTCATAGAGGTTCGGGGCGTCGCCGCCTCTTAGAATGCCGAGCATGCTGCGAGTCGAGGTCTGACTGGCGCGGATGAGGCGGCCATTGCGCAGGTTGCCGGCCTGGCATTGTTCGAGCAGTGCAGACAGCGCCTCGCTACAGGCGAGCAGTTCGTCACCGCGACTGGAGCGTGCGGCCAGGGTGCGCAAGCCACTGTTGTCGGCGGTCAGTTGCAGGCTGGCGAGCAGTTGGCTGCGTACCTTGCCATGTTCGTCCAGTTTGGCGAGAAGGGGCTGCTTGTCGGCAAGAATGGCCTGCAGTCGGGCCAGGTCGCGCTCACCGAGTGCCTGAAATTCATGCTCGATCAGCTCAAGCAATTGCTCGGCGTTGCCGATATCGTCGGTGAAAAGCTCTAGCAGGGTCGTGTCGTGCATCGCGGGCTCTTGGGGGTAGCAGGCCGGTCAACGCTACTGCGCTCTTGGCGGCCTGTCAGGCGTCCAACACCCCCAGCGCTGCCCTGAGGTTAGCGCTGGGATTCGAATTCGAGCAGTTTGCTGGCAACGCGCTGGCTGTCGACCTGGTAGCTGCCATCGGCAATCGCCTGTTTGAGCTGGGCGACGCGCTCTTTGTTGACGCTGGGCAGGTCGCCAAGCTTTTCGCCCAGTTTCTGCAACTGTTGCGCCTCGCGGCTGAGCTCTACCGATTCGCCGCTCTTGCTCGCTTGTGCGGCAGGGGCGGGCGTGGCGGCAGCTTGCTTCTGGGCGTTGGATTCATTGACGTTACCCGACTGGGTGCTCCCAGTCCGGCCCGTACTGCCAGGCGTGGCGGCATTGTTCGGCCGGTTGAAGTCGATGACCATGATGTGAAACCTCGAGCAGTGTTTGGACGCTTGCCTAGTTAGCGGCCATGTCGGGAAAAACTTTAGGGCATTATTTCATGCTTCAGGCAGCAGTCTTAACACAGCATAGAAAACTGGCAGTTTAATACCTAACAAGAAGCGTGCCTACATATCGACCTCAACCTGTCCCGGCGCGGTCACGCGGGCCCGGATGACCCGTTGTGAGCGCAGGTTGCGCACCCTGATCTGTTTGCCGAGAGCTCCGTCTGACAGGGCTTCGCCCTGCATGCGCACGTTGATGCTGGCGCTGCGCGCGCTGATCACCACCTGATCGCCGCGGCGGATAACCTCGGCCTGCTCGATAAATGACGGGGCCACTATCTGGTCTGGTTGCAGCGGACGCGTCAGTTTTCTGCCGAGCGCCTGCTGGAGCGTGGTCAGGTAACCCTGGTTGAGCAGGCCGAGGTCGCGCTCCGCCAGAGAGATATCGTCCACCGTCAGTACCTTCTCCCGTTTCAGCGGCCGGATGGCCGTTACCACTTCACGGTACAGCCTGACCTGGGCGGGGACGAATACGGTCCAGGGTGAGGCGCCTTCGCAGCGCACGCGCACGGTGGTGCGGCCAATGGGTTCGGCCGGGCTCTCCAGCGAGGTTGTCAATTCCTTGTCGCACAGGGGCAGGCGCAGCCGAGGATCGAGTCGATTGACCTCGATCTCGTGACGGCCTTCGATTTCACTGCGTTGCAGGTAGTCGTTCACCCGGCGCTCAAGAAAGTCGCGGGTGGCGCCGATAAGCTCTTCAGGCAGCGTCACCGCGGCATTTGCCAAGGGGAAGTAGCCGAGCGCGCACAAAGCAGGTAAAACTGCCAGCCAGTGGCGGCGTCTTGCTGGCATGCGTCGATATGTTGTCGTTTTTGCGTTCATGCTGAGTAAAAAGCAAGGCCCGTGCCGCCTGCTACGCTGAGCAAAATGCGCGCTACTCAAACAGAGGAGTTTGGGCATGGCCGGTGTATTGGATTCGGTTAACCAGCGAACTCAGCTGGTTGGACAGAATCGCCTAGAGTTGCTGCTGTTCCGTCTCGATGGCGGGCAGCTTTACGGGATCAACGTATTCAAGGTGAAGGAGGTGCTGCAATGCCCCAAGCTCACCATCATGCCCAAATCCAGCCCGGTTGTGCGCGGGGTGGCCAATATCCGGGGCGGCACCATTCCGATTCTCGACCTGTCGATGGCGACCGGGAAGATGCCGCTAAAGGATCTGAAGAACAGTTTCGTGATCATTACCGAGTACAACACCAAGGTTCAGGGGTTCCTGGTGCATTCGGTCGAGCGCATCGTCAACATGAACTGGGAGGAGATCCATCCGCCACCCAAGGGGGCAGGACGCGATCATTACCTTACGGCGGTGACTAGGCTGGATCAGCAGCTGGTCGAAATCATCGACGTCGAGAAGATCCTCGCCGAGGTCGCGCCGACCTCTGAAGTGATTTCCGCGGGGGTGATCGATGTCCAGACCCAGGACAAGGCCGTTAGCAAGCATGTACTGATTGTCGATGACTCGTCGGTGGCGCGTAAGCAGGTGATGCGCTGCCTGCAGACCGTGGGCGTGGAGGTGACCGCGTTGAACGACGGTCGCCAGGCGCTGGACTACTTGCGCAAGATGGCGGACGAGGGGCGGCATCCCGGGGAGGAGTTCCTGATGTTGATTTCCGACATCGAGATGCCCGAAATGGACGGTTATACCCTGACGGCGGAAATTCGCGGGGATGCGCGCATGCAGAAGCTGCATATTCTCCTGCATACTTCGCTGTCCGGCGTGTTCAACGAGGCGATGGTCAAGAAGGTCGGTGCGGATGATTTCTTGCCCAAGTTTCGCCCCGACGACTTGGCTTCGCGGGTGGCCGAGCGCATCAATGCGGTAGACCAGTCTGTTTGAAAACCTGTCCAGGGCGTGCCGGGGTTGCCGGTTGCCGGTTGCCGGTTGGCGGAGGCGTGGGGCGCCGCCGCGGCCCTGGACGGCGGGCCTGCTTTGGTGTTCCATGCAGGCCCTTAGCGCGCCTGCCGGCTGTTTGAGCTGCGCGATGTAATCCGCTTTGCGATGGGGTTGAGGGGGCGTCTCTCAGCGCAATAATTTGATTGGTGAGGCCTGGCTAGTGTCTTCAGGGAATTTGGATTTCGAGCAGTTCCGGACTTTTCTGGAAAAGGCCTGCGGCATCTTGCTGGGGAGCAACAAGCAGTACCTGGTTTCCAGTCGTTTGAACAAGTTGCTGGATCAACATGGCATCAAGTCCCTCGGGGAACTGGTGCAGCGTATGCAAAGCCAGCCACGCAGCGGCCTGCGCGAGCAGGTGGTCGATGCCATGACCACCAATGAAACCCTGTGGTTCCGCGATACCTACCCCTTCGAAGTGCTGAAGAATCGTGTGTTACCCGAGCTGATCAAGGCCAGCCCAGGACAGCGCTTGCGTATCTGGTCGGCGGCTTGCTCCTCGGGGCAGGAGCCCTATTCGCTGTCGATGAGTATCGACGAGTTCGAAAAAACCAACATCGGCCAGCTCAAGGCAGGCGTGCAGATAGTGGCGACCGACCTGTCGCCCTCGATGCTGGCCAACTGCAAGTCCGGCGAGTACGACAGCCTGGCCATCGGTCGGGGCTTGTCGCAGGACCGTCTGCAGCGCTATTTCGAACCCAAGGGGCCGGGACGCTGGGTGATCAAGCCGGCAATCAAGAGTCGAATCGAATTCCGGCCGCTGAACCTGTTGGACAGTTATGCCAGCCTGGGCAAATTCGACATCGTGTTCTGTCGCAACGTCTTGATCTATTTTTCGGCCGAAGTGAAGAAGGATATCCTTACGCGCATTCATGCCATGCTGAAGCCGGGCGGTTACCTGTTCCTCGGCGCGTCGGAAGCGCTTAACGGCCTGCCAGACCGTTACCAGATGGTGCAGTGCAGTCCTGGAATCATCTACAAGGTCAAATGACTCATCGGGAACCACAACACGGGAGGCCACTGGCCTCCCGTTTTGCATTCTGTGGGCCGGCAATGGGGTTGCAGGCTTGCCGCTGCGCTTGCCACCAGGCGGAAAAGCCTTGCCGTTGTGCCTGCGTTTTTCCTCTGCTTATCTATTAAGTGGTTGAAAAATAATATAAAAAAATGATGGCACGCACTTTGCTGTATGTCTGGCACGGACAACAGGCAAGCCAAACGGCAAAGGTTCCTGACCATGAGCATCAGCTTCGAAAGTGCACTCGGCATCCATGAAAAAGCGTTGGGCTTTCGCGCCCAGCGCGCCGAGGTGCTGGCCAACAACATGGCCAACGCCGATACCCCCAACTACAAGGCTCGCGACCTGGATTTCGCTTCGGTTCTGGCCGAGCAGAGTGGCAAGGCGCAGCGCGGTCCGGGTGGGCTGAATCGCACCGACAGTCGGCATATCGCCGCCGAGGGCGTGAGTCTCAGCGATGCCAGCCTGGTCTATCGGGTTCCCTTGCATGCTTCGATTGACCAGAACACCGTCGATGAGCAGATCGAGCAGGCCAACTACGCGGAAAATGCCGTGAGCTTCCAGGCCAGCTTCACCTTTCTCAACAGCAAATTCAAAGGGCTGGTCAGCGCCCTGCGCGGCGATTAAAGGAGTCTGATGCCATGTCACTCGCCAGTGTCTTCAATATTGCCGGAACCGGCATGAGCGCCCAGAGCACTCGCCTGAACACCATTTCCAGCAACATCGCCAACGCCGAAACGGTGTCCTCGAGCATCGATCAGACCTATCGCGCGCGCCATCCGGTGTTTGCCACGGTATTCCAGCAGGCCCAGGAGGGCGACCGAGGTTCCCTGTTCGCCGAGCAGGACCAGGCCGGTCAGGGCGTCCAGGTACTGGGCATCGTCGAGGACCAGAGCAATCTGGTGCCGCGCTACGAGCCCGACCATCCGGCCGCCGATGCCGATGGCTACGTGTATTACCCCAACGTCAATGTGGTCGAGGAAATGGCCGACATGATCTCGGCCAGTCGGGCGTTCCAGACCAACGTCGAAATGATGAACACCGCCAAGCAGATGATGCAGCGTGTGCTGACCCTGGGTCAGTAGGCCGCCAGAGAGGATTGAAGGATGAGCAGCGTCAGTGGTGTCAGTTCCGCACTGGATCAGTACCAGATCAAGCAGGAAGCCGGCCAGAGCAAGGAACTCGGCAAGAACGAGTTTCTCAACCTGCTGGTGGCCCAGTTGAACAACCAGAACCCGCTGGAGCCTCAGGGCAATGGCGAGTTCATCGCCCAGCTGGCCCAGTTCAGCCAGGTCGAGGGGATCGAGAAGCTCAATACCAGCATGAGCTCCCTGTTGTCCGGCTATCAGTCGTCCCAGGCGCTGCAGGCCTCTTCCCTGGTCGGGCGCAAGGTCATAGTGCCGACCGACAAGGCGGTGGTCGACACCAGCGAAAGCTTCAAGGCCAGCCTGGTTCTGCCGAGCAGCAGCAGCAACGTGTATGTCAACGTCTACGACAAGTCGGGCGCCGCCGTCAGTCGCGTCAACCTGGGCGAGCAGAGCGCTGGCAACGTCAGCTTTATCTGGGACGGCAAGGATGCCAGCGGCAATCTGTTGCCGCCCGGCAACTACAGGTTCGAAGCGCAGGCGACTTACGACGGCGAGACCAAGGGTCTCTATACCCTGCTCCCGGCCAACGTCGACAGCGTCACCCTTGGTGGTAGCGAGCTGACGCTCAACCTGGCGGGGCTTGGCAGCGTGCCGCTTTCCCAGGTGCAGGTCATCGGTCAGTAATCAGCAGATTCAATAGCCGGTGCGTCCGGCAAAGGAGACTTCCATGTCGTTCAATATCGGTTTGAGTGGCCTGCGCGCTGCGACCAGTGACCTCAATATCACCGGCAACAACATCGCCAACGCCGGCACCATCGGCTTCAAGCAGTCGCGCGCCGAATTCGCCGACCTGTACGCGGCTTCCGTGCAGGGTACCGGCAAGAACACTCAGGGCGCCGGTGTGCAGCTGGCCAATGTGTCCCAGTCGTTCAACCAGGGCAATATCAACTACACGCAGAATGCCCTGGACCTGGCCATCAACGGCAATGGCTTCTTCCAGACCAGCAACAACGGCGAGATCAGCTACACCCGCGCCGGCTATTTCGGTACCGATCGCGACGGCTATATGGTGAATAACTTCGGCTATCGCTTGCAGGGCTACGCGGTCGATGGCAATGGCAATCTGCAGAACGGCGTGATCACCGATCTGCGCATCCAGTCGGCCAGCCAGGCGCCGCAGGCCACTACCCAGTTGACGCAGACGTTCAACCTGAACTCGACCAATACGATACCGACCACCACGCCGTTCGATCCGACCGATCCCACCACCTACAACTCGTCCACCTCGACCAATATCTATGACACCCAGGGAAATGCCCATGTCTTGACCCAGTACTTCGTCAAGACCGGCCCCAATGCCTGGACCATGAATGTACTGGTCGATGGACGCAACCCGGCAGACCCGTCCGTCACCACGCCCTACTCGATGGCGATGGGCTTCACCGCCAGCGGTCAGTTAAATACCGCCAGCCTGGTTTCCGGCGACTATGACGGCGCCGGGGCGACCGACTTCACCGTCGACCCGGTCAACGGGCGCTTCACCCTGAACGGCTGGGTGCCGGCCACGGCCGATAGTTCGGTGCCACCAGTCTGGTCGGCCAATGGCGCCACTGCGGCCACCGGCGGCATTCAGGTAGACCTGCGTGCGTCGACCCAGTTCGCCAGCTCCTTCGCGGTTAACGCCGTCAGTCAGGATGGCTACACCACCGGGCAGTTGGCGGGGCTGGAGATCGATGACACCGGGGTGATTTTCGCCCGCTACACCAATGGTCAGTCGAATGTGCAGGGCCAGATCATCCTGGCCAGCTTCGCCAATACCCAGGGCCTGACGCCGGTGGGCAAGTCCGCCTGGGCGCAATCCTTCCAGTCCGGTGAGCCGGTGATCGGCACGCCCCGCGCCGGTACCCTCGGCGCCCTGCAGTCGGGGGCTCTGGAGGACTCCAACGTCGAGGTGTCCGAGCAGCTGGTCAACATGATCGTTGCCCAGCGCAACTACCAGGCCAGCGCCAAGGCGATCGAAACGGAAAGCGCCATCACGCAGACCATCATCAATCTGCGCTGATAGCGGCTCAGGGCCTGTTTGGCCCGGCGCGATTGCAGCGACCCTTGCCGGCGGCGGCAATTTCCCGCCGACAGGCGCTTTCAAGGCTCCCATCGGGAGCCTTTTTTATTTCGGATAACAGCATATTTTTCAATCACTTGCAGATTTATTCTGGTGGCTGGCACGGCGCTTGCTGGGTTCTCTGCAAAGAGCAGTTGGCGGTACGCCCGCCTCGGAGATTGACCATGGACAAGATGCTGTATGTCGCCATGACTGGGGCCCATAACAACAGCCTGGCCCAGAGTGCCCACGCCAACAATTTGGCGAACATATCGACCAATGGTTTTCGTCGCGATTTCGAGCAGGCACGTTCGATGCCGGTGTTCGGTGATGGTCTGCCGGCGCGGGTATACGCCATGTCCGAGCGGCCGGGAACCGATTTTTCTCCGGGCGCCATGCAGGAAACCGGTCGCGACCTGGATGTGGCCATCGGTGGTCAGGGTTGGTTGGCCGTGCAGGCTGCCGATGGCAGTGAGGCCTACGTGCGTACCGCCAGCCTGAACGTCGATGCCCTCGGCGTATTGCGCACCGGCAACGGTTTGCCGGTAATGGGTAATGCCGGGCCGATCGCAGTGCCGCCGGAGCAGAAGATCGAGATCGGCCAGGATGGCACCATCAGTATTCGTGCGCTCGGCGAGGCGCCCAACGTGCTGGCCGAAGTCGATCGCCTGAAGCTGGTCAATCCCGATCCCAAGCAGATGGAGAAGGGCAGCGACGGCATGATGCGGGTCAAGGGCGGTCAGCCGGTGCTGGCCGACGCCGCGGTCCAGGTGACCTCGGGCTTTCTCGAATCGAGCAACGTCAACGCCGTGGAAGAGATGACGGCGATCCTCTCGCTGTCCCGCCAGTTCGAGTTGCAGGTGAAGATGATGCGCACCGCCGAAGACAATTCGGCGGCCATGGCGCGGGTTTTGCAGATTAGCTAGTCATCAGCACGCGGCGTCGAAAAAGCGACGTCCGAGGAGAATCGATATGCTTCCGGCACTGTGGGTCAGCAAGACCGGTCTGTCCGCCCAGGACATGAACCTGACCACCATTTCCAACAACCTGGCCAACGTGTCCACCACCGGCTTCAAGCGCGATCGCGCCGAGTTCGAGGACCTGCTGTACCAGATCCGTCGCCAGCCCGGTGGCCAGTCCAGCCAGGACAGCCAGTTGCCGTCCGGTCTGCAGCTCGGCACCGGGGTGCGGGTGGTCGGCACCCAGAAGATCTTCACCACCGGCAGCCTGCAGACCACCGAGCAACCGCTGGATATGGCGGTCAACGGCCGCGGCTTCTTTCAGGTGCTGATGCCCGACGGCACGGTGTCCTACACCCGCGATGGCAGTTTTCATCTGAATGCCGACGGCCAGGTCGTCACCTCCAATGGCTACGCGCTGGAACCGGCGATTGTCCTGCCCGGCGAGGTGCGTACCTTCACCGTCGGCGATGATGGCACCGTATCGGTGACCACCGCCGGCGACTCGCAGCCGCAGATCGTCGGCAACCTGCAGCTCGCCGACTTCATCAACCCGGCGGGGCTGGAAGCGATCGGCAACAACCTGTTCCTGGAGACCGCTTCCAGTGGTGCGCCGCAGGTCGGTACCCCGGGGCTCAACGGCCTGGGCACCACCCTGCAGAACACCCTGGAGAACTCCAACGTCAGCGTGGTCGAAGAACTGGTGAACATGATCACCACCCAGCGCGCCTACGAGATGAACTCCAAGGTCATTTCCACCGCCGACCAGATGCTGGCCTTCGTCTCGCAGAACCTTTGATGCCTGAGGCGGGCGTCAGCCCGGCCTCGATCTGAAACAGAACGCCCTGAGGTAGTGGTAATGAACCGGCTGATCCTAGTGCTCTCTATTTTTGCCCTGGCTGCCCTCGGCGGCTGCGTGTCGCCGCCGCCCAAGCCGAACGACCCGTACTACGCACCGGTACTGCCGCGCACGCCGCTGCCGGCGGCGCAGAACAACGGGGCTATCTATCAGGCCGGCTTCGAGAACAACCTGTTCGATGACCGCAAGGCCTACCGCGTCGGCGACATCATCACCATTACCCTCAACGAGCGGACCCAGGCCAGCAAGAATGCCGGCTCGCAGATTCAGAAGGACAGCAGCGCCGAGATCGGCCTGACCTCGCTGTTCGGCGGCGCGGTGTCGGCGGCCAGTCCGTTTTCCGACAACAAGCTGTCACTGGGCGCCGAGTATGGCGCCAGTCGCGATACCAAGGGCGATAGCAAGGCCGCCCAGGGCAACAGCCTGAGTGGCTCGATCACCGTGACCGTGGCCGAGGTGCTACCCAACGGCATCCTGTCGATTCGCGGCGAGAAGTGGATGACCCTCAACACCGGCGACGAGCTGGTGCGCATCGCCGGTCTGGTTCGTGCCGATGACATCGCCACCGACAACACCGTGGCCTCCACCCGCATCGCCGATGCACGCATCACCTACTCGGGTACCGGCGCCTTCGCCGATGCCAGTCAGCCGGGTTGGCTGGACCGTTTCTTTCTCAGCCCGTTGTTCCCGTTTTGAGGCTGGATACCATGAACCTGTCGAAGTGGATGATCGGCCTGGCGGCGCTGTTGATGGCCACGCTGGTCCAGGCCGAGCGGCTTAAGGACCTGGCCAGCATCCAGGGCGTGCGCAGCAACCAGCTGATCGGCTATGGCCTGGTGGTCGGCCTCAATGGCACGGGCGACCAGACCACCCAGACGCCATTCACCGTGCAGACCTTCAACAACATGATGGCGCAGTTCGGCATCAAGGTGCCGGCCGGCGGCAACGTGCAGCTGAAGAACGTCGCCGCGGTGTCGATCCATGCCGACCTGCCGGCGTTCGCCAAGCCGGGGCAGACCATCGATGTGACCATTTCCTCCATCGGCAACGCCAAGAGCCTGCGCGGCGGCAGCCTGCTGATGGCGCCGCTGAAGGGGATCGACGGCAACGTCTATGCCGTCGCCCAGGGCAATCTGGTGGTCGGCGGATTCGACGCCCAGGGCGGTGACGGCTCGAAGATCACCGTCAACGTGCCCTCGGCCGGCCGGATTCCCGGCGGCGCCACGGTCGAGCGGCCGGTGCCCAGCGGCTTCGACCAGGGCAATAGCCTGACTCTGAATCTCAATCGCGCGGATTTCACCACGGCCAAGAACATCGTCGACCAGATCAACGAGCTGCTCGGCCCGGGCGTGGCGCAGGCCGTCGACGGCGGCTCGATTCGCGTCAGCGCGCCGCTCGATCCCGGTCAGCGGGTCGACTACCTGTCGATTCTGGAGAACCTCGAGGTCGAGGTCGGTCAGGCGGTGGCCAAGGTGATCATCAACTCGCGCACCGGCACCATCGTCATCGGCCAGAACGTGCGGGTGCAGCCGGCCGCGGTGACCCATGGCAGCCTCACCGTCACCATCACCGAGGACCCCATCGTCAGCCAGCCGGAGGCGCTGTCCGGCGGCCAGACCGCGGTGGTACCGCGCTCGCGGGTCAATGCCGACCAGGAAGCCAAGCCGATGTTCAAGTTCGGCCCTGGCACCACGCTGGACGAGATCGTCCGTGCGGTGAATCAGGTGGGCGCCGCGCCTTCGGACCTCATGGCCATCCTCGAGGCGCTCAAGCAAGCCGGCGCCCTGCAGGCCGACCTGATCGTGATCTAAGGAGTCAGCCATGGACACTCGAATGTCAGCCGGCCTGCTCGGCAACGGCAAGAGCCCGCTGGACAGTGGCGCCTTCACCGACCTGAACCGTCTCAACCAGTTCAAGGTCGGCGGCGACAGCGAGCAGAACATTCGCAAGGTGGCCCAGGAATTCGAATCGCTGTTCCTCAACCAGATGCTCAAGGCCATGCGTTCGGCGGGCGAAGTGTTTGGCGAGGGCAACTTCATGAACAGCAACGAGAGCAAGACCTATCAGGACATGTACGACCAGCAGCTCTCGGTGACCCTGTCCAACAACCAGAATGGTATCGGCCTGGCCGACGTGCTGGAGCGGCAGATGACGCAGATGAAGGGCGTCAGTTCCCGCCCCAATCCCTTTGCCCAGGTCGAGGCGCCGGTGCCGAGCGCCCCCAGCCAGCCATTGGCCAAGGTCGATAGCCGCCGCGACGACACCGCGTTGCTCAATCAGCGCCGCCTGGCCCTGCCGAGCAAGCTCGGCGATCGCTTGCTGGCGGGCATCTCGCCGGCCGGCGAGGCCAGCGACAGCAAGCCGCTGGCAGGCGCCGATTGGATCCCGGCCAAGGCCTTTGCCGCGCCGCGTGACAAGGCTCTGACCCTGGACGGCAGCGATTCAATCAGCGGCAACCGCTTGGCACAGGCGGCGACCCCAGGCAAGTCGGTGTTCAGCTCGCCGCAAGAATTCGTCGCGGCCATGTTGCCGATGGCCGAGAAGGCCGCCGAGAAGATCGGCGTGGAGGCGCGCTACCTGGTGGCCCAGGCCGCGCTGGAAACCGGTTGGGGCAAGTCGATCATCCGTCAGAAAGATGGCAGCAGCAGCCACAACCTGTTCGGGATCAAGACCCATAACAGCTGGCAGGGCGACTCGGCGCGGGTGCAGACCACCGAATACAAGGGCGGCCAGGCGGTAAAAGAGGCCGCCTCGTTCCGTGCCTACGATTCCTATGCACAGAGTTTCGAGGATTACGTCAGCTTCCTGCAGAGCAACGGCCGCTATCAGGGCGCGCTGAAGTCCACCGACAATCCCGAGCGCTTCGTCCGCGAGTTGCAGCAGGCCGGCTACGCCACCGACCCCCAGTACGCGCGCAAGGTGTCGCAGATCGCGCGCCAGATGCAGACCTATCAAACCATTGCAGCGGTAGACATGCCGCCGGCCCGCGGGTGAATTGAGCCATGGCTGACTTACTGAACATTGGCCTGTCCGGCCTCTCGGCGAGCAAGACCTCGCTGTCCGTCACCGGCCACAACATCACCAACGTCAACACCCCGGGCTTTTCCCGCCAGGACAGCGTGCAGGCCACCCGCACCCCGCAGTTCAGCGGCGCCGGCTATATCGGCTCGGGTACCACCCTGGTGGACATTCGCCGCAGCTACAGCGAGTTCCTCAGTACCCAGCTGCGCAGCACTACGGCACTCAACAGTGACGTGCAGGCCTACAAGAGCCAGATCGAGCAGCTCGATTCCTTGCTGGCCGGCTCCACCACCGGGATCACGCCCTCGCTGCAGAAGTTTTTCTCCTCCCTGCAGACTGCCGCCGAGGATCCCGCCAATATTCCGGCCCGGCAGCTGGTGCTGTCCGAGGCTGAAGGGCTGGCGCGGCGCTTCAATACGGTGTCCGAGCGGATCGGCGAGCAGAACCAGTTCATCAACAAGCAGATGACTGCCGTGACCGATCAGGTCAACCGGCTGAGCACCTCGATTGCCAGTCTCAACAACGCCATCGCCGTCGCCGCCTCCAACGGCCAGCAGCCCAACGACCTGCTCGATGCCCGCGAGGAGGCGATCCGCCAGCTGTCCACCTACGTCGGGGTGACGGTGGTGCCGCAGGGCGATAGCTCGGTCAATCTGTTCGTCGGTTCCGGTCAGCCGCTGGTGGTGGGCGCCACCGCCAGTCGCCTGGAGGCGGTGCCGGGGCAGGGCGACCCGACCCGCTTCGAAATCGAGTTCGTCAGCGGTGGCTCGCGCCAGGGTATCACCAGCCTGATCAGTGGCGGCGAGCTCGGTGGGTTGATTCGCTACCGCGCCGAGTCGTTGGACCCGACCCTCAACGCCCTGGGGCGACTCGCGCTGGCGGTGAGCGACCAGGTCAATACCCAGCTTGGCCAGGGTCTGGACCTCAAGGGGCAGGTGGGGTCGGCACTGTTCGGCGACTTCAACGACCCCGCGGCGGCGGCGTTGCGGGTGCTGGCGTATTCGGCCAACACCAGCAACGTCCAGCCGGCGCTGAATATCACTAACAGCAGCGTGCTGACCACCAGCGACTATCGCCTGGAGTTCGATGGTGCCAACTACACGGCGCGGCGTTTGAGCGATGGTCAGCCTATGACCGTTACCAATACGGCCGGCGTGCTCAGTTTCGCTGACAGCGCTGGGCGGGACCAGGGATTCACCGTGACCCCAGGGGCAGTGCCGAATGCCGGAGATCGCTTCCTTCTACAGCCGACCCGCCGCGGGGCCAGCAGCATCTCGGCGGTGCTGGATCAGCCCGACCAGTTGGCGTTCGCCGCGCCGGTGCGGGCCGAAGCGGCCCTGCAGAACAGCGGCAATGGCTCGATTTCCCAACCGGATCTGATCGCCGCCGGGGCCAGTCCCATCGACAGCGCGGCCATCGCCGCCGCGCTACCGGCCAACCTGATCTACAACGGCGCCGGTGCCTTCGAGAATCCGCCGGGCACCCCGGTTGCGGGGCTCGCCCGCGTGCCGGCCGGCGCCTTCGTACCGGGCCAGCTGAACACCTACGAGCTGGATCTCGGCAGTGGCAATCGGGTCAGCTTCACCATCAGCGGCCGCCCGGAAAACGGCGACGGCTTCAGCCTGGGCTTCAATACCAACGGCGTTTCCGACAACCGCAACGCGCTCAAGCTGGTGGACCTGCAGAACAAGCAGACGGTCGGCGTCGATCCGAACGTCACGGGTATCAGCACCGGGGCCAGTTTCACCGATGGCTACGGCGATCTGGTCGAGCGGGTCGGCACCCTGACCGCGCAGGCCCGTCAGGACAGCGATGCCACCGGGGCGATCCTCAAGCAGGCCACCGACAACCGCGATGCCTTGTCGGGGGTCAACCTCGACGAGGAAGCGGCCAACCTGATCAAGTTCGAGCAGTACTACAACGCCTCGGCGCAAATCATTCAAGTTGCCCGCTCCTTGTTCGATACCCTGATCAATTCGTTCAGATAACCGCTGACGGGCACCTGTGCCCAGCTGGCTCAGAGGTAGGTTCCATGCGCATCTCCACCATCCAAGCCTTCAACAACGGCGTGCAGGGCCTGCAGCGCAACTACGCCAATGCCACCCGCACCCAGGAACAGATCAGCACCGGCAACCGCATCCTCACCCCGGCCGACGATCCGGTCGCCTCGGTGCGCCTGCTGCAGTTGGAGCAGCAGCAGAACGTACTGACCCAGTACAAGGACAACCTCACCGCGGCCAGGAACAGCCTGACCCAGGAGGAGGTCACCCTCAACTCGGTCAACACCATCTTGCAGCGGGTGCGCGAGTTGGCGGTGCAGGCCGGCAACGGTGCGCTCAGTCAGACCGATCGGCAATCCATCGCCGCCGAGCTGGGTGAGCGCGAGAACGAGCTGCTGGGCCTGATGAATACCCGCAATGCCCGGGGCGAATACCTGTTCGCCGGTTTTCAGGGCAAGACCCAACCCTTCGTGCGTCAGGCCGATGGCAGCTACAGCTATGCCGGCGACGAAGGTCAGCGCAAGCTGCAGGTCGCCAGTTCGTTGAACCTGGCGATCAGCGACAGCGGCAAGAAGATCTTCGAGAGTGTGACCAACGCCGGTCGCCTCGATGCCTTGTCTACGGTCAACCCGGCTGGCTCCACCCTGAGCGCTTCCACGCCACTGGTGCAGGATGAGGTGGCCTATTCTGGAACGCCGCCATTTCCCGCGGCCGGAGTGGAGATTGTCTTTGGTAATCCGACGGCAAGCAGCTACGAAGTGTTCGAAATCGGTGTGCCCGTTGCGCTGGCCAGTGGCAGTCTGGACAACGATGCGGCCACCAGCGATCAGCTGGTGTTTCGCGGCGTCAGCCTGTTGTTCGATGGTGTACCGGTCGGCGGTGAGACCATCCAGGTGACGGCTGACCCGACGCGACAGAAGCAGGGCATCCTCGCGACTATCGCCAACCTGCGCACCTCTCTGGATAACGCCCCCAATACTCCGGCCGGCAACCGCCAGACTCGCGATGCCGTGGCAGTGGCCTTGACCAACCTGGACCACGGTATGACCACGGTGGACGGCGTGCGCGGCGAGATCGGCGCGCGCCTGAATATCGTCGAGTCGACCCAGACCGACAACGAGGACGTCAGCCTGGTCAACAAGGGGGTGCAGGCCGACCTGCGCGAACTGGATTACGCCGAGGCGCTGTCACGCCTGTCCTTCCAGTCGATCATCCTCGAAGCGGCGCAGCAGAGCTACGTGAAGATCAGCAGCCTGAATCTGTTCAACCAGTTGCGCTAAGCAAGTGTCTGGGGCGCGATAGCCGAGCGAGCAAGTCAAAAAATGGCGCCAGGTAATCGCCGCCTTGATGGCATTTTGCCGATCTGTCCTTGTAACCACCTGTTTTTGATGAATAAAAAAAATCGGGGAGGTGTACCAAAAAAGCCCTAAAGCTCTCCCAGCAAGCGCCGATATAAATCACGAATGCGAACTTTAAGGGTGCCTGGGCACTGCCCACCCAAGGTCGCAAGCTCAGGCAAACACGCTAGTCCTCGGAGGACACCATCATGGCTCTTACCGTCAATACCAACGTTGCGTCGCTCAATACCCAGCGCAACCTGAACGCATCTTCCAACGCGCTGAGCACTTCGCTGCAGCGTCTTTCCACCGGTTCGCGCATCAACAGCGCCAAGGACGATGCCGCCGGCCTGCAGATCTCCAACCGCCTGACCAGCCAGGTCAACGGCCTGGGCGTGGCGGTGCGTAACGCCAACGACGGTATCTCCCTGGCGCAGACTGCCGAAGGTGCCCTGCAGCAGTCGACCAATATTCTGCAGCGCATGCGTGATCTGTCCCTGCAGTCTGCTAACGGCAGTAACTCCACCACTGAGCGTCAGGCACTGAACCAGGAAGTGGGTCAGCTGAAAGAGGAGCTGAACCGTATTGCCGACACCACCACCTTCGGTGGCCAGAAGCTGCTGAGCGGCGAGTTCGGCACCAAGCAGTTCCAGGTCGGCGCCAACGCCAACGAAACCATCGCCGTGCAGATCAACTCGTCCAGCGCTCGTGACATCGGTGCAAACCGGGTAGATCTGGCTGGTAGTGGCGTTGGCGTGGTAACGCCATCTGCCGCGGCGGGGACTCCGCCGGCCGCATCTGTCGGTAGTGGCGCCGCCCTAACTATTACTGGGCCAGCGGGCTCTGCGGCTACTGCAAACATCGCAGCCGGTTCCGCGGCAGCAGCTGCTTCGGCAATCAATCTGGTATCCGGGAAGACTGGCGTCACTGCCGATGCGCGCACCGGCGTTGAACTGTCCAACCTGGGCTCTGCGGGTAATGTGTCCTTTAGCCTGACCGGAGACACCACTGGTGGCGCGGCCACAATCAACGCGGTGATTTCCGATCCAACCAACCTGAGCGACCTGGCAGCTGCGGTCAACGCCCAGAGCTCCAAGACAGGTATTACTGCGACACTGACCAGCAATAATTCCAAAATCGAGTTCATCAGTGAAAAGGGTGATGACATTGTCTTCACCAGTTTCGATAACTCTGGCGCCACTAAGACCGCCACGCTAACAGCGCTGAAATACGACGGTACGGCGTCGGCCTCTAGTCAAACCGTCACTGGCGGTGCGGCAGCGACCGACAGCGCACGTATCTCGGGCAATATCCGCCTGGATAGTACCGGTGCCTTCCAAGTGAACAGTGCCGATGCAACGGTCTCGACCGCCGGTGTCAGTATCTCTACTCTGGATAAAGTCTCCAGCGTGGACATCAGCACCGCATCGGGTGCGCAGAACGCTATTTCGGTGATCGACGCCGCCATTGCCGGTATCGATAAGAACCGTGCTGCCCTCGGTGCTACGCAGAACCGTTTCGAGAACACCATCTCCAACTTGCAGAACATCTCGGAGAACGTATCGGCTGCCCGTGGCCGGATTCAGGACACCGATTTCGCCGTGGAAACCGCGAACCTGAGCAAGAACCAGATCTTGCAACAGGCCGGTACTGCAATCCTGTCCCAGGCCAACCAGCTGCCGCAGGCGGTGCTCAGCCTCCTGCGTTAAGTTGACAAGCGGGTTGGTTTGAACCACGGGGGGTAGTGCCAAGCGCTACTCCCCGTCTTGCCATGTGAGGTGAGCTTATGGATATCAACGCAATAGGCGGTTTTTCGCAGTCGAACCCAGTCGCCCAGTCGCCGCGTGTAGACGCTGCTGCGCAGGTGGAAAGAGCAGGCACGCCGGTGTTGTCGCAGGTTGAACAAGCTCTGGCCAGTCCCCTAGAGGAGCCGGCACGCCAGCCGGTGGAAGAGGCGGTGTCGAGCATCAAACAGTTTGCCCAGAGCATTCAGCGCAACCTGAACTTCGCTCTGGACGACTCGACTGGGCGGGTGGTGGTCAAGGTCACCGATGGGGTGTCCGGTGATGTCATCCGGCAGATTCCCTCGGAAGATGCTTTGCGTCTGGCGGAAAGCCTCGAAGAGGTGCGCAGCCTGTTGTTCAAGGCTCAGGCGTAGGCGGCGCGCGTCCTGATGGCGCGATTCTTGATAGAACATGGTTTTTCGGTGGTAAGCGTCAAACCCGTGACGAGGTGGTCAGCATGGCAGGCATAACCGGTATTGGTTCCGGCATCGACATCAACAGCATCGTTGGTGCCATGGTCAATGCGGAGAAGGCTCCGAAGGAGGCGCAGCTCGCGCGTCTAGAAAAAGCCTCGACCACCAAGTTTTCCGCGCTGGGTGAGCTCAAAGGGGCACTGAGTGCTTTTCAGACCGCCATGAAGGATCTCAACAGCCTGACGCTGTTCGAGAAACGCACGGCCAGCTCCACCAATACCAGTGCGCTGACGGCTTCGGCAACCAAGACTGCATTGGCCGGCAGTTACCAAATGACAGTCGAGCGCTTGGCCAGCAGCAGCAAAGTGGCCACCGCGGCGCTAGCCGGCGACTTCACCGCCTCTGCGGATGGCAATCTGACCGTCAAACTCGGTGCCGCCGATGGGGGGGTGGCGGTCGATATTGCCTCGGGCGATACCTTGGTCAGTATCCGCGACAAGCTTAATGCCGCCCTGAAGGACAAGGGGATTACGGCGAATATCGTCAACAATCCGGCCGATGGTAAGTCGCGCCTGGTGCTCAATGCCAAGGAGACCGGCACGGGCAAGGATATCTCCATCGAAACGGCCGACCCTGCATTGGCCAGCCTGGCGCTTGATGGCAGCAGCCAGTCGGTTGGTGATGCTGCGGGCTATCTACAGCAGGCCGCCGATGCCGAGTTCACCATCGACGGCTTGGCGTTGAAGAGCCCGAGCAATACGGTGGATGGGGCAATACCCGATGTGACCTTCACCCTGGTCGGTAAGACCGAAGTGGACAAGCCTTTGACCCTCAAGGTTGGTCAGGACACTTCTGGCGTGACCGCCAATATCAAGAAATTCGTCGAAGCCTATAACAAGCTGATAACCACCTCGAATCAGCTGACTAGCGTTGTCCAGGTGGGCGAGGGCAAGCCGCCGCTGACGGGTGGATTGGTTGGCGACGCTACGGTGCGAACCCTGCTCGGAGGTGTGCGCAATGAACTGGTCAATCCGGCTGATCAGGAGGGCGTCAGGGTGTTGGCCGACCTGGGCATCACCACCCAGAAGGATGGCACCCTGAAAATCGACGACGCCAAGCTGAGTAAGGCGCTGACCGATAATTTTGATGCGGTTGGCAGCTTTTTCACCGGCGACAACGGCCTGATGAGCCGGGTGGATAAGCGTGTAGATGGCTTTATCCGGACCGGTGGGGTGCTTGAGCAGCGTATGAAGGGCCTGCAGACCACTCTCACCGGCATCGACAAGCAGCGGGAAACCTTGAGCCGACGCGTCGAGCAAATGCAGGCGCGGTTATTCGCTCAGTTCAACGCCATGGATGCACTGGTCGGCCGTCTAAACGACACCAGCGCGCGACTGACCCAGGCCCTCGGCGGCCTGCCGGGCGTCGTTAAACAGGACAGCTAATCGATGACTAGCCCAATCGATACCTACAAAAACGTCAATACCAGCCAGGACGTGAGCCCTTATCAGGCCGTGCAGTTATTGCTCGATGGTGCACTGGAACGCATCGCCTTGGCGCTGCTGGCCCAGCAGCAAGCCAACCCCGCCATCCGTGGTGAGGCGGTGGGCACCACCCTGTCGATTATCGGTATTCTCCAGGCCAGCCTGGACAAGCAGCTCGGCGGCGAGCTGGCGGAGAACCTCGACGCGCTCTACGACTACATGACCCGCCGCCTGGCCGGTGTCGCGCTGGACAAGACCCCGCGCAGCCTGGAAGAGGTGCGAGGGTTGCTGGAGCAGATCCGCGATGCCTGGCAGGCCATCGGTCCAGAAGTCGAGCCATCGGCTTCCTGATCGCGCGCGTGTCGGTAGGCGCGCCGCGTCCTTCCGCTTTCTTCTGTTTAGTCATTCGAATCAACTGGTTAGATTCTTTTCGCAAGGCTCTAAAGCTGCCGTCGACATGGCCGATAACTGAAGTATTCCCGCAGTACACTGGAGTACATTCAGCATGAACGCGATGGCAGCTATGCGGCAGTACCAGAACGTCAACACCCAGGCCCAGGCAGTGGATGCCAGTCCGCATCGCTTGATCCAGATGTTGTTCGAGGGTGGCCTCACCCGGATTGCCCAGGCGCGCGGCGCCCTGGAGCGCGGGCAGACGGCAGAGAAAGGCGAGCTGATCGGCAAGGCCCTCGGTATCATCGGCGGCCTGCGTGCAGGCCTTAACCTGCAAGAGGGTGGTGAACTGGCGACCAATCTGGATAGTCTTTACCAGTACATGACCAGTCGCCTGCTCGAGGCCAGTGCCAAGAATGATGCCGCGTCGCTGGATGAAGTGGCCAGCCTGCTGCGTACTGTGAAGTCTGGTTGGGACGCCATCGGCCAGTAATGGCGTTCGATGCTTGAGGAGCTTAGTCATGAATTCAACTGTCCAGCGTCTGCAAGAGACGGGTAGCGCCCTGCGTACTGCGTTGGCCACCCAGGATTGGGCGGCGATCGGTGAGCTGGATCAGCAGTGCCGTCAGGCCGTCGACGAGGCCATGGTCGACGCAGTGCATGACGAAGGCGCCCTGCGCGCACGCATGCAGGAGCTCTTGGATCTGTACCGTGAACTGGTCAGCGCCTGTCAGGCCGAGCAGCAACGCCTGGCCGGTGAGTTGGTGCAGCTCAATCAGGCCCAGCAGGGCGCCAAGGTCTATCAGTTGTTCGGCTGAGCCCTGCTCGCGAGCCGCGGGTCCCGGCCAAGTCGCCTCACGCGAGGCGTTCCGGCTGGCGGCAGGCTCGCTCCGACAGCGACGTGGTTTTGTCTTCGCTAGCGTGACGCCGAGTCGTTGGTCGGCTAGCTGCGCGCCTGTCGCCATCTGGCTTCACTTCCCCCTGCGCAGTCGTTTAGTCTGGCTGCGCCCTAATCAAAAAAAGCACGCCATAAAATTGACTGCGGCCCTGAAATTGACTTTACTAGCGGCCAATTGCCAGCGCTTTCCGAGTCTCCGACGATGTGCGCTTTCTTTCGCTCCCAGGATCAGAACCAGACAACATGTGGCGTGAAACCAAAATTCTGCTGATTGACGATAATAGCGAGCGTCGCCGGGACCTGGCGGTCATTCTCAACTTCCTGGGCGAGGAGCATATTGCCTGCGGCAGTGATCTCTGGTCAGCGGCCGTGCAGCAGCTGGAGTCCAGTCGCGCAGTGCTGAGCGTCCTGCTGGGTGATGTCCAGGCCAAGGGCGGCGCTCTGGAGGTGCTCAAGCAGCTGGCGGCCTGGGACGAGTTCCTGCCGATTCTGCTGGTGGACGAGCATCATTCGGCCGACTGGCCGGACGAGTTGCGGCGCCGTGTGCTGACCACCGTGGAGATGCCGCCGAGCTACAACAAGCTGCTCGACTCGCTGCATCGTGCCCAGGTCTACCGCGAGATGTATGACCAGGCGCGTGAGCGCGGCCGTCAGCGCGAGCCGAACCTGTTCCGCAGCCTGGTCGGCACCAGCAGGGCGATCCAGCAGGTGCGGCAGATGATGCAGCAGGTGGCCGATACCGAGGCCAGCGTGTTGATCCTCGGCGAGTCCGGTACTGGCAAGGAAGTGGTGGCGCGCAACCTGCACTATCACTCCAAGCGCCGCGAGGGGCCGTTCGTGCCGGTCAACTGTGGGGCGATTCCTGCGGAGCTGCTCGAGAGCGAACTGTTCGGCCATGAGAAGGGCGCCTTTACCGGGGCCATCACCAGCCGCGCCGGACGCTTCGAGCTGGCCAACGGTGGCACCCTGTTCCTCGACGAGATCGGCGACATGCCGCTGCCCATGCAGGTCAAGCTGCTGCGGGTGTTGCAGGAGCGCACCTTCGAACGCGTGGGCAGCAACAAGACGCAGAATGCCGACGTACGGATCATCGCCGCGACCCACAAGAATCTCGAGAAGATGATCGAGGAAGGCAGCTTCCGTGAGGATCTGTACTACCGGCTGAATGTCTTCCCCATCGAGATGGCGCCGCTGCGCGAGCGCATCGAAGACATTCCGCTGTTGATGAACGAGCTGATCTCGCGGATGGAACACGAGAAGCGCGGGTCGATTCGCTTCAATTCGGCAGCGATCATGTCGTTGTGCCGGCATGACTGGGCGGGCAATGTGCGCGAGCTGGCCAACCTGGTCGAACGCATGGCGATCATGCACCCCTACGGGGTGATCGGCGTGGGTGAGCTGCCGAAGAAATTCCGCCACGTCGATGATGAGGACGAGCAGCTCGCCGCCAACCTGCGTACTGAGCTGGAAGAGCGTGCGGCCATCGTCTCCGGTTTGCCGGGGGTGACCACCCAGGCTCTGTTGCCTTCCGAGGGCCTGGACCTCAAGGACTATCTGGGCAATCTCGAGCAGGGCCTGATCCAGCAGGCGCTGGACGACGCCAATGGTGTGGTTGCTCGTGCCGCGGAGCGCCTGCGCATTCGCCGCACCACCCTGGTGGAGAAGATGCGCAAGTACGGCATGAGCCGGCGCGACGAGGAAGTCCAGGACGATGCCTGAACCGTCGGCGCCGAGTCAGCGGCTTGGCGCGAGCCGCCACCGATAGAGCCGGAGGTTTGACATAAACCCCGGCTTTGTTTTTTAAGTTGCTGAAAAATAAGCCTATTTTTTTAGGCACGGGTATTGCTAGTTCTCTCCTGACCGACTGTCTTATGACGGCTCGCTACGCGAGAGAGAATGATGAAGCCCACAGCCCAACCGACCCACCTAGTCGAATCGACACCCGCCGTTGCGCATGAGCCGGCCAGCCGTGCCAGCATGGAGCAGGCATTTGCGCGGTTCAGCCAGATGTCGAGCCAGCTCAGCGACTCCTACAGCATGCTCGAGGCCCGGGTCACAGAGCTCAAAGGGCAGCTGGCGCTGGTCAGTGCCCAGCGCATGCAGGAGCTGGCGGAAAAGGAGCGCTTGGCCCATCGGCTGCAGAGCCTGCTCGATCTGCTGCCGGGCGGGGTGATCGTGATCGATGGTCAGGGGGTGGTGCGCGAAGCCAATCCGGTGGCGCGCAACCTGCTTGGCCAGCCGCTGGTCGGCATGCTCTGGCGGCAGGTGATCGTGCGCAGCTTCGCTCCGCGCGAGGACGATGGTCACGAAGTTTCCTTGAAGGATGGTCGACGCCTGTCGATCGCCACCCGCTCTCTGCATGGCGAGCCTGGGCAGCTGGTGCTGCTCAACGACCTGACGGAAACCCGTCGCCTGCAGGATCAGCTGTCGCGCCATGAGCGCCTGTCGGCCCTGGGGCGGATGGTCGCCTCCCTGGCTCACCAGATCCGCACGCCCTTGTCTGCCGCCTTGCTCTACGCCAGTCACCTGAGTGAGCAGGCGTTGCCGCTTGAGCAGCAGCAGCGTTTTGCCGGGCGCCTGAAGGAGCGTCTGCATGAGCTCGAGCACCAGGTGCGCGACATGCTGGTGTTCGCCCGCGGCGACCTGCCATTGCCGGACCGGTTGGCTCCCCAGGCGCTGTTCGCGGCGCTGCGCGAGGCGGCGCAGACCCATGTACAGGGCATGGCGGTGCGCTGGCAGTGCGACAGCCGCGAAGGCGAAGTGCTGTGCAACCGCGACACCCTGGTGGGCTGCGTGCTCAACCTGGTGGAGAACGCGGTTCAGGCGGCGGGGCGCGACGTACGCCTGAAGGTTCATCTGTATGCGCGCGGCAGCACGCTGCGCCTGTGCGTCAGCGATGACGGCCCGGGAATCGACGGTGCCATTCTGGCGCGCCTGGGTGAGCCGTTCTTCACCACCAAGACCACCGGTACCGGCCTCGGCCTGGCCGTGGTCCACGCCGTGGCCCGCGCCCATCGCGGCGAGCTGCAGCTACGTTCGCAGGTTGGTCGCGGCACCTGCGCCATTTTGACTCTGCCGCTGGTTCCCGCGGCGCAACCCTTGATTCAGGAGTAACCATCCATGGCTGCCAAAGTCCTGCTGGTCGAAGACGACCGCGCCCTGCGTGAAGCCCTGGCCGATACGCTGTCACTGGGTGGCCATGACTACCGGGCGGTGGACAGCGCCGAGGCGGCGCTGCTGGCCCTGGCGCAGGAGCCATTCGCCATGGTGGTGAGTGACGTGAATATGCCGGGCATGGACGGCCACCAGCTGTTGGCGCAGATCCGAGAGCGTCTGCCGCAAATGCCGGTGCTGTTGATGACCGCCTTTGGCGCGGTGGAGCGGGCGGTCGATGCGATGCGCCAGGGGGCGGCGGACTACCTGGTCAAGCCATTCGAACCCAAGGCGCTGTTGACGCTGGTCGAGCGCCATGCGCTCGGTCGGCTGGCGGCGAGTGAAGCAGACGGCCCGGTGGCCTTGGAACCGGCCAGCTTGCAGCTGCTCGAGCTAGCGACGCGGGTGGCGCAAAGCGATTCCACGGTGCTGATCAGCGGCGAGTCGGGAACCGGCAAGGAAGTGCTGGCGCGCTACATTCATCGTCAGTCGCCGCGGGCGGCCAAGCCGTTTATCGCCATCAACTGTGCGGCCATTCCTGACAATATGCTCGAGGCGACCCTGTTCGGTCACGAGAAAGGGGCCTTCACCGGGGCGATCGCCAGTGCGCCGGGCAAGTTCGAATTGGCCGAAGGCGGCACCATCCTCCTCGATGAGATTTCCGAGATGCCCCTGGGGCTACAGGCCAAGTTGCTGCGCGTGTTGCAGGAGCGCGAGGTGGAGCGGGTGGGCGCGCGCAAGCCGATCAACCTGGATATCCGTGTGCTGGCCACCAGCAACCGTGACCTGGCTGGCGAGGTGGCGGCGGGGCGTTTCCGCGAGGACCTGTTCTATCGCCTGTCGGTATTTCCGCTGGCCTGGCGGCCCTTGCGTGAGCGTCCGGCGGATATTCTGCCGCTGGCCGAGCGCCTGCTGGCCAAACACGTCAAAAAAATGAATCATACCCCCATCAGGCTTTCGCCGCAGGCCCAGGCGAGCCTGCTCGAGCACGCCTGGCCAGGCAATGTGCGCGAGCTGGACAACGCCATCCAGCGCGCGCTGATCCTCCAGCAGGGTGGGCTGATCCAGCCGCGGGATCTGTGTCTGAACGCGCCGATCGGCTTGGCCGCGGCCACACCTGCGCCCTTGAGCGTGGTGTCGGCGACTGCCCCGGCGAGCGTGGCGCCACCTGCGGCGGTCTCGGCCGAAGGCGGGGCGCTGGGCGACGACCTGCGTCGCCGCGAGTTTCAGGTAATCATCGACACCCTGCGTTCCGAGCGGGGGCGGCGCAAGGAGGCCGCCGAGCGTCTGGGCATCAGCCCGCGCACGCTGCGCTACAAGCTGGCGCAGATGCGTGATGCCGGGATGGACGTGGAGGCCTACCTCTACGCCAGCTAGGACCGCTGGCTGCTCGGCACTGCCTAGGCCCGGCCCGAACGAATCGTTCGGGCCGGGTTTTTTGTTTGGCGCATCCGGCTAATGGCTAGCTGGCACTCTTGTTGCAAAGACCCCTGCAGAGCGCCGCGACGCGTCAAAAAACCGCGGCCAGTGGAGGAAAGTCATGAGCCAGGGTGTTGAATTCAATCGCCTGATGTTGGAAATGCGTTCCATGCAAGCCGAGGCAATGGCGCGGCAGAAGCCGGCCGTGAGCGCGCCTGAGCCGGGCGCGCCGAGCTTCTCGGACATGCTCGGGCAGGCGGTGAGCAAGGTCAACGAAACCCAGCAGGCCTCCAACCAACTGGCGACGGCCTTCGAGATGGGCAAGAGCGGCGTGGACCTGACCGACGTGATGATCGCCTCGCAAAAAGCCAGTGTGTCTTTCCAGGCCGCGACCCAGGTGCGCAACAAGCTGGTTCAGGCCTATCAAGACATCATGCAGATGCCGGTATAAGGAAAGGTTCTGAATCATGGTCGACGCACTCGCCGCAAACGTACCCGCCACCACCGCCGGCGATGAGCCGAAAAAGCCCCTGTTCGGCTTGGCGTTTCTGGAAAACCTGTCGGATATGTCGATGCTCCGCCAGCTCGGCCTGCTGGTCGGCCTGGCCGCCAGCGTGGCCATCGGCTTCGCCGTGGTGCTCTGGTCGCAGCAGCCCGACTACCGTCCGCTGTATGGCAGCCTGGAGGGCATGGACGCGTCCCAGGTGATGCAGACTCTGGCCGCCGCCGATATCGGCTATACCGTCGAGCCCAGCTCCGGTGCCCTGCTGGTCAAGGCTGACGACCTGGCGCGGGCACGCATGCGCCTGGCCGCGGCCGGCGTGGCGCCGAGCGACAACAACGTCGGTTTCGAGATACTCGACAAGGAGCAGGGGCTCGGCACCAGTCAGTTCATGGAGGCCACCCGCTATCGGCGTGGCCTGGAAGGCGAGTTGGCGCGTACCGTGTCCAGCCTCAACAACGTCAAGGGCGCGCGCGTGCACTTGGCGATTCCGAAAAGCTCGGTCTTCGTCCGTGACGAGCGCAAGCCCAGCGCTTCGGTGCTGGTGGAGCTGTATTCCGGGCGTAGCCTGGAGCCGAGCCAGGTGATGGCGATCATCAACCTGGTGGCCAGCAGCGTGCCGGAGATGGACAAGGCCCAGGTCACAGTGGTCGATCAGAAGGGCCGCCTGCTGTCCGATCAGCAGGAGATGTCCGAGCTCAGTATGGCCGGCAAGCAGTTCGACTACAGCCGTCGGCTGGAGGGCCTGTTCACCCAGCGCGTGCACAACATCCTGCAGCCGGTGCTGGGCAACGGCCGCTACAAGGCCGAGGTCTCCGCCGATGTGGATTTCAGCGCGGTGGAGTCGACCTCGGAGATGTTCAACCCGGACCAGCCGGCGCTACGCAGCGAGCAGCAGGTCAATGAGCAGCGCACCAGCGGCCTGGGTCCCCAGGGCGTGCCCGGCGCGGTGAGCAATCAGCCGCCTGGCGCCGCCTCGGCACCGGAGAAAGCCGGCGCCGGCGCCGCCTCGGCGGCCATCGCCCCGGGCCAGCCGCTGCTGGATGCCAACGGCCAGCAGGTCATCGATCCGGTGACTGGCCAGGCCATGCTGGCGCCCTATCCGGCGGACAAGCGCGAGCAGTCGACGCGCAATTTCGAGCTGGACCGCTCGGTGAGCTACACCAAGCAGCAGCAGGGGCGCCTGCGCCGCCTGTCGGTCGCGGTGGTGGTCGACGACCAGCTGAAGATCGATGCGGCCACCGGCGAAACCAGCCGGGTGCCCTGGAGCAGCGATGACCTGGCGCGCTTCACCCGTCTGGTACAGGACTCCGTGGGGTTCGATGCCAGCCGCGGCGACAGCGTCAGCGTGATCAACACGCCGTTCTCCCTTGAGCAGGGCGAGGAGATCGTCGAGGCGGCCTTCTACACCCAGCCCTGGTTCTGGGACATCGTCAAACAGGTGCTCGGCGTGCTGTTCATCCTGGTGCTGGTGTTCGGCGTGTTGCGCCCGGTGTTGAACAACATCACCAGTGGCGGCAGCAAGGGTCGCGAACTGGCGGTCGGCGGGCGCGGCGGTGATGTCGAACTGGGCGAGATGGGTGGCCTGGACGGCGGCCTTGCCGCAGATCGGGTCAGCCTCGGTGGACCGCAGAACTTGCTCCTGCCCAGCCCGAGCGAGGGGTATGATGCGCAACTGAATGCAATCAAGAGCCTGGTCGCCGAAGACCCGGGTCGGGTTGCCCAGGTGGTGAAAGAGTGGATCAACGCCGATGAGTGATAATCGTACTGCCGCCAAACTGAGCAAGGTCGACAAGGCCGCCATTCTCCTCCTGTCCCTCGGTGAGACCGACGCCGCGCAGGTGCTGCGCCACCTCGGGCCCAAGGAGGTCCAGCGGGTCGGTGTGGCCATGGCCGGCATGCGCAACGTGCACCGCGAACAGGTCGAGCAGGTGATGGGCGAGTTCGTCGATATCGTCGGCGATCAGACCAGCCTCGGCGTGGGCGCCGACGGCTATATCCGCAAGATGCTGACCCAGGCCCTGGGCGAGGACAAGGCCGGCAACCTGATCGACCGCATCCTGCTCGGTGGCAGCACCAGCGGCCTGGACAGCCTGAAGTGGATGGAGCCGCGCGCGGTGGCCGACGTGATTCGCTACGAGCACCCGCAGATCCAGGCGATCGTGGTGGCGTACCTCGACCCGGATCAGGCCGGCGAAGTGCTTGGCCACTTCGATCACAAGGTGCGCCTGGATATCGTCCTGCGCGTGTCTTCGCTGAACACCGTGCAGCCCTCGGCGCTTAAGGAACTCAACCAGATCCTCGAGAAGCAGTTCTCCGGCAGCTCCAATACCACCCGCGCCAGCCTGGGCGGGATCAAGCGCGCCGCCGATATCATGAACTTCCTCGACAGCTCGGTCGAAGGCCAGCTGATGGATTCGATCCGCGAGGTCGACGAGGACCTGTCCTCGCAGATCGAAGACCTGATGTTCGTCTTCGACAACCTGGCCGATGTCGACGATCGCGGTATCCAGGCGTTGCTGCGCGAGGTGTCCTCCGATGTGCTGGTGCTGGCGCTCAAGGGCGCGGACGAGGCGATCAAGGACAAGGTGTTCAAGAACATGTCCAAGCGTGCCGCCGAATTGTTGCGCGATGACCTGGAGGCCAAGGGGCCGGTGCGGGTCAGCGACGTGGAAGCCGCGCAGAAGGAAATCCTCACCATTGCCCGGCGCATGGCCGAAGCCGGGGAAATTGTCCTCGGCGGCAAGGGTGGCGAGGAAATGGTCTAAGCCATGGCAAACAAGGAGGCCCCGAGCGAGCTGATCCGCGCCAAGGACCTGGGTGTCTTCGACCGTTGGTCGCTGCCGAGCTTCGACGGCGGTGGCGATGCGGCAGTCCCCGGCAAGGAGGCTGAGGCGCCCAGCGCCGAAGCCGATGCGGATGCCATCCAGGCCGCCGAAGTCGAGGAGGTCGCCCCGGAGGACGTCAAGCCGTTGACGCTCGATGAGCTGGAGGCGATTCGCCAGGACGCCTACAACGAGGGCTTCGCTACCGGCGAAAAAGACGGTTTCCATGCCGGCCAGCTCAAGGCCAAGCAGGAGGCGGAGGTGATCCTCGCCGGCAAGCTGGGGGCGCTGGAGCAGTTGATGGGCCAGTTGTTCGAGCCGATTGCCGAGCAGGATCAGCAGCTGGAAGTGGCCCTGGTCAATCTGGTCAGTCACATGGCGCGTCAGGTCATCCAGCGCGAGCTGAGCACTGACTCCAGCCAGATCCGCCAGGTTCTGCGCGAGGCCCTGAAGCTGCTGCCGATGGGCGCAGGCAACGTGCGTATCTACCTCAATCCGCAGGATTTCGAGATCGCCAAGGCCCTACGCGAGCGTCACGAGGAAAGCTGGAAGATCCTCGAGGACGAATCGCTGCTGCCCGGTGGCTGCCGGGTCGAGAGCGAGCACAGCCGCATCGATGCCAGTATCGAAACCCGTCTCAGCCAGGCGGTCAAGCAGCTGTTCGAGCAGCAGCGCGAACAGCTGACCAGTCCGCTGGAACCGGACCTGCAGCTCGACCTGGATACGCCCGATGCGCCTTGAACGGGTCAGTTTCAGCCGGCGCCTGGCCGGCTACAGCGAGGCGGTACAACTGCCCAGCCAGCCGGTGGTCGAAGGCCGCCTGCTGCGCATGGTCGGCCTGACCCTGGAGGCCGAAGGCCTGCGGGCCGCACTCGGCAGCCGCTGCCTGGTGATCAATGATGACAGCTACCACCCGGTGCAGGTCGAGGCCGAGGTGATGGGTTTCTCCAGCGGCAAGATCTACCTGATGCCGATCGGCGGCCTGGCCGGTATCGCGCCCGGCGCCCGGGTGGTGCCGCTGCCCGATACCGGGCGCCTGCCGATGGGCCGCTCGATGCTTGGCCGGGTGCTCGACGGCACCGGTCGGGCGCTGGATGGCAAGGGCGGGATGAAGGCCGAAGACTGGGTGCCCATGGACGGGCCGACGATCAACCCGCTCAAGCGTCACCCGATCGACCAGCCGCTGGATGTCGGCATTCGCTGCATCAATGGCTTGCTCACGGTGGGGCGCGGCCAACGCCTGGGCCTGTTCGCCGGTACCGGGGTCGGCAAGAGCGTGCTGCTGGGCATGATGACCCGCTTCACCGAGGCGGACATCATCGTGGTCGGGCTGATCGGTGAGCGGGGCCGCGAGGTCAAGGAATTCATCGACGAGATCCTCGGCGAGGAGGGTCTCAAGCGCTCTGTAGTGGTCGCCTCGCCGGCCGACGACGCGCCGCTGATGCGCCTGCGCGCGGCGATGTACTGCACGCGGATCGCCGAGTATTTCCGCGACAAGGGCAAGAACGTGCTGCTGTTGATGGACTCGCTGACCCGATTCGCCCAGGCCCAGCGGGAAATCGCCCTGGCCATCGGCGAGCCGCCGGCGACCAAGGGCTATCCGCCTTCGGTGTTCGCCAAGTTGCCCAGGCTGGTGGAGCGGGCCGGCAATGCCGAGCAGGGCGGCGGTTCGATCACCGCCTTCTACACCGTGTTGAGTGAGGGCGACGACCAGCAGGACCCGATCGCCGACGCCGCGCGTGGGGTGCTCGACGGTCACTTCGTGCTGTCGCGGCGCCTGGCCGAGGAGGGCCACTATCCGGCCATCGACATCGAGGCGTCGATCAGCCGGGTGATGCCGCAAGTGGTCTCGCCCGAACAACTGCGCTACGCGCAGCGTTTCAAGCAGCTCTGGTCGCGCTACCAGCAGAGCCGCGATCTGATCAGTGTCGGTGCCTATGTGGCGGGGGGGGATGCCGATACCGACCTGGCCATCGCCCGCCAGCCGGCCATGGTCAGCTTCCTGCGCCAGGGCCTGGGCGACAGTGAAAGCCTGGAGCGCAGCAATGCACAGCTGGTGGCTACCTTGAACCCTGCCGCTGCCGCGGGAGGCTAAGTGTCGAAGGGCCGCGCCGCGCGACTGGCGCCTGTCATCACCATGGCCGAGCGCGCCGAGCGCGAGGCGGCCGTGCAACTGGGGCGTTGCCAGGGCCTGTTGAGCCAGGCGCAGGTCAAGCTCGGTGAGCTGGAGCATTTTCGCGGAGACTACCAGCAGCAATGGATCAGCGAAGGCCAGCGCGGCGTCTCCGGGCAGTGGCTGATGAACTATCAGCGCTTTCTCACGCAGCTGGAGACGGCCATCGGCCAGCAGCGACAGACTGTGGACTGGCATCGCAACAACCTGGACAAGGTCCGCGAGCTTTGGCAGCAGCGCTATGCGCGCCTGGAGGGCCTGCGCAAGCTGGTGCAGCGCTATCGGGAGGAGGCCCGCCTGGCCGAGGACAAGCGGGAGCAGAAGCTTCTCGATGAGCTGGCGCAGCGCCTGAACAGTGGCGATTCAGACTGATTGGCGGTTGCCGTTGGCGCCAGTGAGTGCTACATGTTCAACAGGCCAATTGCGCGGCAGGGCAGGGACGAAGCCGAGCTGCCGCATTCCGCTATCGACGAATTTTGCTGGATAAGGAGCTATTCATGGCAATCACTTCGCAGCCTTCCTCCGATGGGCAGGAGTTGACCATCAGGATTCAGGGCCGTTTCGATTTCGGCGCGCATCAGGAGTTTCGCGACGCCTACGAGCGGATCAATCTGACCCCGGCCCGCTATGTGGTGGACCTCAAGGGCACCACCTACCTGGACAGCTCGGCGCTGGGCATGCTCCTGCTGCTGCGCGACCATGCCGGCGGTGATCATGCGCAGATTCGCCTGCTCAACTGCAACCCGGACGTACGCAAGATCCTCGCCATCTCCAATTTCGAGCAGTTGTTCCAGATCGCCTAGGGCGAGATTTCGGCTCATGTCCGAGCGTTTATCGATCCTGATCGCAGAAGATAACGCTGCCGACCGCATGTTGCTGTCGACCATCGTCACCCGCCAGGGGCACCGCAGCCTGACCGCCAGCAATGGCCTGGAGGCGGTAGCCCTGTTCGAGCAGGAGCGTCCGCAGCTGGTGTTGATGGATGCCCTGATGCCGGTCATGGACGGATTCCAGGCCGCCCGCCGGATCAAGCAGATGGCCGGCGAGGAGCTGGTGCCGATCATCTTCCTGACCTCCCTGACCGAAGGCGAGGCGTTGGTTCGTTGCCTGGAGGCCGGCGGCGACGACTTTCTCGCCAAGCCGTACAACCGGGTCATCCTCGAAGCCAAGATCAACGCCATGGATCGCCTGCGCCGCCTGCAGGATACCGTGCTGCAGCAGCGCGACCTGATTGCCAGCCACAACGAGCATCTGCTCAACGAGCAGCGGGTGGCCAAGGCGGTATTCGACAAGGTGGCACATTCGGGCTGCCTGGGCGCGCCGAACGTTCGCTACCTGCAATCGCCCTATGCCCTGTTCAATGGCGATCTGCTGCTCGCGGCCTTCAAGCCTTCTGGTGGCATGCATGTGCTGCTCGGCGACTTCACCGGTCACGGCTTGCCGGCGGCAATCGGTGCCATGCCGCTGGCCGAGGTGTTCTATGGCATGACGGCCAAGGGGTACACCCTGGCCGAGATTCTTCGGGAAATGAACGCCAAGCTCAAACACATCTTGCCGGTGGGGGTGTTCTGCTGCGCCACGCTGCTCAACATCAGCTTCCAGCGCAGGGTGGTCGAGGTCTGGAATGGCGGCTTGCCCGATGGCTACCTGCTGAGTGCCGGCGGCAATCAGCGAACGGTGCTGATCTCGCGCCACCTGCCCCTGGGGATATTGGAACCGGCGGCGTTCAATGACGCCTGCGAGGTCTATCCCATGGAGGTGGGCGACCGCATATTCCTGCTGTCCGATGGGGTGCTGGAGGCCTGCAACAAGCAGGGCGAACTGTTTGGCGAGGGGCGGCTGCTGGAGGTGCTGGACGCCAACCGCCAGCCGGCCCGGCTGTTCGCCGAGATCCAGCAGGCGCTGGCACGCTTTCGTGGCGAGGCGCAGGATGACATCAGCCTGATCGAGGTCAGCCTGGTCGAGGACGCCAGCCTCAGCCGCCCGCCCTTGGCCTTTGCCGACAGCGGGCAGAACAGTCCGCTGGACTGGTCGGCCAGCTTCGAGTTTCGTGGGGAGACCTTGCGCAGCTTCAATCCGCTGCCATTCCTCCTGCAGCTGCTGCTCGAGGTGCAGGGGTTGCGCTCCCAAGGGGGCGCCCTCTACAGCGTGCTGGCCGAGCTGTACTCCAATGCCCTGGAGCATGGGGTGCTGGGGCTAGATTCGGCCCTGAAGTCCGATGCCGAGGGCTTTGCCGAGTACTACCGCCAACGCAGTGTGCGCCTGGCAGCCTTGAGCCAGGGCTATGTGCGGTTTCGGCTGGAGCTGCAGCCCGAGGCCGGCGGTGGACGGCTGACGATCCGGGTCGAGGACAGTGGCCCGGGGTTCGACGGCAAGGCGCTGCTGGAGCAGCAGTTGCGGGTCGATGGCCTCAGTGGACGGGGCCTGGCCCTGATTCGTCAGCTGAGCGAGCGCTGCACCTGGCCGGCCGATGGGCGTGGCATCAGCGTGGAGTTTTCCTGGTCGGCTGGGGCATAATCCGGCGCTATCTGATCAGGGAGTGACCCGATGTCCGATGTGCATCTCGACAGTGCGGTACTGGCGGCCTTGCAGGATGTCATGGAAGACGACTACCCGGTGT
Organism: Pseudomonas zhanjiangensis; assembly: GCF_041027545.1. NCBI lineage: Bacteria > Pseudomonadati > Pseudomonadota > Gammaproteobacteria > Pseudomonadales > Pseudomonadaceae > Pseudomonas > Pseudomonas zhanjiangensis. Next base: position 49,949 of record NZ_JBFTEG010000010.1, on the reverse strand, counting down.
TGCTGGATACTTTTCTGGCAGATTCAGAAGAGCGCCTGCGTCTGCTCCATCAAGCCGCTGCGAGTGGTGACGGGCAGGCGCTGCGCCTGGCGGCGCACAGCTTCAAGGGCAGTTGCAGCAATATGGGCGCGCCGCTGCTGGCCGGCCTGTGCAAGCAACTGGAGGAGGTCGGCCGCCGCGAGCGCTTGGAAGAGGCCGCCGAACTGATTGAACAGATCGAGCGTGAGTTCGCCATCGTGCGCATTCTGTTCAAGTCCGAGCGCCAGCGTTACCGTAGCTGAGGGAGAACGAGCGGCCGATGCCGATGCTTTTCTCCCGGGGCTGATTCATACCGCCCAACCGTCTCGTCGCGCTCCCGCCACCAGGGTCTTCAACTTGGCCCAACCCTTGCAGATTCTCCGCTACGAACCCTCTCTAACGGAGATGATCCATGCCCGTTGCCCCCGATCCGCTGCTCAGGTCAGCGCCTGAAATAAAGCCCAAGGCTGCAGTGGCCAAAGCACCGGCCAAAGCGCCGGAGCCCCGCAAGAGCGAGGCCTCGAGCTTCGCCCAGGTGTACGCCAAGGAGCGACAGAGCAAGGCTGCGGAGCGCAGCGAGGCGGCTGCCAAACCTGAGCGAAAGGCCGAAGTCGATGAGCCGGAGGTTGCGGCCGATGCTGCCGTCGAACAACCTGTCATTGCCGATGGCGGCAACGCCTTGCCGAGTGACGCACAGCCCGAGCCGCCAGCCTTCGACCCACTATTGCTAATGGGCATGGGGGGCTTGCCGCCAGCCAGCGAAGAGAGTCCGCAGCTGGATGGCGAGGCGTCGAGCGCGGCCGTCGGTCAGTTGCGTAGCTCGGGGCCGGCGAGCATGACCGAGGCCAGCTTCGACCCTGAACTCGATGCGCTCAATCAGCTGCCGGCCGTGCGCATGGCGCTGGAGCTGGGGGCCAAGGCGGCCGCGGCGAATCAAGCGGGCGCACCGGCTGTCCTGGCGGTGCAATCGGCGGCCGGTGGCGGCCAGGTGTTTGCCGGCGATCTGCTGGCCAAGGCCGTTCAGCAGGCGCAGGGCGAGCTCGGCGAGGCCGGTGATGTACCCCTGATCGAGCTGACCGCGGAGGGGCTGGAGGCACTCAAGGAAAGCGTCGCCGAAACCCGTCCGGAGAACTTCGTCAGCAAGCTAGGCGCGGCGAGCCAGGCGATCGCTCAGCAAGCGCAGGCGGCGCCTCGCGCGGCCGCGCTGGTTCCGGGCCAGCCGGTGCCCATGCAGCAGGGCGGTTGGAGCGAACAGGTGGTCGATCGGGTGATGTGGATGTCCAGTCAGAACCTCAAGTCCGCCGATATTCAGCTCGACCCGGCCGAGCTGGGACGTCTGGAAGTGCGCATCAACATGAACCAGGACCAGACCCAGGTCACCTTCGCCAGCGCCAATGCCGGCGTGCGTGATGCGCTGGAAGGGCAGATGCACCGCTTGCGCGACCTGTTCACCCAGCAGGGGATGAACCTGCTCGATGTGAACGTTTCCGACCAGTCGCTCAGCCGTGGCTGGCAGGGACAGGACGGCGATGGCCGGGGGCGGGGCGGCGCCGACCAGGGGTTGTCCGGCACTGCCGACGACGAGCTGGTGGTCGGTAGCACGGAGTTGAAGGCGACGCCTGCAGGCGGTGGCCTCGGCATGGTCGACTACTACGCCTAGCCGTTGGGCCAGGGGCGGCCGGCGCTAGCCGCTGTCGTCCATTCGGGGTTAAGCTGCGGCGAGCGGATGCGCCCCGGTCAGTGATACAGGCATGCTGCCCGGTTCCCGTGAGGGAGCCGGGCAGCGTCGTTTTCAGGGCGCTCCTGATACGTCCGCTGGCCGTTGCCGTGCGAGAGGCTCGATATGCGGCGCCGCTGCCCCTATGATGGCGCCCGGCGGGGGAGCACTGCCGGGGCGTTCGAGGCTTCCGGTATGGGCCGCTCGGCGAGCGTCTGGAGCAAGCTGGCACAACACTTGCTCACACCCCTACAACAGCGGATATATCTCCGATCAGTGACGGATTTTTGGCATGGCTACGAAAGACGCGGCAGACGCCGAGGCAAAACCGGCCGGCAGGCTCAAGCTCATCATCGTGATCGTCCTGGCCCTGCTGCTGGCCGTCGGCCTGTCGGTAGGAGGCACCTGGTTCTTCCTGCACAAGACCAGTGGCGATGCCGAGGCCGAGCACGCGCCTGCCGCGGCGGCTGCTCCGGTCAAGCAGGCGGCGATCTATGAGGAGTTGGTGCCTGCCTTCGTGGTCAACTTCAACCATCAGGGCAGGGCGCGTTATATGCAGGTCAGCGTTGCCCTGATGGCGCGCGACCAGGCCGCCCTGGACGCACTCAAGGTGCATATGCCGGTGTTGCGCAATCGCCTGGTCATGTTGTTTTCCAGCCAGGACTTCGAGTCGCTGGTGACCCCGGTGGGCAAGGAAATGCTGCGTCAGCAGGCGACGGCCAGCGTGCAGGAGCTGGCGCAGAAGGAGACGGGCAATCTGGCCGTCGAGCAAGTGTTGTTCACCAACCTCGTGTTGCAGTAGGAGTCCTTCATGGCCGTGCAAGACCTGTTGTCCCAGGACGAGATCGATGCGCTGTTGCATGGCGTCGACGATGGGGCGGTCGAGACCGAGGACGCCGGGGAACCGGGGAGCGTCAAGCAATACGACCTGACCAGCCAGGATCGCATCGTCCGCGGGCGCATGCCGACCCTGGAGATGATCAACGAGCGCTTCGCCCGCTATACCCGCATCAGCATGTTCAACCTGTTGCGCCGTTCGGCGGATGTGGCAGTGGGCGGGGTGCAGGTGATGAAGTTCGGTGAATACGTGCATTCGCTGTACGTGCCGACCAGCCTCAACCTGGTGAAGATGAAGCCGCTGCGCGGAACCGGCCTGTTCATCCTCGACGCCAAGCTGGTGTTTAAGCTGGTGGATAACTTCTTCGGCGGCGATGGCCGCCACGCCAAGATCGAGGGCCGCGAATTCACCCCGACCGAATTGCGCGTGGTGCGCATGGTGCTCGACCAGGCCTTCGTCGACCTCAAGGAGGCCTGGCACGCGGTGATGGATATCAACTTCGAGTACGTCAACTCGGAGGTCAATCCGGCCCTGGCCAACATCGTCAGCCCCAGCGAAGTCATCGTCGTCTCGACCTTCCATATTGAGCTCGATGGTGGCGGTGGCGACCTGCATATCACCATGCCCTATTCGATGATTGAGCCGATCCGCGAGATGCTCGACGCCGGCTTCCAGTCCGATGTCGACGACCAGGACGAGCGCTGGGTCAAGTCCCTGCGCGAGGACATCCTCGACGTCAGGGTGCCGCTCGGTGCCACCGTGGCGCGACGCCAGCTGAAGCTGCGCGACATCCTGCACATGCAGCCGGGCGACGTGATCCCGGTGGAAATGCCCGACAACGTGATCATGCGCGCCAATGGCGTGCCCGCTTTCAAGGTCAAACTCGGTGCGCACAAAGGCAACCTGGCGTTGCAGGTGCTCGACCCGATAGAGCGCCAGCGCTAGACCCCACAACCCGTACCAGCCAGCCGAGGACAGACTATGGCAGACGAAAACACAACCACCTCCGCCGAGGAACAGGCGCTGGCCGATGAATGGGCGGCCGCCTTGTCCGAGGCCGGCGACAGCGCCGGCCAGGATGATATCGATGCCATGCTCGCCGGCGGCGTCAGCACGCCGAGTGCGCCGCGGGCGCCGATGGAGGAGTTCGGCAGCGCGCCGAAGAACAATCTGCCGGTCAATCTGGACGGGCCTAACCTGGATGTGATCCTCGACATCCCGGTGTCGATTTCCATGGAAGTCGGTAACACCGATATCACCATCCGCAACCTGCTGCAGCTCAATCAGGGCTCGGTCATCGAACTCGACCGGCTGGCCGGCGAGCCGCTGGACGTGCTGGTCAACGGCACCCTGATCGCCCATGGCGAAGTGGTGGTGGTCAACGAGAAGTTCGGTATTCGCCTGACCGATGTGATCAGTCCGAGCGAACGCATCAAGAAGCTGCGCTGAGATGAAACGACTGGGTGTTCTGCTGGCCGGGCCAGCAATGGCGCTGGCGGCCGAGCCGCAGGCGCAGGCGGTTGCGCCTATGGCCGGTGGCGGTATCGGTGGTCAGCTGGTGCAGCTGCTGCTGGGCCTGCTGCTGGTGATCGGCCTGATCTTCCTGTTGGCCTGGGTGATGCGGCGGGTCCAGCAGATAAGTCCGCGCGGCGGTCAGGTGATCAAGGTGCTGGCCAGCCAGGCACTCGGGCCGCGCGATCGCCTGGTGCTGGTGCAGGTGGGCGGCGAGCAGATCCTCCTCGGCCTCAGCCCCGGACGCATCACGGCGTTGCACGTGATGAACGAGCCGGTACATTTGCCCGACGGCGAGCCGGCTTCGGCGGAGTTTGCCCAGCGCCTGATGGAGCTGCTGGGCAAGGATCAGAAGGACAAGTCCTGATGAGCCTGTTGCGCCCGCTGTTGGCTCTGCTATTGCTGCTCGCCGCGCCGCTGGCGATCGCTGCCGACAACCCGCTGTCGATCCCGGCGATTACCCTCAGCACCGACACCGCAGGTCAGCAGGAGTACTCGGTCAGCCTGCAGATCCTGCTGATCATGACGGCGCTGAGCTTCATCCCGGCCTTCCTCATGCTGATGACCAGCTTCACCCGGATCATCATCGTGTTTTCCATCTTGCGTCAGGCCCTGGGCCTGCAGCAGGCGCCGTCCAACCAGATCCTCATCGGTCTGTCGTTGTTTCTGACGATGTTCATCATGGCGCCGGTGTTCGAGCAGATTAACCGCGATGCCCTGCAGCCCTACCTCAGCGAGCAGCTGCCGGCCCAGGAGGCGATCGCCAAGGCCGAAGGCCCGATCAAGAACTTCATGCTGGCGCAGACCCGTGAAAGCGACCTGGAGCTGTTCGTGCGCCTGTCCAAGCGTACCGACATCGCCACGCCGGATGCCGCGCCCCTGACTATCCTGATTCCGGCCTTCGTCACCTCGGAACTGAAGACCGCGTTCCAGATCGGCTTCATGATCTTCATCCCATTTCTGATCATCGACCTGGTGGTGGCCAGCATCCTCATGGCCATGGGGATGATGATGCTCTCGCCGCTGATCATCTCGCTGCCGTTCAAGATCATGCTGTTCGTGCTGATCGACGGCTGGGCGCTGATCATGGGCACCCTGGCGGCCAGCTTCGGAGGGACCTAGGCATGACCCCGGAAATCGCCGTCGACCTGTTTCGCGAGGCGCTCTGGCTGACGGCCTTGATCGTCGCCACCCTGGTGGTGCCCAGTCTGCTGGTCGGTCTGCTGGTGGCCATGTTCCAGGCCGCCACCCAGATCAACGAGCAGACCCTGAGCTTTCTGCCGCGCCTGATGGTCATCCTGCTGACCCTGATCATTGCCGGGCCCTGGCTGGTGCAGCAATTGATGGAGTACACGCAGACGCTGATCATGAACATCCCGATGCTGATCGGCTGACATGCTGGAGCTGAGCGATGCGCAGATCGGCGGCTGGGTCAGCAGCTTCCTGCTGCCGCTGTTTCGCATCGCCGCCTTGTTGATGGCGATGCCGATCGTCGGTACCCAGTTGGTGCCGATGCGGGTGCGTCTGTACCTGGCATTGGCGATCTGCCTGGTGCTGGCGCCGACCCTGCCACCGATGCCGCAGGTGGATGCCCTGAGTCTGCCGGCCTTCATGCTGATCGCCCAGGAGGTGCTGGTCGGAGTGATGCTGGGGTTCACCTTGCAGCTGTTCTTTCACGCCTTCGTGATCGCCGGGCAGATTCTCTCCATGCAGATGGGCCTGGGCTTCGCCTCCATGGTCGACCCGACCAATGGGGTCTCGGTGCCGGTGATCGGGCAGTTCTTCCTGATGCTGGTGACCCTGTTGTTCCTCGCCATGAACGGCCACCTGGTGGTGTTCGAGGTGCTGGCCGAGAGCTTCGTCACCCTGCCGGTCGGCGCCGGCCTGCTGACCGAGCATTACTGGGAGATGGCCACCAAGCTGGGCTGGGTGATCGGCGCCGCGCTGATCCTGGTGTTGCCGGCGATCACCGCGTTGCTGGTGGTCAACGTGGCATTCGGGGTGATGACCCGGGCGGCGCCGCAGCTGAACATCTTCTCCATCGGTTTTCCGCTGACCCTGGTGCTGGGCTTTGCGATCGTCTGGGTCGGTATGGCGGATATCCTCACGCAGTATCAGGTGCTGGCCAGCGAAGCCCTGATGCTGTTGCGCGAAATGGCGCGGGCAGGTTGAGGTAGGCGATGGCCGAGTCTGAGAGTGGTGCCGATAAAAGCGAGGAACCCACGGAGAAACGCCTGCGCGAATCCCGTGAAAAGGGCCAGATCGCCCGTTCCCGCGAACTCAATACCCTGGTAGTGATGCTGGCGGGGGCTGGCGGCCTGCTCGCCTCGGGCGGCAGCCTGGGCAATAGCCTGCTGGAGATCATGCGCGGCAGTTTCGAGCTGTCGCGCGAGGCGATCATGCACGAGGGCACCATGGCCATCTGGTTGATCGGCTCTGGCAAGCTCGCCCTGGAGGCGGTCATGCCGCTGTTCGTGGTCTTGCTGATCGCCTCCATCGTCGGCCCCATCGGCCTGGGCGGGTGGTTGTTCTCGGCCGAGGCAATGGCGCCCAAGTTCAGCCGGATGAACCCCCTGGCCGGCCTCAAGCGGATGTTCTCGGCCAAGGCGCTGGTCGAGTTGCTCAAGGCGCTGGCCAAGTTCGTGGTGATTCTGCTGGTGGCGCTGGCGGTGCTTTCGTTCGACCGCGACGACTTGCTGGCGATCGCCCACGAGCCGCTGGAGTCGGCCATTCTGCATGCCGCTCAGGTGGTCGGCTGGAGCACCCTGTGGATGGCCTGCGGGCTGATCCTGATTACCGCAGTGGATGTGCCATTCCAGCTCTGGGACAACAAGCAGAAGCTGATGATGACCAAGCAGGAGGTGCGCGACGAGTACAAGGACAGCGAGGGCAAGCCCGAGGTCAAGTCGCGTATCCGCCAGTTGCAGCGCGAGATGGCCGAGCGCCGGATGATGCAGGCCGTGCCCGAAGCCGATGTGGTGATCACCAACCCGACCCACTTTGCGGTGGCCTTGAAGTACGACCCGGCCAAGGGTAGCGCGCCGGTGCTGTTGGCCAAGGGTGGCGACTTTACCGCGCTGAAGATCCGCGAGATCGCCCAGGAGCACAGTGTCATGCTGCTCGAGTCGCCGGCATTGGCGCGGGCGGTGTTCTATTCCACCGACCTTGACCAGGAAATCCCTGCCGGGCTGTACCTGGCCGTGGCCCAGGTCCTGGCTTACGTCTATCAGATCCGTCAGTACCAGGCCGGCAAGGGCAAGCGCCCCGGGCCGTTGCCGGACCTGCCGATCCCGCCGGATCTGCGTCGCGACGAGTAGGGACAGGGCCACGACCAGGGATGGTTAGGCCGGCTTGCCCAGAGTTGGAATGCTTCTTGCGATACCCCCCGCCAAGGGCGCGCTGGCGTCAAAAGATTGAATGGCTTGGGGTAGGGACGTGGCAGTAGATCGCTCACAATTGATCGGTAATGTGCGCAGCAACCTGTCCGGGTTGCGCGATGGCAATCTGGGCATCCCCCTGTTGCTGCTGGTCATGCTCGGCATGGTCATGCTGCCGATACCGGCCTTTCTCCTCGACGTGCTGTTCACCTTCAGCATCGCCCTGTCGATCGTGGTGTTGCTGGTGGCGATCTATGCCCTGCGCCCGCTGGACTTCGCGGTGTTCCCGACCATCCTGCTGGCGGCGACCCTGTTGCGCCTGGCGCTCAACGTCGCCTCGACCCGGGTGGTGCTGCTGCATGGCCACGATGGCGGCGATGCCGCGGGCAAGGTGATCCAGGCCTTCGGCGAGGTGGTAATCGGCGGCAACTATGTGGTCGGTATCGTGGTGTTCGCCATCCTCATGATCATCAACTTCGTGGTGGTGACCAAGGGCGCCGGGCGGATCTCCGAGGTCAGCGCGCGCTTCACCCTGGATGCCATGCCGGGCAAGCAGATGGCCATCGATGCTGACCTCAACGCCGGCCTGATCGACCAGGCCGAGGCCAAGCGGCGCCGTTCCGAGGTGTCCCAGGAGGCCGACTTCTATGGCTCGATGGACGGTGCCAGCAAGTTCGTCCGTGGCGACGCCATCGCCGGCCTGCTGATCCTGTTCATCAACCTGATCGGCGGCATCGCCATCGGCGTGTTCCAGCACAGCCTGAGCGTCGTCGATGCCGGCAAGGTCTACACCCTGCTGACCATCGGTGACGGCCTGGTCGCGCAGATTCCCTCGCTGTTGCTGTCCACGGCCGCGGCGATCATGGTAACCCGGGTCTCCAGTTCCGAAGACATGGGCGCCCAGGTCAACCGCCAGATGTTCGCCTCGCCGCGTGCCCTGGCGGTCGCGGCGGCGATTATGATCGCCATGGGCCTGGTGCCCGGCATGCCGCACTTCTCCTTCATCAGCCTCGGCCTGGTGGCCGCCGGCGCCGCCTACTGGATCGCCAACAAGCAGCGCCAGGTCAAGGCCGAGGAGGTCAGGGAGGTCCAGCGCCAGCAGGAGCTGTTGCCGGCGCAGAAGGCCCAGGAGGTCAAGGAGCTCGGCTGGGATGACGTCACCCCGGTCGACATGGTCGGCCTGGAGGTGGGCTACCGGCTGATTCCGCTGGTCGACCGCAATCAGGGTGGGCAGCTGCTGGCACGGATCAAGGGGGTGCGCAAGAAGCTGTCCCAGGAAATGGGCTTCCTGATGCCCTCGGTGCATATCCGCGACAACCTCGACCTGCAGCCCAACGCCTACCGGCTGACCCTGATGGGGGTCAGCGTGGCTGAAGCCGAGGTCTTCCCTGACCGCGAGCTGGCGATCAACCCGGGTCAGGTGTTCGGCACCCTCAATGGCGTGGCCGCCAAGGATCCGGCGTTTGGCCTGGAGGCGGTGTGGATAGATCCGAGCCAGCGCGACCAGGCGCAATCGCTGGGCTATACGGTGGTCGATGCCAGTACCGTGGTTGCCACCCACCTCAATCAGGTGCTGCACAAGCACGCCCATGAGCTGCTCGGCCACGAGGAGGTCCAGCAGCTGATGCAGTTGCTGGCCAAGAGCTCGCCCAAGCTGGCCGAGGAATTGGTACCGGGGCTGGTGTCGCTGTCGACCCTGCTCAAGGTGCTGCAGGCGTTGCTGCAGGAGCAGGTGCCGGTACGCGACATTCGTACCATCGCCGAGGCCATGGCCAATGCCGCGGCCAAGAGTCAAGATCCCGCCGCGATGGTGGCGGCGGTGCGGGTCGCCTTGGCCCGCGCCATCGTGCAAAGCATCGTGGGACTAGAGCCGGAGCTGCCTGTGATCACCTTGGAGCCAAGGTTGGAACAGATATTGCTAAACAGTCTACAGAAGGCCGGTCAGGGCTCCGAGGATGGCATCCTCCTGGAGCCGGGCATGGCCGAGAAGCTGCAGCGTTCCCTGGTGGAAGCGGCGCAGCGCCAGGAAATGCTCGGCAAGCCGGTGATTCTGCTGGTGGCCGGTCCGGTCCGGGCGATGCTCTCGCGGTTCGCGCGGCTGGCGGTGCCGAGTATGCACGTGCTGGCTTACCAGGAAATTCCGGATAACAAGCAGGTCACCATCGTCGCGACGGTGGGGCAGAACTAACCGAGGTCACAGGCCATGCAGGTCAAACGCTTTTTCGCCGCCGATATGCGTCAAGCCATGAAGCTGGTTCGCGATGAGCTGGGCGCGGATGCCTCGATCATCGGCAATCGTCGGGTTGCCGGCGGTGTCGAGCTGACCGCGGCGCTGGACTACCAGATTCCTGCCGCACCTGCTCGCCAGGCAAACCCGGCGCTGGAGGCCGAGCTGCGCAAGACCCAGTCGCGGATCGCCTCGGCCCAGGCGGAGCTGGCCACCCGCGGCCAGGCCGATGCCGGCAAGGATCGCCAGCTTTTTGGCGGGATGCCCGAGGTGCCCGCCGATAAGCCGAGTGTCACCCCGCTGGCGGCGCCGGTACAGCCGGTCGTGGCCGGTGATCAGCGCGCACTGGAGGCCATGCGTTTCGAGCTGAACGGCCTGCGTGAACTGATCGAAGTGCAGTTGGGCTCGATCGCCTGGGGGCAGATGCAGGACCGCCGTCCCAAGCAGGCCAATCTGTGGCGTCGCCTGCAGCGCATGGGTCTGCCGGGCGAGCTGTCGCGGGTCCTGCTCGAGCGGGTGGCCAATGTCGCCGAACCGCGTCAGGCCTGGCGCATGCTCCTGGCCCATCTGGCCCACGCTATTCAGACGCCCAAGCAGGAACCGCTGGAAGAGGGCGGGGTGATCGCCCTGGTCGGCCCGGCTGGCATGGGCAAGACAACCACCCTGGCCAAGCTGGCGGCGCGCTACGTGCTCAAGTACGGCGCGCAGAACATCGCCCTGGTGAGCATGGACAGCTACCGCATCGGCGCCCAGGAACAACTGAAGACCCTGGGCCGCATCCTCAATGTCTCGGTCACTGCGGTCGATCCGGGCGAGTCGCTGACCCAGGCCCTGGCGCCGCTGGCACGCAAGCGGGTGGTGCTGATCGACACCGCCGGCCTGCCGGCCAGTGATCCGGCGCTGCGCATGCAGCTCGAGGCGCTGGCCAGTCGCGGCATCAAGGCTCGCAACTACCTGGTATTGGCCGCTACCAGCCAGAGCCAGGTGCTCAAGGCGGCGTATCATAGCTACAAGCGCTGTGGGCTCTCCGGCTGCATCCTCAGCAAGTTGGACGAGGCGACCAGCCTCGGCGAGGTTTTAGGTCTGGCTATTGGCCAGCGTCTGCCGGTAGCCTATCTCACCGATGGGCCGCGGATTCCCGACGACCTGCAGGTGCCGCGTAGCCACCAGTTGGTCAGTCGTGCGGTCGGTTTGCAGAGCGCCGAGGACCCGAGTGAAGAGGCCATGGTTGAGATGTTCGCCGGTCTCTATCAACATCCGGCGCGACGCGCCGGCTAATGGCTGCTGCGGCAGTGGTATTGCGACGTGGGGCAGTGCTTGGCAGGGCGAATATCGGCCCGGCGCAACCAGCCTCAGGGTTCCAGTCTAACGTCAGACAAGGTGTGTAGATAACATGGGTATGCATCCCGTACAGGTGATTGCGGTGACCGGCGGCAAGGGCGGCGTCGGCAAGACCAATGTCTCGGTGAATCTGGCGTTGGCGCTGGCCGACCTCGGGCGGCGGGTGATGTTGATGGATGCCGACCTCGGGCTGGCCAACATCGATGTGCTGCTGGGGCTGACGGCCAAGCGCACGCTGGCCGATGTTATCAGCGGCGAATGCGACCTGCGTGACGTGCTGCTGCAGGGGCCGGGCGGCGTGCGTATCGTGCCGGCCGCCTCGGGCACCCAGAGCATGGTCCAGCTGACGCCGATGCAGCACGCCGGCCTGATCCAGGCGTTCAGCGAGATCAGCGATAACCTCGATGTGCTGATCGTCGATACCGCGGCCGGCATCGGCGACTCGGTGGTCAGTTTCGTCCGTGCCGCCCAGGAAGTGCTGGTGGTGGTGTGCGACGAACCGACCTCGATCACCGATGCCTACGCGCTGATCAAGTTGCTCAATCGCGACTTCGGCATGAACCGCTTCCGCGTCCTGGCGAACATGGCCCATAGCCCGCAGGAAGGCCGCAATCTGTTTGCTAAGCTGACCAAGGTGACCGACCGTTTCCTCGACGTGGCGCTGCAGTACGTAGGCGCGGTGCCTTATGACGAGTCGGTGCGCAAGGCCGTGCAGAAGCAGCGTGCGGTCTATGAGGCGTTTCCCCGGTCCAAGTGCGCCCTGGCATTCAAGGCGATCGCGCAGAAGGTCGACGCCTGGCCGTTACCGGCCAACCCCCGTGGCCACCTGGAATTCTTCGTCGAGCGTCTGGTTCATCAGCCAGCCGCGGACGCCGCCGTATGACAGCAGCCCCTGGACTCCGTATGTACAGCAAGGCGCAGGCACAAGACTCCCAATACCAGCTGATCGAGCGCTATGCGCCCCTGGTCAAGCGTATCGCCTATCACCTGCTGGGGCGCTTGCCGGCCAGCGTGCAGGTCGATGACCTGATTCAATCCGGGATGATCGGCCTGCTCGAAGCCGCGAAGAAGTATGACGTGAGCAAGGGGGCAAGCTTCGAAACCTTTGCCGGTATTCGCATTCGCGGTTCGATGCTCGATGAGGTGCGTAAAGGTGACTGGGCGCCGCGTTCGGTGCATCGAAACAGCCGCATGGTCAGTGACGCCATTCGGGTAATTGAGTCCAGAACCGGGCGTGACGCTAAAGATCACGAGGTTGCGGCCGAACTCCAATTGAGTCTGGAGGATTACTACGGCATTCTTGGCGACACTTTGGGCAGCCGCCTGTTCAGCTTCGACGACCTGTTGCAGGACGGCGAGCATGGTGGCCTGCATGAAGACGCCAGCTCCACGCATTCAGAACCCTCGCGAGACCTGGAAGACGAACGCTTCCAAGGCGCGCTGGCCGACGCCATCGCCAACTTGCCCGAGCGTGAGCGCCTGGTGTTATCGCTGTATTACGATGAAGAGCTGAATCTCAAGGAAATTGGCGAAGTCCTGGGTGTGAGTGAGTCGCGTGTCAGCCAGTTGCATAGTCAGTGCGCGGCGCGTCTGCGGGCGCGGCTGAGCGAGTGGCGCGCGCGCTAGACAGTTGGATTAGCAGGCCGGTTTCACGATTAAGGGCGTACCCAGGAACTGGGTGCGTTTGGGACTGTACGGAGGTCGACTTGGACAAAAATATGAAAATCCTCATCGTTGATGATTTTTCAACGATGCGACGGATCATCAAGAATCTCTTGCGTGACTTGGGTTTCACCAATACCGCAGAAGCCGACGATGGTGTCACCGCGTTGCCGATGCTGCAGAGTGGCAGCTTCGACTTTCTGGTGACCGACTGGAACATGCCCGGTATGACCGGTATCGACCTGTTGCGTGCCGTACGTGCCGATGAGCGCCTCAAGCATCTACCGGTATTGATGGTCACTGCCGAAGCCAAGCGGGATCAGATCATCGAGGCCGCTCAGGCCGGGGTGAATGGTTATGTAGTCAAACCGTTCACAGCCCAGGTGCTGAAAGAAAAGATCGAGAAGATCTTTGAGCGGGTCAACGGCTGATGTCTGCCGCGAGGGCGCTATGGAACACGATGATTCGCAAAGGGACGACCTTGAGTCGACCCTGAAACTCAATGCTCGCCAACTGGTCGACAGCCTGGAAAACGGCAAGTTCGGTGAAGCGGTCCAACTGATCAACGATCTCAATAAATTGCGCGACCGTGGCCTGTACCACGAAGTCGGCAAATTGACGCGGGAGTTGCACAACGCCATCGTCAACTTCCAGCTCGACCCGCGGGTACCCCACGCCAAGGAAGTGTCGCAGATCGCCGATGCGACCGAGCGTCTGAACTACGTGGTGACGATGACCGAGAATGCGGCCAATCGCACCATGGACCTGGTCGAAGAGAGTGCCCCGCTGGTCAACGACCTGGCCAGCGAGGCGCAGAGCCTGAGCGCCGAGTGGGCGCGTTTCATGCGTCGCGAGATAGGCGCAGATGGCTTTCGCGAGCTGGCCAAGCGGATCGAATTGTTCCTCGCCCGGAGCGAGCGCGACAGCGCCAAGCTGTCCGGCCATCTCAACGATATTCTGCTCGCCCAGGATTACCAGGACCTGACCGGCCAGGTGATCAAACGGGTCACGCAACTGGTCACCGAGGTGGAGAGCAATCTGCTCAAGCTGGTGCTGATGGCCAGCCAGGTGGACCGTTTCGCCGGCATCGAGCACGATCACGAACAATTGCGCGCCGAACAAAAACAACAAAAAGAACCTTCCCACGGTGAAGGTCCGCAGATTCATGCCGATAAGCGTGATGACGTCGCATCCAGTCAGGATGATGTCGACGATCTGCTATCCAGCCTAGGATTTTAGGAGCACGTCTATGAGCTTCGGCGCCGATGAAGAGATCCTCCAGGATTTCCTGGTAGAGGCCGGCGAAATTCTTGAGCAATTGTCCGAGCAGTTGGTTGAGCTTGAAAGCCGGCCGGACGATATGAACCTGCTCAATGCGATTTTCCGTGGTTTTCACACCGTCAAGGGCGGGGCGGGATTTCTTCAGCTCAATGAGTTGGTGGAGTGCTGTCATATTGCCGAGAACGTCTTCGACATCCTGCGCAAGGGTGAGCGGCGCGTCGACTCGGAGTTGATGGACGTGGTGCTCGAGGCGCTCGATGCGGTCAATGGCATGTTCGGCGAGGTGCGTGAGCGCGTCGAGCCGACGGCGGCCACTCCCGAGCTGCTGGCGGCCCTGGCGCGTCTGGCCGAGCCCGCCGGGCAGGCAACCGAGGCGGCGCCGACTGTCGCCGCGGTCGAGGTCCAGGCGCCGGCGTCCGGCGACATCACCGACAGTGAGTTCGAGCAGTTGCTCGACGCGCTCGACGCACCGGTGGCGACCGTGGCCGATGCCGCGGGCGCCAGCGACGACATTACCGACGATGAATTCGAGTCGCTGCTCGATCAGCTGCATGGCAAGGGCCAGGCGCCCAAGGTGGTCAGCGCCCAGGTCGAGCTGAGCGCTGCCGCGCCCGCCGCTGGCGATGAAATCACCGACGACGAATTCGAGGCCTTGCTCGATCAGCTGCATGGCAAGGGGCAGTTCAGCCCGCCTGTCGAGGTTTCCGCACCGGTGCCTGCGCCCGCCCAGCAAGCCGCCGCGGCGAGCGCTGCTGGCGACGAGATCAGCGACGACGAATTCGAGGCGTTGCTCGACCAGCTGCATGGCAAGGGCAAGTTCAGCGAGCCTGCAGCGCCGGCCAACGCCGTCGCGGCGGCCACGCCGGTAGCCAAGCCTGCGGCCGCGCCTGCTCCGGCGAAAGCCGCCGCCACGCCGGCCGCCAAGGCCGAGCCGGCCAAGGCATCGCCCGCCGCGGAGAAAACTCCGCCGGCCAGCGAAGCGGAGACCACGGTGCGGGTCGACACCGCGCGCCTGGACGAGATCATGAACATGGTCGGCGAGCTGGTGCTGGTGCGTAACCGCTTGGTGCGCCTGGGCTCGAACAGTGGCGACGAGGCCATGGCCAAGGCCGTGTCCAACCTCGATGTGGTCACCGCCGACCTGCAGACGGCCGTGATGAAGACCCGCATGCAGCCGATCAAGAAGGTCTTCGGGCGTTTCCCGCGGCTGGTTCGCGACCTGGCGCGCAACCTGAAGAAAGAGATCAACCTGGAGCTGGTGGGCGAGGAGACCGATCTCGACAAGAACCTGGTCGAGGCGCTGGCCGATCCCCTGGTGCACCTGGTGCGCAACGCCGTCGACCATGGCATCGAAACCCCCGAGGAGCGCGAGGCCAGCGGCAAGTCGCGTGGCGGCAAGGTGGTGCTGTCGGCCGAGCAGGAGGGCGACCACATCCTGCTGTCGATCTCCGACGACGGCAAGGGCATGGACGCCGATGTATTGCGCGCCAAGGCGGTGGAGAAGGGCCTGCTGGACAAGGACGCGGCCGACCGCCTGAACGAGTTCGAGTGCTACAACCTGATCTTCGCGCCCGGCTTCTCGACCAAGACCGAGATCTCCGACGTGTCCGGCCGCGGAGTTGGCATGGATGTGGTGAAGACCAAGATTTCCCAGCTCAATGGCACGGTCAACGTGTTTTCGGTTAAGGGCCAGGGCTCGAAGATCGTGATCAAGGTGCCGCTGACCCTGGCGATCATGCCGACCCTGATGGTGATGCTGGCCAACCAGGCGTTCGCCTTCCCGCTGGTCAACGTCAACGAGATCTTCCACCTCGACCTGTCGCGCACCAACGTGGTCGACGGGCAGGAGGTGGTGATAGTGCGCGACAAGGCCCTGCCGCTGTTCTATCTCAAGCGCTGGCTGATCAGCAGCGCCGTTCATGAAGAGCAGGGCGAGGGGCATGTGGTGATTCTGACTGTGGGCAACCAGCGCATCGGCTTCGTCGTCGATCAGTTGGTCGGCCAGGAAGAGGTGGTTATCAAGCCGCTGGGCAAGATGCTGCAGGGCACGCCGGGAATGTCTGGCGCCACCATCACCGGCGATGGGCGTATCGCCCTGATTCTCGATGTGCCGAGCATGCTCAAGCGCTACGCGCGGCGCATCTGATTGTTTGCGGTGCCGGCTGCGGCCGGGCCGTTTGGGAGTGTGTATGGTTGTTAAGGTGTTGGTCGTGGACGACTCCGGCTTTTTCCGCCGGCGCGTGTCGGAAATTCTGTCTGCCGACTCGAATATCCAGGTGGTCGGCACCGCGACCAATGGGCGCGAGGCAATCGATCAGGCGCTGGCGCTGAAGCCGGATGTGATCACCATGGACTACGAGATGCCGATGATGGATGGCATCACGGCCGTGCGTAACATCATGCAGCGTTGCCCGACCCCGGTGTTGATGTTCTCGTCGCTGACCCACGAGGGCGCGCGCGTGACTCTCGATGCCCTCGACGCGGGGGCAGTCGACTTCCTGCCGAAGAATTTCGAGGACATCTCGCGCAATCCGGAGAAGGTCAAGCAGCTGTTGTGCGAGAAGGTGCACAGCATCGCCCGCAGCAACAGGCGCGGTCTGGGCTCGCTGGCGGCCGCCGCACCTGTGGCGAGCGCCAGCCCGCCGGGAAAGCCGGCGGCGGTCCCTAGCCTCGCTCGCCCGAGTGCCAGCGTGTCCGCGCCGGCGCCGAGTTCTGCGCCGGCTGGTGGCGCCGCGGTCAAGCGCAAAGCCTACCGGCTGGTGGCCATCGGCACCTCGACCGGCGGCCCGGTGGCGCTGCAGCGCGTGCTGACCCAGCTGCCCGCCAACTTTCCCGCGCCTATCGTGTTGATCCAGCATATGCCTGCCGCCTTTACCAAGGCCTTCGCCGAGCGTCTGGACAAGTTGTGCCGGATCAGCGTCAAGGAGGCCGAGGACGGCGACCTGCTACGCCCGGGGCTGGCGCTGCTGGCGCCGGGCGGCAAGCAGATGATGGTCGACGGCCGTGGTGCGATCCGCATCCTGCCGGGCGATGAGCGCCTCAATTACAAGCCCTGTGTCGACATCACCTTCGGTTCGGCGGCCAAGTCCTATCGCGACAAGGTGCTGGCTGTGGTGCTGACCGGCATGGGCGCCGATGGACGCGAAGGCGCTCGCCTGCTCAAGGAGGGGGGTAGCCAGGTGTGGGCCCAGGATGAGGCCAGTTGCGTGATCTACGGCATGCCCATGGCCGTGGTCAAGGCCAATCTGGTGGACGCGGTGTACAGCCTCGACGAGATAGGTCGGCACCTGGCCGAGGCCTGCGTGTAATGCGTCCTGCAGGGAGTGGGTCTGCATGGATGTACTGAGCCTAATCGGGGTCATCCTGGCATTCGTCGCCATTCTGGGTGGCAACTACCTGGAGGGCGGGCATATCTCGGCCCTGCTCAATGGGCCGGCCGCGCTGATCGTGGTGGGCGGTACCCTGGGGGCCGCCTTCCTGCAGGCTCCGGTCACTGTGTTCAAGCGTGCCCTGGTGATCCTGCGCTGGATTCTGCTGCCGCCGCGCGTCGACCTGGTGGGTGGTATCAACCATGTGGTCGGCTGGAGCCTGACCGCACGCAAGGAGGGCCTGCTCGGCCTGGAGGCGGTGGCGGATGCGGAGACCGATCCCTTCGCGCGCAAGGGGCTGCAGCTACTGGTCGACGGTGCCGAGCCCGAGGCCATTCGCAGCATTCTCGAGGTCGACCTCTACACCCAGGAAGGCCGTGACATTCAGGCCGCCAAGGTATTCGAGAGCATGGGCGGCTATGCGCCGACCATC
Source organism: Pseudomonas zhanjiangensis (assembly GCF_041027545.1). Taxonomy (NCBI): domain Bacteria; kingdom Pseudomonadati; phylum Pseudomonadota; class Gammaproteobacteria; order Pseudomonadales; family Pseudomonadaceae; genus Pseudomonas; species Pseudomonas zhanjiangensis. Next base: position 32,175 of record NZ_JBFTEG010000010.1, on the reverse strand, counting down.
GGCATCATCGGTGCGGTGATGGGCTTGATCCATGTGATGGGCAACCTCGCCGACCCGAGCAAGCTCGGCAGCGGCATCGCCGTGGCCTTCGTCGCCACCATCTACGGTGTGGGCTTTGCCAACCTGCTGTTGCTGCCGATGGGCAACAAGCTCAAGGCGATTGCGGTGCGCCAGTCGCGCTACCGCGAGATGCTCCTCGAGGGCATCCTGTCCATCGCCGAGGGCGAGAACCCGCGATCCATCGAAATGAAGCTGCAAGGCTTCATGGACTGACCAGGGGCGGTGAGCAATGGCACGGCGGCGTAACCATGAAGAGCATGAGAACCATGAGCGCTGGCTGGTTTCCTATGCGGATTTCATCACCTTGCTGTTCGCTTTTTTCGTGGTAATGTACTCGATTTCCTCGATCAACGAGGGCAAGTACAAGATTCTCTCGGATACCCTGACCGGCGTGTTCAATCAGCCGGATCGCTCGATCAAGCCGATTCCCGTCGGCGAAGAGCGGCCGCGGACCAGCGAGCCGGACCGTTCGATGGTCGATGAGCAGAGTCTGCAGACGAGTGCCGACTCCTTGCAGAGCATCGCCAATACCGTGCGTGAGGCGTTCGGCGACCTGATCGAGGCGGATCAGCTCAAGGTCCGCGGCAATGAGCTGTGGATCGAAATCGAGCTCAGTTCCAGCCTGCTGTTTTCCAGTGGCGACGCCCTGCCAAACAATGCCGCCTTCGACCTGATCGAGAAAATCGCCAAGATCCTGGCGCCCTATGACAACCCGGTCCATGTAGAGGGCTTTACCGACAACCAGCCCATTCAGACGGCGCAGTTTCCGACCAACTGGGAGCTGTCCACCGCGCGGGCGGCGAGCATCGTGCGTATGCTGGCCATGGACGGCGTCAATCCCGGACGCATGGCCTCGGTGGGCTATGGTGAGTTCCAGCCGGTGGCGGACAACGCCACCGCCGAGGGGCGGGCGCGCAACCGAAGAGTGGTGCTGGTGGTCTCGCGTAACCTCGATGTGCGCCGCAGTGTCAGCGGCGTCGGCAGCGCCAAAGCCACGCCCGACAGCGCCCTGCGGCGCGCTGGCACGCAACCTGCAGCGGCGCCTGCTGCACAGGCCCCGCAAGCGGGTGCCGTCAATCTCCCGTCGCCGGCCCTCTAGGGCGGCGCCTGTTCTCGGTAGGACCTGTGTCGTGCCGGGAGGATGAAGAACATGAGAGTCTGGGCAGTAGCCAATCAAAAAGGTGGAGTCGGCAAGACCACCACCACCATCTCCCTGGCCGGCCTGCTGGCCGATGCCGGCAAGCGAGTGGTAGTGGTCGACCTCGATCCCCACGGATCGATGACCAGCTATTTCGGCCATGACCCGGATGCGCTGGAGCACAGTTCGTTCGACTTGTTTCTGCATCAGGGCGGGGTACCCCAGGGGCTGCCCGGGCAGTTGTTGCTGCCGACCAGTCACGAGCGCATCAGCCTGCTGCCCTCGAGTACCGCGCTGGCGACGCTTGAGCGGCAGTCCCCGGGGCAGAGCGGCTTGGGCCTGGTGATCGCCAAGAGCCTGGCGCAGTTGTGGCAAGACTTCGACTATGCCCTGATCGACAGCCCGCCGTTGCTGGGCGTGCTCATGGTCAATGCCCTGGCGGCCAGCCAGCAGCTGGTGATCCCGGTGCAGACCGAGTTTCTCGCGGTCAAGGGCCTGGAGCGCATGGTCAGTACCCTGGCGATGATCAATCGCTCACGCAAGCAGGCGTTGCCCTACACCATAGTGCCGACGCTGTTCGATCGGCGCACCCAGGCTTCGCTGAGCACCCTGCGGCTGTTGCGCAATGCTTATCCAGAGCAACTCTGGCCGGCTTATATCCCAATCGATACGCGCCTGCGCGATGCCAGTCGGGCGGGCGTGACACCCTCGCAGTTCGATGCCGGCAGCCGTGGGGTGATCGCCTACCGGGCCCTGCTCAAGCACCTGATTTCACTGCAGCCGGCGGCTCAGGTGGCCTGAGGTGAGCCATCTGTTTGCGTCTAGCTGCTCAAGTCTGTCGCCGCTGCGGCCGATAGGCTATACAGATTCTTTTTTTGGGTTGTGTCTATGAGTCGTCCCGCCGCCATCGCCAGTCGTCCCCAGTTGGCCCTGCAGTCTTATCTGGACGGTCTGCTGCAGGAGGCTGCCGTCGAACTGGCCGAGACGGTCAGCGCGGATGAGTTCGAGGCCGCGGTGCGTGAAGAGCAGGCCCGCGACTCGGGGCGGCTGCTGCCTGCCGTCCAGGTTGTGCCGCTGGCGGTACCGAGCGTCGAGTCGCCGCGGCCGGCCGTGGTGGTCGCGCCGGTAGCCGAGGAGCCGCTCGTCGAGACGGTTGCGCTGGTCGAACCGGTCGCCGCCGAATCCCGGCCCGCTTTGCAGCTGGATGGCCGGCCGGAGTGGGCCCAGGAATCCTTCGAGTGCCTGCTGTTCGATGTCGCCGGCCTGACCCTGGCGGTGCCGCTGGTTTGCCTGGGCTCGATCTACCCGCTGGCCGGGCAGGAGTTGACCCCTTTGTTTGGCCAGCCGGACTGGTTTCTCGGCATACTGCCGAGCCAGGCCGGCAACCTCAAAGTTCTGGATACCGCGCGCTGGGTCATGCCCGATCGCTATCGCGACGACTTTCGCGAGGGCCTGCAGTATGTGATCTCCGTGCAGGGCTATGAGTGGGGGCTGGCGGTGCATCAGGTCAGCCGTTCGATTCGCCTGCAGCCGGACGAAATCAAGTGGCGAAGCCAGCGTGCCCAGCGGCCTTGGTTGGCCGGTACGGTGATCGAGCACATGTGCGCGCTGGTCGATGTGGCGGCGCTGGCCGAGCTGATTGCCAGTGGCGCGGCCAAACGCATGGTCAATGGTCAGCTGCGCTGAATACATGGGGGCGGGGCTGTGCGTGGCCCCGCAGCACGATTACAGTAACGACCGCGGGTCAACCGCGCCTGCCGCCGCGAGCGGCTCAAGACGAGGCTAGGACATGAAGAAGAGTTCTGCACAGGGTGCTGAAGACCCAATCCTGCAATGGGTGACCTTTCGCCTGGATAACGAAACCTATGGCATCAATGTGATGCAGGTGCAGGAAGTGTTGCGTCACTCCGAGATTGCGCCGGTGCCGGGGGCGCCGAGCTACGTGCTGGGCATCATCAACCTGCGTGGCAACGTGGTCACGGTCATCGATACCCGTCAGCGCTTCGGCCTGGATTCGGCGCCGGTCACGGACAACACCCGCATCGTGATCATCGAGGCCGACAAGCAGGTGGTCGGGATCATGGTCGACAGCGTGGCCGAGGTCGTCTATCTGCGTCAGTCCGAGGTGGAGACCGCGCCAAACGTCGGCAACGACGAGTCGGCCAAGTTTATCCAGGGCGTGTGCAACAAGAATGGCGAGCTGCTGATTCTGGTCGAGTTGGACAAGATGATGAGCGAAGAAGAGTGGTCCGAGCTGGAGAGCATCTAAGCCATGCTCGAGGTCGCGCTGGTCCTGCTCGCGCTGATCTGCCTGGGGCTGGTCGGCACCTGCGTGTGGCTGGCCATGCAGCAGCGCCAGGCGCAGCTGCTGCAGGCCGAGCGCGACGCGGCGCGCGACCAGCGGATCAAGGAGCTGGGCAGGCGCCTGGATACCTACCTGGCCGGTAGCGTGCGCATGGGCGAAGAGCTGCAGGAGTTGCGTCGCGTCGTCGCGCCGCTCCCGGACAAGCTGAGCCAGATCGAGCAGCGCGACCCCAGCAGCCTGTCCTTTACCCAGGCGGCGCGCCTGGTGGGGTTGGGGGCCAGCGTCGATGACCTGACCCAGTCCTGCGGCCTGAGCAAGGCCGAGGCCGAGCTGATCAGCAAGCTGCATGGCTCCAAATCGAAGCGATCCTGAGTGGATAGCCCCATAGCGCGGGGTTCTTAGCTCCAGCCTGCCGCGGTTAATTCGTTCCTAACAGGCCCCTCTTGGCTACCTAAACTGAATACAAGCGTTCTGACGCAGGTATTTGGTTATGCGTGCTTTGCTTGTTCTGCTGCTCTGTTCGGGGCTGTGGTTGCCCGTTCAGGCCCAAGAGGCTCCGCTGGTGGTAGAAGGCGCCATGACGATCAATGTGCTGCAGGCCAAGTACCTGTATGACCGCGGTGCGGTGTTCGTCGACATCAGGCCCTCCAGGGAGTGGGGCTGGGGCCATGTGCGCGGGGCCTTACACCTGGATCTGGACGAGCAGTTCGGTGCGCTGGCGCTGCCGCATTGGCCGCGGCAGATGCCGCTGGTCATCTACTGCGACAGCGAGGTTTGCCCGCAGAGTGCGCTGGCGGCAGAGCTGGCGGTCAGCTGGGGATACATGAGGGTGTTCTATTTTCGCGGTGGCTACTTTGCCTGGCAGCTCTTCGACTTTCCCCTGGGCAAGGGGCAGGCCGGCGCGGTGTCGTTGATCACCGAGGCGGACCACTGAGCAGCAGCTGCGCCGGGGGGGCGTCGTTCTGGCCGAAGCCGGGCGGGCATTTGCCCTTCAAGTGCCAGGCGAAGGCGATGATCTCGGCGATGCAGCGGTACAGTTGCTCGGGAATCGCATCGCCCAGCTCCAAGCGCGCCAGCAGGCGCACCAGTTCGGCATTTTCGTAGATGGGCACCTCGTAGTCGCGGGCGATCGCGAGGATCGCCTCGGCCAACTCGTCATCGCCCTTGGCGCTGAGCGTGGGGGCGTTGTGACCGTCGTAGGTCAGGGCGATGGCCTGGCGGGGGGCTGCTTTGTTCATGCGGTTTCGTCGATCCAGCGCTGTTCCAGGGAGGTTTTCGGGCCCTGCGGGGGCACGCCCTGGCTGCAGGCCAATTCACCAACCTGCAGGCCGACAGCGGTGAGGCGCTCGCGCAAGGTGCCCAGCTCGGCGTCGATCAGCTTCGCGGTCTGAGCCTGCTCGGCCCACAGCTGACCGGACAGGCTGCCGTGCGCCAGTTGCGCCTGCACCTGCAGCGGGCCGAGGGGCTCCAGGTCGAAGGCCAGTTCGACCCGCCAGAGCATGTCCTTCTGTTCATGCTTGCCGGCCTTGTGCGGTTCTTCGCGCTGTATCTTCAGCTGCAGGGGCACCAGTTCCTGCTGATTGCGCATCGGCACCTCCAGTTGCCAGGTCGTCAGCAGGCTGCCGTCCGGCCCCAACTGGCTCTGGGCCAGGCTGGACAGCTGGTGGGTCTGCAGGCGCGCCACGGCGGCGGCGGCCAGCTTCAGCAGGACCTCGAGATCGGCTTCGCCCTCCTGGTTCTGCAATAGTCTGGACGGCAGCGGAAAGCTCAGCGCGCGCTGGCGCGCATCGGCTTGCCCGAGCGAGCCCAGCAGGCCGCGGGCGAACGCCGGTATCGCCTGACCCAGGGCCGCGCTGGCATTGGCCGAGGCCAGGGGCGTGGCACTCGGCAGTCCGGGCAGCAGCTGGCTGACCAGGCGCAGCAGGTTGGCCTTGAGGTCCGTCGGCAGCGAACCGGCTTGGCCGCCAAGCAGCTTGCTCTCGAGAAACAACCCGCTGTTCTCCAGGGCCTGGCTCAGTCCTTTGGCGCTGCTCAGTTGCCCGGCGTCGGGCAGGCCGGCGAACAGCTTGTCGATGCTGCCGCGCAGACTTTCGCTCAGCTCGCCTTGCCCCTGCAGGCCCTGCAGGGCCTTGAACAGTCCTTCCAGCGAGCCCTGGCGATTCTGCTGGTTGGCCAGTTGCTGACTCAGCGCCAGTTGGTCCAGGCGACCGCTGAGGGGTAGGAAGTTCAGCGCCTGGCTGCCTTGCACCTGGGCGCTGAGCAGGCTGCCGACGGGCAGCGGCATGGGGGTTTCGAGCGCCAGCTTGCTGCCCGCCAGCGGCGTGTTCAGCAGGTTGACCACCACCCGGTAGAGTGTCTGTTGCGCCTTGGCGGTTGCCAGCTGCTCGCGGCTCACGACCTTGCCTTGCAGCAGGCTGCCGATTGGCAGTTGGTCCAGGTCCAGGCTGCTCATCAGCTTCTCGCCTCCGGCTTGCAAGGCCACCGCCAGGCGGGTTTCCGACAGGGCGGTGACGGCGACGCTGGCGCCCTGGGCCAGTGGCTTGAGGCTGCTGGCCTGCAGGGTGGCCTGGCGGCCATTGTCCAGGGTCAGCTTGAGCATGACCTGGAAGCTTTGCGCCTCCTGCTTGAGTGACACCACCTCGGCCGCGGCGGTCTCACCGCTGGCCAGCAGCCCCTGGAGCGGCTGCAGCAGCTTCAGCGCCAGATCATTGACCTGTACGCCAGCGCGAGCGCTGGGCGGCGTCGCTGGGAGAGGGCGTGAGCTGCTGATTTCGCTCATGGGCGGGTAACAACCTGTTGAAAATGCGCACTGCGAGGCGCCGGGGCCGGCATGTATAATGCCGCCCCGTGCGGGTCGGCCATGCGTCAGTATAGCGGCCGGTACTCTACCGACTTGAACAGCTTGCCAGGAATCCATGCCGTGACCAGCCCCTTTCTCGAAGCCGTGGCGCTCGCCTGTGAGCGGGACTGGCGCCTGTTGTTCGAGCGTCTGGACCTGCGCCTGGCGGCGGGGGACATGCTGCAGGTCTCCGGCCCCAACGGCAGTGGCAAGACCAGCCTGCTGCGCCTGCTCGCCGGGCTGATGCAGCCTACCGCCGGCGAGATTCGCCTGAATGGCCAGGCCCTGCATCGCCAGCGCAGCGAACTGGCCCGCAACCTGTTGTGGATCGGCCATGCGGCCGGGATCAAGGGGCTGCTCACCGCCGAGGAAAACCTCACCTGGCTGTGCGCCCTGCATCGCCCAGTTGGCCGTGCGGCCATCTGGCAGGCGCTGGAAGCCGTGGGCCTGCGCGGCTTCGAGGATGTGCCCTGCCACACCCTGTCGGCCGGCCAGCAGCGCCGGGTGGGGCTGGCCCGGCTGTACCTCGAGTCGCCGCCGTTGTGGATTCTCGACGAGCCCTTCACCGCACTGGATAAACAGGCCGTGGCCCAGCTGGAAAACCACCTGGCCGAACATTGCCGGCGCGGCGGCATGGTGCTCTTCACGACCCACCATGCCATGACGATCAAACCCGCCGGCTACCGGGAACTGGACCTGGGACAGCGTGCCGCATGAGCAGTGTCTTCAGCCTGCTGGTCGCCCGCGAATCGCGCCTGTTGTTTCGACGCCCGGCCGAACTGGCCAATCCGCTGGTGTTCTTCGCCATCGTCATCGCCCTGTTCCCGCTGGCAGTCGGACCGCAGACCCAGTTGCTGCAGAGCCTTTCTCCCGGGCTGATCTGGGTCGCGGCGCTGCTGGCCGTGTTGTTGTCGCTGGATGGGCTGTTCCGCAGCGATTTCGAGGACGGCTCGCTGGAGCAGTGGGTCCTTTCGCCGCACCCCCTGCCTCTTCTGGTATTGGCCAAGGTGCTGGCACACTGGCTGTTTTCAGGCTTGGCGCTGGTCTTGCTGGCGCCGCTGCTGGCGCTGATGCTGGGCTTGCCTGGCCGCTGCCTGCCGGTATTGCTGACTTCGCTGTTGCTCGGCACGCCGGTGCTCAGCCTGCTGGGCGCGGTCGGCGCGGCGCTGACCGTCGGGCTCAAGCGCGGCGGGCTGCTGTTGGCGCTGTTGATTCTGCCGCTGTATATCCCGGTGCTGATTCTTGGCAGCGGGGCGCTGCAGGCGTCGTTGCAGGGGCTGCCGGCCCTCGGTCACCTGTTGTGGCTGGCCAGCCTTGCCGCTTTGGCGGTGACCTTGACACCTTTTGCCATCGCCGCCGGTCTTACCATTAGCGTTGGCGAGTAATCTGGAGCGGTGTGACTGGGCAAGCTCGGGCGAGGGATCGCGCCGCGCCGCCTTCTCGAAAATTGATGAGTGACCTGATGAACTGGACGTGGTTTCACAAGCTGGGTTCGCCCAAGTGGTTTTACCAGATCAGTGGCCGTTGGTTGCCTTGGCTGGCTATCGCCGCTGCCCTGTTGCTGGCGGTGGGGCTGGTCTGGGGGTTGGCGTTCGCGCCGCCCGACTACCAGCAGGGCAATAGCTTCCGGATCATCTATATCCATGTGCCGGCGGCCTTTCTCGCCCAGTCGATCTACGTGATGCTGGCCGTGGCGGGCATCGTCGGCCTGGTCTGGAAGATGAAACTGGCCGATGTCGCGGTGCAGCAGGCCGCGCCTATCGGTGCCTGGATGACGGCCATCGCCCTGATCACCGGGGCCATCTGGGGCAAGCCGACCTGGGGGGCTTTCTGGGTATGGGATGCGCGCCTGACCTCGATGCTGATCCTGCTGTTTCTGTATTTCGGCGTGATCGCCCTGGGCCAGGCCATCAGCAACCGTGACAGCGCCGCCAAGGCCTGCGCGGTGCTGGCCATCGTCGGGGTGGTCAACATCCCGATCATCAAGTATTCGGTGGAGTGGTGGAACACGCTGCACCAGCCGGCCAGCTTCAGCGTGGTCGAACGACCGGCCATGCCGCTGGAGATGTGGATGCCGCTGCTGATCATGGTGCTCGGTTTCTATTGCTTCTTCGGCACCGTCCTGCTCCTGCGCATGCGCCTGGAAGTGCTCAAGCGCGAGGGGCGCAGCAGTTGGGCGCAGACCGAGATCAGGGCGCAGGTGGAGAAGGGCCTATGAGTTTCAATTCGTTCGGCGAGTTTCTCGCCATGGGCAACCACGGCGCCTATGTCTGGTCGTCCTACGCCATCAGTCTGGTGGTCCTGGCGCTGAACGCGCTGCTGCCGATCCTGGCACGCCGCCGCTATCTGCAAGACGAGGCGCGCCGTTTGCGCCGAGAGGAATCGAAGTGAACCCTATCCGCAAGAAGCGCCTGTTCATCATCCTGGCCATCCTCGCCGGCGTCGGCATCGCCCTGGCCCTGGCCCTGAGCGCGTTGCAGCAGAACATCAACCTGTTCTACACGCCGACCCAGATCGCCAATGGCGAGGCGCCTCAGGACACCCGGATTCGTGCCGGTGGCCTGGTCGAGGAGGGTTCGGTGCAACGCTCCGGCGACTCACTGCAAACCGACTTCGTGGTCACCGATGGCGTGAAGAGCGTGACCATTCGCTACAGCGGCATCCTCCCGGACCTGTTTCGCGAGGGCCAGGGGATTGTCGCCATGGGCAAGCTCGATGGCCACGGCATGCTGATCGCCGATGAGGTCCTGGCCAAGCACGACGAAAACTACATGCCGCCGGAGGTCATGCAGGCCCTGGAACAGAGCGGCATGAACAAGCACTACGAGAACGGCAAGACGGGAGGCGCACAATGATTCCCGAACTCGGCCACCTGGCGCTGATTCTGGCCCTGTGCCTGACCCTGGTGCAGGCCAGCTTGCCACTGATCGGCGCCTGGCGTGGCGACCGCCAGTGGATGAGCCTGGCGGTGCCGGCGGCCTGGGGCCAGTTCGCCTTCCTGCTGTTCGCCTTCGTCTGTCTGACCTACGCCTTCATGGTCGACGACTTTTCCGTCGCCTACGTGGCCAGCAACTCCAACAGCGCGCTGCCCTGGTACTACAAGTTCAGCGCCGTATGGGGCGCCCATGAAGGCTCGCTGCTGCTCTGGGCGTTGATTCTCGGCGGCTGGACCTTCGCCGTTTCGATCGGCTCGCGGCAGTTGCCGGAGGAAATGCTGGCCCGCGTGCTGGGGGTGATGGGCCTGATCAGTGTCGGCTTCCTGTTGTTCCTGATCATCACCTCCAACCCCTTCGCACGCCTGTTGCCCAACAGCCCGATGGACGGTCGCGACCTCAATCCGCTGCTGCAGGACTTCGGCCTGATCATCCACCCGCCGATGCTCTACATGGGCTATGTCGGCTTCTCGGTGGCCTTCGCCTTCGCCATCGCCGCCTTGCTCGGCGGCAAGCTGGATGCGGCCTGGGCCCGCTGGTCGCGGCCCTGGACCCTGATCGCCTGGGCCTTCCTCGGCACCGGCATCGCCCTCGGCTCCTGGTGGGCCTATTACGAGCTCGGCTGGGGTGGCTGGTGGTTCTGGGACCCGGTGGAGAACGCCTCGTTCATGCCCTGGCTGGTGGGCACCGCGCTGATCCACTCGCTGGCGGTGACCGAGAAGCGCGGGGTCTTCAAGAGCTGGACCGTGCTGCTGGCCATCGCCGCCTTCTCCCTGAGCCTGCTCGGCACCTTCCTGGTGCGCTCCGGTGTGCTCACCTCGGTGCATGCCTTCGCCACCGATCCGGCGCGCGGCGTGTTCGTCCTGGCATTCCTGCTGGTGGTGGTGGGCGGCTCCCTGACCCTGTTCGCCATTCGCGCCCCGGTGGTCAAGAGCCAGGTGGGCTTTGCGCTGTGGTCGCGCGAGACCCTGCTGCTGACCAACAACATCATCCTGGTGGTCGCCGCCTCGATGATCCTGCTCGGCACCCTCTATCCGCTGGTGCTGGATGCGCTGACCGGGGCCAAGTTGTCGGTGGGGCCGCCGTATTTCAATGCGCTGTTCGTGCCGCTGATGGGCCTGCTGCTGGCGATGCTCGCGGTCGGCGTGCTGGTGCGCTGGAAGGACACGCCGCTGCGCTGGCTGCTCGGCATGCTGACTCCGGTATTGCTCGGCAGTGTGGCCCTGGCCGTGCTGGCGGCCCTGCTGGTCGGTGACTTCAACTGGGCGGTGCTGGGCGTCTGCCTGCTGGCGGCCTGGGTGGTGCTGGCCGGGATTCGCGACATCCTCGACAAGACCCGTCACAAGGGGTTGCGCAGAGGGCTGGCGGAACTGGGGCGCAGCTACTGGGGCATGCAACTGGCCCACCTCGGCCTGGCGGTGTGCGCCCTCGGGGTGATCCTCACCAGTCTGGGCAGCTTCGAGCGCGATATGCGCATGGCACCGGGCGATTCGGTGGAGATGGGCGGCTACCAGTTCATCTTCGAGGGTGCCGCGCACCGCGAGGGGCCCAATTTCAGTGCCGATCGGGGAACTGTCCGGGTGATCGAGAGCGGTCGGCAGATCGCCGTGCTGCACCCGGAGAAGCGCCTGTACAGCGTGCAGCAGTCGGTCATGACCGAGGCGGGCATCGATGCGGGCTTCACCCGTGACCTGTTCGTCGCCCTGGGCGAGCCCTTGGAAGATGGCGCCTGGGCGGTACGGGTGCATATCAAGCCCTTCGTCCGCTGGATCTGGCTGGGCGCCTTGCTGATGAGTCTGGGTGGCCTGCTGGCGGCGGCCGACAAGCGCTACCGGATCAAGGTCAAGACCCGGGTGCGCGAAGCCCTGGGCATGCAGGAGGCGCAAGCATGAGGCGGGTACTGCTGGTGTTGCCGTTGGTGATCTTCCTCGGCGTGGCGGTGTTTCTCTACCGCGGCCTGTACCTCGACCCGAGCGAGCTGCCGTCGGCCCTGATCGGCAAGCCGTTTCCGGCGTTCGCCCTGGCTTCGCTGGACGATCCGGCGCGCACCCTGACCCAGGCCGATATCAAGGGCAAGCCGGCCCTGGTCAACGTCTGGGCGACCTGGTGTCCGTCTTGCCGCGCCGAGCACCCGGTGCTGAACAAGCTGAAGCAGGCCGGGGTGACCATCTACGGCGTCAACTACAAGGACGAGCGCGCGCCGGCGCAGAAATGGCTGCGCGAGCTGCACAACCCCTACCAGCTCAATATCGAGGATGCCAAGGGCAGCCTGGGGCTGGACCTGGGCGTCTATGGCGCCCCGGAGACCTTCTTCATCGATGCCGAGGGCATCATCCGCCACAAGTTCGTCGGCACCATCGACGAGCAGGTCTGGCGCGCCAAGCTGGCGCCGCTGTATCAGCAATTACTGGATGAGGCCAAACCATGAGGCGTCTACTCGGTGCCGCCGCGCTCGGCCTGGCGCTGCTGGGCACGGCCCAGGCCGCCATCGATACCTACGAGTTCGGCAGCGAGGCGGAGCGTCAGCGCTATCGCCAGCTGACCGAAGAACTGCGCTGTCCCAAGTGCCAGAACCAGAATATCGCCGACTCCAACGCGCCCATCGCCATGGACCTGCGCGCGGAGATCTATCGCATGCTCGAGGAAGGCCAGAGCAACGAGCAGATCGTCGAGTTCCTGGTCGACCGCTACGGCGACTTCGTCCTCTACAAGCCGCCCGTCAGTGGCCGCACCCTGCTGCTCTGGTACGGACCGGCGGCGCTGCTGATCGGTGGCTTCGTGTTGCTCGGGGTGATTGTGTTGCGCCGCCGGAGCAAGGGCTCGAAGGCGCGGGACGGCCTGTCGGCCGATGAACGGCAACGGCTCGCCGACCTGCTAAATCAAGCCTCCATGGATAAGAAAGAGCAATGATCGATTTCTGGTTGTCCGCCGGCCTGTTGCTGCTGGCCGCCGTGGGTTTTCTCCTGGTCCCGCTGTTGCGGGGGCGCAAGGCCCAGGCCGAGGAAGATCGTACCGCGCTGAATGTCTCGCTCTATCAGGAGCGCCTGCAGGAGCTCGAGGGCCAGCGCCAGGCCGGCACCCTCAGCGATGCCCAGTGGCGGGCCGGCTGCGACGAGGCGGCGCGCGAGCTGCTGGCCGACACGGAACAGGCGAGCAAGGCCCGGGGCACTGTGCTTGGGCGCCGCGTGCCCATCGCCGCGGCCTTGCTGATGCCCTTGCTGGGTTATGGCCTGTACCTGCACTGGGGCGCGATCGACCAAGTCGAGCAGGCGCGCACCTTCGCCGAGCAGCCGCGCAGCATCGAGGAGATGACCGCCCGCCTGGAGGCACGGGTGCAGAGCGACCCCGAGTCGGCCGAAGGCTGGTACTTCCTCGGCCGCACCTATATGGCCCAGGACCGCGCGGGCGAGGCGGCCAAGGCCTTCGAGCGAGCCGTGGGTATCGCCGGGCGTCAGCCGGAGCTGCTAGGCCAGTGGGCGCAGGCCCTGTACTTCGCCGGTGACAAGCAGTGGAGCGAGCAACTCCAGGCGCTCACCGACGAGGCCTTGCAAGCCGAGCCGGCGGAAGTCACCAGCCTGGGCCTGCTCGGTATCGCCGCCTACGAGGAGCAGCGTTTTCAGGATGCCATCGGTTTCTGGCAGCGGCTGGTCGCGGTGTTGCCCGAACAGGACCCCTCGCGCCAGGCCATCGAGAGCGGTATAGCCCGCGCCCGTGAGCGCCTCGGTGAGCCGACGGCACCGGCGGCGGCTGGACAGCTGACCGTTCGGGTCGATCTTGCCGCGGCGCTCAAGGACAAGGTGCAGCCGGGCGACAGCGTGTTCGTCTTCGCGCGGGCGCTGTCCGGGCCGCCGATGCCGCTGGCGGTCAAGCGCCTGACCGTGGCCGATCTGCCAGCCGAAGTCAGTCTGTCGGACAGCGACGCGATGATGCCGCAGCTGAAACTGTCCGGTTTCGAGCGAGTGCAACTGGTGGCGCGAGTCTCGCGCAGCGGCACGGCGACCGCCGGCGAGTGGATCGGCCGCAGCGAACCACTGGCCAGCGCCACCCGCGAGCCCCAGCAGCTGACCATCGACAGCGCCGACGGCCAGGCACAATGAGTCGGCTGCCGGCGACGGTCCTGCTCGTCGGCCTGCTGGGCCTTGCCGGCTGTGCCCTGCAGGGGCCGCAGCCGGTCGGCCAGGGGCCGCTGAGTCAGGCTCATCCGCGCTATGCTCCGCCGCCCGGCGTGCAGAGCCAATGGGATGCCCGCCTGGGCGTCTACGTGCTCACTGGCGCGCGCGATCTGTACTACCGCGAACGCACCTATTACCGCTGGAACAACGGCTGGAGCTGGGCCACCAGCGTCCAGGGGCCCTGGCAGCCGACCGACAGCAGCGGCGTGCCGCCAGGGCTGTACCGGCATTACCCGCACTGAGGCGCCGCGCCGCTAGGCCGCAAGCCATCTTGATGCAGGTGGACTGCCGCGCCTGACCTCAGGCCAGCACGCCGTCGCGAAAGTCGCGCAGCGCCTGCTCGATCTCCTCGCGGCTGTTCATCACGAAAGGCCCGTATTGCACGATAGGCTCGCCCAGTGGCTTGCCGGCGATCAGCAGCAATCTGGCCCCGGCGCTGCTGCGCAGCTGCAGTTCGCCCTGGTCGGACAGGCGCACCAGGTGCCCGGCCCGAGCCTGCTGCACAGGTTCGCCGGGGAGCTCCAGGCTCCCCTCGTAGACATACAGCAGGACGCGATGGCCCTCGGGCAGGCGTGGCGCGACTTCGCCGCCGGCGGGCAGGTGCAGGTCGAACAGCTGTGGCTCGGTCTGCGGTCGCTGAACGGCGCCGGCCTGGCGTACCCGGCCATCGTCGAAGTGGCCGGCGATCACCACCGCCTCGACACCGCCTGCAGTGGTCAGGCGTGGGATCTCGCTGGCAGGGATATCGCGATATCCGGGCTCGCCGAGCTTGTCCCTGGCGGGCAGGTTGAGCCACAGCTGGAAGCCGCGCAGGGTGCCCTGCTCCTGTTCCGGCATCTCGCTGTGGATGATGCCGCGGGCGGCGGTCATCCACTGCACGCCGCCGCTGCGCAGCAGGCCGACGTTGCCCAGGTGATCCTCGTGGCGCATGCTTCCGGCGAGCATGTAGGTGATGGTCTCGAAACCCCGGTGCGGGTGCGCAGGAAAGCCGGCGATGTAGTCGTCGGGGTCGTCCGAGGCGAACTCGTCGAGCATCAGGAAGGGGTCGAAGCGCTCGATCCCGGCGCCACCGATCACCCGGTTCAGGCGCACGCCGGCGCCGTCGGACGCCGGTTGCCCCGGCTGAATGGATAGGACGTTGCGCAGCTGCTTCATCGGACACCTCCTCGGGTTGGAATCTGTCCATCCTATTCCTGATAATCAGATCGATGGTTGCGAAATTCACCTCTTACGTATCGAATATTTGGATTTGTCGGCTGGGGTAAGGTCGCTGCCCCGGCGCTCACACGGGCGGCTCGATCACTCGGCGATTTGCAGCTTGCGCGCCTCTTCATAGGCAAAGCGCAGCTTCTCGTATTCGAAGGGCGAGTTGAGCTGGCCGTAGCGGAACTCGTTGCTGGCGCGCTGATCGATCAGCTTCAGCCCGGTGATTTCCGGGTGTTCGGCGCTGGCAGCGGCGACGTTGAGCAGGTTGACCCGGTTCTCTGCGGTGAAGTCCACCAGCAGGCCACCGGTGTCGCGCAGGTTGGAGGGGCCCAGTAGCGGCAGCATCAGGTAGGGGCCGGCGGGTAGCCCGTAGGTGCCCAGGGTCTGGCCGAAGTCCTCGCGCTGTTTCGCCAGGCCCATGCGGCTGGCCGGATCCCAGAGGCCGGCCACGCCCAGGGTGGTATTGAACAGCAGGCGCGCGCCTATCTGCATCGAGCGCTTGCCCTTGAACTGCAGCAGGCTGTTGAGCAGGTTGGGCACATCGCCCAGATTGCTGAAGAAGTTGCTGACCCCACGCTGGACCAGGCTGGGGGTGACATAGCGGTAGCCGTTCACCACGGGCAGAAAGACCCACTCGTCGAAGCGGTAGTTGAAGTGGTAGACCCGTCGATTCCACGACTCCAGCGGGTCATAGACGTTCAGTGCGCTCAGCGTTGCCCGCTCGAACTCCTGCTGATCCAGGCCCGGGTTGAACTGCAGGTGCTGCAGGGGATGCTTGAAGCCGTCGTCATCCGGCACATGGTCGGCCGTCGCCGCCTGGCCGTATGCCAGCAGGATGGCCAGGAGCAAGGCGCTGGTTGACGGCTTAGCCACGAAAGAACTCCAGAATGGCGTCGCTGTTGACGCGGTAGTTGAGGTTGCCGCCGTGGCCCCCCCGCGGGTAGACCGTCAGCCGATCGCCCAGGGTGCGGCGCAGGAAGCCCAGGTCGCCGGCGCCGAGGATCAGGTCGTCGGCGTTGTGCATCACGGCAATCTTGTCGCTCTGCGCGAGGTAGTCCTCGAGGGCATAGAGGCTGACCTGTCGGACCAATTCGGTCAGGCTGCTGCCGTCGTAGCGCGCCCGCCACATCGGGATCAGGTGTTCGGTGATGTAGCAGTCGAAGTCGCACTGCAGGGCGAGCTTGAAGAAGGGCGTGAGGCTGGTGCCCTCGTCGATTGGCACGCCCACCGGGGTGATGAGGCCGCGGCGGTTGATCAGGTCGGAGGTGAAGACGATATCGGCGGAGGCGAAGCGGAACACCGTGCCGATCAGCATGGCCATCTGCTCGTCGGAGAGTTGCTCCTTGGATTGCTGGAAGTCATAGAGCACCGCCTCGTCGAGGTCGATATGGCCCTTGGCCTGGAAGTAGCGGGTCAGTTTGCCGAGCATCAGCTCGTAGAAGGTGGTGCTGTTGTCGATGCCCTTGACCCGGGTTTGCACCAGGCGATCGAGGTTGCTGATCGAGGTGTAGAGGTTGACCGGCGGATTGAGCAGCAACACCCGCTTGAAGTTGAAGCTGCGCCGGGTTTCGTCGAGATGGCTGACGAAGGCAGCCTGCAGTGCGCCGAGGCTGAAGCCGGTCAGGTTGAATGCGTTGATGGCCAGTTCTGGATGCTGCGCTCGCACCGCCTGCATGACCCGGTACAGGTCGTCGGCGTCGTCGGGGGTGTAGCCGGGAGTGGCGAAGCGCGAGGCGGCGGTCATGAAGTCGTAGCTGCTCGGCGAGGACAGCTGGACCACGTGATAGCCGGCGCCGTAGTACAGCTTCTTCAGGTACTCCATGGTGCTGCCGGCGTAGTGCCCGCCGGTGCCGGCGATGATGAACATCAGCGGGGCGCGACCGTCCTGGCGGGCCAGGCGATAGCGCAGCTTGGTCACCGGCCAGAAGTTGCCGGGAACCTCGAACTCGCGTTCCGGGCGCAGGTTGAGTTGGTAGTCCGCCTGGTCGATGTCCGCGTCAGCCGGCAGCGCCGGGCGCAGCTCCGGCGGCGTGGTGACGATGGTCGCCTCGAAGGGGTTCGCCAGTGGATAGCCATAGTGCTCGGCGTCGATCTGGTCCGCCCACAGCGGCGTGCCGATCAGCAGGCCGCCGAGCAGGGTGGCGAGGCGTTGCAGGGGTGACATGGCCGGGTCTCCCTAGAGGCGCGTGAATGCTCGGGATATGACCATGCACGGCTCGCCAAGTGCCATCAATGGCCTTGTTGCGCCAGATCGCGCAGTGCCGGCCCGGTCAGGCGATAGACAGTCCAGTCATCCAGCGGCCGGGCCCCCAGGCGCTGGTAAAAGCCGATGGCCGGCTGGTTCCAGTCCAGCACCGACCACTCCAGGCGGCCGCAGCCGCGCTCCAGTGCCAGGCTGGCCAGGCGGCCGAGCAGGGCCTTGCCGAGACCGGCGCCGCGCGCACTGGTACGCACATAGAGGTCTTCCAGATAGATGCCCGGCTTGCCGAGGAAGGTCGAATAGCTGTGAAAGAACAGGGCGAAGCCCGCCGCCTCGCCATTCATTTCGGCGATCAACACTTCGGCGAAGGGGCGCGAGCCGAACAGGTGTTCGGCCAGTTGCGCCGGCTCGGCCACCACCTGGTCGGCAAGTTTCTCGTATTCGGCGAGTTCACGGATCAGGGACAGGATCACCTCGACGTCGTCGGGTCGGGCGAAGCGGATCTGGGTGCTGGGCATGGTCGTTCCTTGGGCCATTGATGCAGGCGAGCATGCCTTGCCCCGCCCGCTCGGGCAACCTGCTCAGGCGAATGAGCCCGGACTCAGGCCTGGTGGTGCAGCCAGGCGTGGCTGGGGCGCTCGGCCTCTGCAGGGGCGCGGGTCTCGATCCGTCGCCACAGCTTCTCATGAACATGGAAACCGACCGAGTTGCACAGGGGTTCGATGGCGGCCACCAGCCCGCTGGCGGAGACACTGCCGGTCAGCCCATAGGTCACGCCGAAGGCGATACAGAAGTGCATCAGGGTAAAGGTCAGGGTCTTGAGCATGCTATGCCTCGGCTGAAAATGCGTCCTGGTTGCGAGTCAGCCTAGAGTCCTGCCCATGATTGAAGAAATGTTTCCTGCTCATCGTCTCGATAGATACGTTGAATATCCAGTCGTCCGTGCTGACGCATCAATGGGTAGTGGTTTCATTTGGGGGCGCCGATTTGACAAGCGATCGAAGGTGGCTAACGTCAGCTGAGCGGTGCATGGACGTCCCGCGCCGCGAGCATTTCTTACAAGGAGTTCTACCCATGTCAAAGCACTACTTCGCGTCCCTGCTGTTCGCCGCCCTGGCGGCCACCTCCCTCGCCACTTCCGCCGCCGACACCTCGAAAACCGCCCCGCCCAAGGCCGAGGCGGTGCAGGTGGCCGAGCTCGGCAAGATCGACCTGAACAGCGCAGATGCCGCCACGCTGCAGCGAGAGCTCAGTGGTATCGGCGAGTCGAAGGCCAGGGCCATAGTCGCCTATCGGGAGGCCAACGGACCCTTCGTCTCGGTCGACGAACTGCTGGAGGTCAAGGGGATCGGCCAGGCCATTCTGTCGAAGAATCGCGACAAGCTGCGCGTCGACTGACCCAGGGTGCGGATGGAGGCCGGTCGATGACCGGCCTTTTTCGTTCTGGGGCGCACCCTCAACAGGCGGTGGAGTGTCTGAGCTCGAAGACAAGCTGAACGCGCTTCAGCGCGGACCTGAAGGGATGTGCCCTGGCGAATAACCTGGGACGCAGTCCCTGGTGAGAGTCCGGCAGGCAGAAAAAAGCCCCGGCTTAACCGAGGCTTTCGAAATTGGCTCCGCGACCTGGACTCGACAGCGCAGCTGAACGCGCTTTAGCGCGGCCCCGAAGGGGTGAGCCTTGGCGAATAACCTGGGACGCAGTCCCTGGTGAGAGTCCGGCAGGCAGAAAAAAGCCCCGGCTTAACCGAGGCTTTCGAAATTGGCTCCGCGACCTGGACTCGAACCAGGGACCCAATGATTAACAGTCATTTGCTCTACCGACTGAGCTATCGCGGAACAACGATGCGTATCCTACTGATTAAAAAGGGGAAGTCAAGAGCCTCAAGCTTCCCCTTGTCGCCTCAGAGCACCTGGGCGATGGCCTGGGTGACGACCGGCAGGTTGCGCTGGTTCAGGGCCGCGACGCAGATGCGTCCGGTGCCCACGGCGTAGATGCCGAATTCGCTCTTCAGGCGTTCAACCTGTTCGGTGGTCAGGCCCGAGTAGGAGAACATGCCGCGCTGCTGGGCGACGAAGCTGAAATCGCGCTTGGCGCCGAGGGCGGCCAGTTGCTCGACCATCGCCAGGCGCATGCCGCGAATGCGCTCGCGCATCTCGCCCAGCTCGGCTTCCCACATGGCGCGCAATTCCGGGCTGTTGAGCACGGTGGCGACGACGCTGGCGCCGTGGGTTGGCGGGTTGGAGTAGTTGGTGCGAATGACGCGCTTGACCTGAGACAGCACGCGGCCGGTTTCTTCCCGCGAGCCTGTGACGATGGACAGAGCGCCGACCCGTTCGCCATACAGGGAGAACGATTTGGAGAAGGAGCTGGAGACGAAGAAGGTCAGGTCGGATTGGGCGAACAGGCGCACAGCGGCGGCGTCCTCCTCGATACCGTCGCCGAAACCCTGGTAGGCGATGTCGAGGAAGGGCACGTGCTCACGCTCACGGAGAATCTCGAGGATCGCTTGCCAGTCGTCCATGGTCAGGTCGACGCCGGTCGGATTGTGGCAGCAGGCGTGCAGCACGACGATGGAGCGCGATGGCAGGTTCTTCAGGTCTTCGAGCAGGCCACCACGATTGACACCGTTGCTGAAGGCATCGTAGTAGCGGTAGTTGCGCACCGGGAAGCCGGCGGCTTCGAACAGCGCGCGGTGGTTTTCCCAGCTCGGGTCGCTGATGGCCACGGTGGCGTCCGGCAGCAGGCGCTTGAGGAAGTCCGCACCGATCTTCAGCGCGCCGGTACCGCCCAGGGCCTGGGCGGTAATTACCCGGCCTTCGTTGACCAACTGCGAGTCGGCGCCGAACAATAGGGTCTGTACGGCCTGATCGTAGGCGGCGATACCCTCGATGGGCAGGTATCCGCGTGGCGCGTGCCTTGCCGTCAGCGCGTTCTCGGCCTCCGCGACTGCGCGCAGCAGCGGGATGCGCCCGTCTTCGTTGGTGTACACACCAACGCCCAGATTGACCTTGGTGGGGCGGGTATCGGCGTTGAATGCTTCGTTGAGACCCAAAATGGGATCACGCGGAGCCATTTCGACGGCAGAGAACAGACTCATGGATGCGGCAGCTCGGAGACAGGGGGTGGGTGTCTGCAACACCCCGCTACGACTGGCGCTAGGGGTTGCGTACTTGGGCCGTTAGTATAACCAGCCGGGTCGCATGCCGCGACAGCGTGCACGCGCTTTTCAAAGGGTATGACGTACGCTATCGGGCGGCGTCACAACCGATTGTCGAGGTTAGTCATGTCCGAGTTTCAACTGGTCACCCGATTCCAGCCGGCAGGCGATCAGCCGGAGGCGATTCGGCAGATGGTCGAGGGCCTGGAGGCGGGGTTGTCGCACCAGACCCTGCTCGGGGTGACTGGCTCGGGCAAGACCTTCAGCATTGCCAACGTGATTGCCCAGGTGCAGCGCCCGACCTTGGTGCTGGCGCCAAACAAGACCCTGGCGGCGCAATTGTACGGTGAGTTCAAGAGCTTCTTCCCGAACAACGCGGTGGAGTATTTCGTCTCCTACTACGACTACTACCAGCCCGAGGCCTATGTGCCCTCGTCCGACACCTTCATCGAGAAGGACGCCTCGATCAACGACCATATCGAGCAGATGCGCCTGTCGGCGACCAAGGCGTTGCTGGAGCGTCCCGACGCGATCATCGTCACCACGGTCTCCTGCATCTACGGCCTGGGCAGCCCCGAGAGCTACCTGAAGATGGTGTTGCACGTCGACCGCGGCGACAAGCTGGACCAGCGCGCGCTGCTGCGCCGCCTGGCCGACCTGCAGTACACCCGCAACGACATGGACTTCGCCCGCGCCACCTTCCGTGTGCGCGGCGATGTGATCGACATCTTCCCGGCCGAATCCGATCTGGAAGCCATCCGCATCGAGCTGTTCGACGACGAGGTGGAAAGCATCGCCGCCTTCGATCCGCTGACCGGTGAGGTGATCAAGAGGCTGCCACGCTTCACCTTCTATCCCAAGAGCCACTACGTCACCCCACGCGAGACCCTGCTGGAGGCGGTGGAGCAGATCAAGGTCGAGCTCAAGGAGCGCCTGGACTACCTGCGTGGCGCGGGCAAGCTGGTCGAGGCCCAGCGCCTCGAGCAGCGCACCCGCTTCGACCTGGAGATGATTCTCGAGCTGGGCTACTGCAACGGCATCGAGAACTACTCGCGCTACCTGTCCGGACGCGGCCCGGGTGAGCCGCCGCCGACCCTCTACGACTACCTGCCGGACCAGGCCCTGCTGGTGATCGACGAGTCCCATGTGTCGGTACCGCAGGTCGGCGCCATGTACAAGGGCGACCGTTCGCGCAAGGAAACCCTGGTCGAATATGGCTTCCGCCTGCCCTCGGCACTGGACAACCGGCCGATGCGCTTCGAGGAGTGGGAGGCGGCCAGCCCGCAGACCATCTTCGTCTCGGCCACCCCGGGGCCCTATGAAGCCGATCATGCCGGGCGGGTGATCGAGCAGGTGGTGCGGCCCACCGGACTGGTCGACCCGCAGGTCGAGGTGCGCCCGGCGCTGACCCAGGTCGATGACCTGCTGTCGGAGATCCACAAGTGCGTGGCATTGGAGGAGCGTGTGCTGGTCACCACCCTGACCAAGCGCATGGCCGAGGACCTGACCGATTACCTGGCCGACCACGGGGTCAAGGTGCGCTACCTGCACTCGGACATCGATACCGTGGAACGGGTGGAGATCATCCGCGACCTGCGCATCGGCGCCTTCGACGTGCTGGTCGGCATCAACCTGCTGCGCGAAGGCCTGGACATGCCGGAGGTGTCGCTGGTGGCGATTCTCGATGCCGACAAGGAAGGCTTCCTGCGCAGCGAGCGCTCGCTGATCCAGACCATCGGCCGCGCCGCGCGCAACCTCAACGGCCGGGCGATCCTCTATGCCGACCGCATGACCGGCTCGATGGAGCGGGCGATCGGCGAGACCGAGCGGCGGCGCAACAAGCAGATCGCCTTCAACGAAGCCCACGGTATCGTGCCCAAGGGCGTGAAGAAGGACGTCCAGGACATACTCGAAGGGGCCACCGTGCCCGGCTCGCGCAGCAAGAAACGCAAGGGCATGGCCCAGGCCGCCGAGGAAAGCGCCCGTTACGAGAACGAGTTGCGTTCGCCGAGCGAGATCACTAAACGCATTCGCCAGCTGGAAGAGAAGATGTACGCGCTTGCCCGTGACCTGGAGTTCGAGGCCGCGGCGCAGTTGCGCGACGAGATCCACAAGCTGCGCGAGCGCCTGTTGCAGGTGTGATGGGACTCAGTGCGCCGCGCCAGCGCCGGCGCCGGCCGGCAGCTTGCGGGTCAGCAGCACGGCGAGCATGCTGATGCCGAGGGCGATGCCGATCCAGTGGAAGGCATCGTTGTAGGCCATGATCATCGCCTGTTGGTGGGTGATGGCGCTGAGCTTGGCCAGTGCCGCCTGCTGGCTGCCGAGCGTGTCGGTCAACAGCGCCAGGCGCTCGGCGACTTGCGGGTTGCTGGGGACCAGCGACTCGCGCAGGTAGTCGAAGTAGACGGCGGCGCGGCTGTCGAGCAGGGTGGCCAGCAGGGCGATGCCGATGGCGCCGCCGAGGTTGCGCAGGATGTTGAACAGGCTGGAGGCCGAGCCGGCATCCTGCGGCTGCACGTAGGCGGTGGCGATCAGGGAAATAGTCACCATCACCAGTGGCTGGCCGAGGGCGCGGATCAGCTGGATATGGTTGAACTGCGGGCCTGCGAAGTCCGGGTTGAGTACCCCGGAGGCGAAGCTGGCCAGGCCGAACAGGCCGAACCCCAGGGCGCACAGCAATCGAGGCGAAATCACCTTCATCAGCAGCGGCACCAGCGGGATCAGAAACAGCTGCGGAATGCCCATCCACATGATCACCTCGCCGATCTGCAGGGCGTTGTAGCCCTGGATCTGCGCCAGGTACAGCGGCAGCACATAGATCGAGCCGTACAGGCCCATGCCCAGGCCGACGCTGGAAATGCTCGACAGGCCGAAGTTGCGTTCGCGCAGCACGCCCAGGTTGATCAGCGGATTGGGTCGCGACAGCTGGAGGATGACGAACAGCACCAGGCTGATGGCGGCGATGCTGCCGAGCCCGCTGATCAGGCTGGATTCCAGCCAGTCCTTGCGATGGCCCTCCTCGAGAAACACCTGCAGGCAGCCCAGGCCCAGGCCCAGGGTAAGGATGCCGGCATAGTCGCTGCTCTTGAGCAGTTCCCAGTGTGGGGGCTTCTTCTCCAGGCCGTAGAGCAGTCCGGCGATCATCAGCAGGCCGGGCGGCACGTTGATGTAGAAGATGTATTCCCAGCCGAAGCTCTCGGTCAGCCAGCCGCCCAGCGTTGGCCCGATCGAGGGGGCGAAGGTGGCAGTGATGGCGAACAGCGCCATGCCCTTGGCGCGGTGATGCTCCGGCAGCTTGATCAGGATCAGAGTGAACGCCAGGGGAATCAGGGCGCCGCCGGTGAAGCCCTGCAGGGCACGGAAGGCGATCATGCTCTCCAGGCTCCAGGCCATCGAACAGAGCAGCGAGGAGGCGAGAAAACCGACCGAGACCCACACCGCCAGGCGCCGCGCCGAGAGCAGCTGGACCAGCCAGGCGGTCATCGGGATCATGATGATCTCGGCGACCAGGTAGGCGGTGGATATCCACGAGCCCTCTTCGAGGGTGGCCGACAGCGCGCCCTGAATGTCCTTCAGCGAGGCATTGGTGATCTGGATGTCCAGTACCGCCATGAAGGCCCCGAGCAGGGCGCTCATCACCGCAATCCAGTCGCGTCGGCTGGGTTCAGCGGTCGGGCGGATCAGTGCATCAGCCGCCATAGTGCTGGTCGGCCTTGATCTCGACCTTGACCTCGGCCGACATGCCGGGGCGGATCAGGCCCTTGAGCGGGTTGTCGGTGGCGAAGGTCAGCTTGACCGGAATGCGTTGTACCACCTTGGTGAAGTTGCCGGTGGCGTTGTCCGGCGGCAGCAGGCTGAACTGCGCGCCCGAGGCGGCGAACAGGCTGTCGACCCGCGCCTCGATCGGCGTATCCGGAAAGCTGTCGAAGGTCAGCTCGGCGCGCTGCCCGGGTTGCATGTGGCCGATCTGGGTTTCCTTGAAGTTGGCTTGTACCCAGATGTCCTGATCCGGCACCAGCGACAGCAGGTAAGTGCCCGCTTGGACGAACTGGCCGGCGCGGGCGGCGCGCTGGCCGATAAAGCCGCTGATTGGTGCGTGAATGCGGGTGCGCGCAAGTTCCAGTTCGGTCTGGGCCAGGTCGGCGCGGGCGCTGAGGATCTGGGCGTCGAGGCGCTTGATTTCCGCCTCCAGCGTACCGATCTGCTGGCGCTGGGCCTGCAGGTCTGCCTGGGCCTTGCTCACCTGCGAGCGCGCCACGCGGCTGTCGGCCGCCAGGGTGGTGACCCGCTCCTCGGAGACGTAGCCGGGTTTGCGCAGGGTCTGGGCGCGGTTCAGGTCGATCTGGGTGCGGCCCAGGGTGGCCTGGCTGGCCGCGACGTCGGCCTGGCTGGCGGCGATCAGGCTGGCCTGCTGCTGCAATCTACTGCGGGCCTGGGCCAGCTCCGCCTCGCGGGTGGCCAGCACCGCCTGGGCGCGCTGCCGCGCCAGTTGGAAATCGGCGTTTTCCAGTACCACTAGCAGTTCGCCTTGCTCGACATGCTGGTTGTCCTGCACCAGCACCTGCTCGACGCGCGCACCGAGTTGGCTGGAGACGCGGGTGATTTCGCCCTGCACGTAGGCATTGTCGGTACTTTCCAAGTAGCGTCCGACCAGCAGCCAGTGGCCGGTGAGGGCGGCGGCGATCAGGCCGAGAACAATCAGGAAGACCAGCAGGCGGCGTTGCAGTTGGGCGGGCATGGCGGGCGCTCGAAGCTCGGACAAATAGTCTTCGCGAATCTAGCAGTGTTCCTTTCAAGGCAGTAGCCGGTAAACTTCGGAAACTTTGTTGCTTATGGGGAACAATAATGGGGCTGGATGATGCACTGATCTTCACCCGCGTGGTCGAATGCCACAGTTTCACCCTGGCGGCCCAGGGGCTGGGGATGCAGAAATCCACGGTGAGCCGGCGTATCGCGCTGCTGGAGGAGCGGTTGGGGGTGCGCCTGCTCAACCGTACCACGCGCAAGCTGCGCCTGACCGAGGTCGGCCAGGCGTACTACGAACGCTGCCGGCAGATCATGCTCGATTTCGCCGAAGCCGAGCAGGCGGTGATGCAGTTGCAGCAGGCGCCGTCGGGCTTGCTGCGCATCAGCGCGCCGATCGAGTTCGGTCAGTTGTTCCTCGGCCGGGTGTTGGGGGAGTTCATGCGCCAGTACCCGCAGATCAGCGCCGAAGTGGAACTCACCTCGCGGCGGGTTGACCCGGTGGAGGAAGGGGTGGACATCGTCATCCTGGTCGGCCAGCCGCAGGACTCCACCCTGGTCGCGCGCAAACTATTCGAAACGGAGCGCTTACTCTGCGCCAGTCCGGAATATCTGGCCGCCCAGGGTACGCCAGGTGCGGTGGCCGAGCTGGCCGATCACCGCGCCGTGCTGCTGCCGCACGACTCGCCGCGCCACTGGCCGCTGCTGGATGAAAGCATTGCCTGTCGTTGTGTGCTGTCGAGCAACAACATCACCTTCGCTCGCGAAGCTGTGCTGGCCGGGGCCGGCATTGCCGCGTTGCCCAGCATGATCTGCCAGGAGGCATTGCGAAGCGGTCGACTGGTGCAGCTGCTGGCAGCCGCGCGCCTGTCGGTCAACGAGCTCTATGCGGTTTACCCTTCCAGGCGGTTTCAGGCGATGAAGGTGAAAACCTTCCTCGACTTCCTGATGGCCTGCCTGCCGATCGAGCGCGGCCTGCGGCTGGAGCCGGCGGCGGCTGGCCTGTTACCATCGGCGCCACAATCGATTCCCGCTTCAACTCCTCGAGACTCTTCATGACCACCGTCCGCACCCGCATTGCGCCATCGCCCACCGGCGATCCCCACGTAGGCACCGCCTATATCGCCCTGTTCAATCTGTGCTTCGCTCGTCAGCACGGTGGCGAATTCATTCTGCGCATCGAAGATACCGATCAGTTGCGCTCGACCCGCGAATCCGAGCAGCAGATCTACGACGCCCTGCGCTGGCTTGGTATCGAGTGGAGCGAAGGTCCGGATGTGGGCGGTCCTCATGGTCCGTACCGGCAGAGCGAGCGCGGGCACATCTACCAGAAGTACAGCGCCGAGCTGGTGGAAAAGGGCCATGCCTTCCACTGTTTCTGCAGCGCCGAGCGGCTGGACAGGCTGCGCGCCGAGCAGATGGAGGCCAAGCAGACCCCGCGTTACGACGGTCATTGCATGCACCTGTCGGCCGCCGAAGTGCAGCAACGCCTGGCGGCGGGCGAGCCCAACGTGGTGCGCATGAAGGTGCCGAGCGAAGGCGTCTGCGTGGTTCCGGACATGCTCCGTGGCGAGGTCGAGATCCCCTGGGATCGCATGGACATGCAGGTGCTGATGAAGACCGATGGCCTGCCGACCTACTTCCTGGCCAACGTGGTGGATGACCACCTGATGGGGATCACCCATGTGCTGCGGGGTGAGGAGTGGTTGCCCTCGGCGCCCAAGCTGATCCTGCTCTACGAGTACTTCGGCTGGGACAAGCCGCAGCTGTGCTACATGCCGCTGCTGCGCAATCCGGACAAGAGCAAGCTGTCCAAGCGCAAGAACCCGACTTCGATCACCTTCTACGAGCGCATGGGCTTCCTGCCTCAGGCGATGCTCAACTACCTCGGTCGGATGGGCTGGTCGATGCCCGACGAGCGTGAGAAATTCAGTCTCGACGAGATGATCGAGCACTTCGACATCCAGCGTGTGTCGCTGGGCGGGCCGATCTTCGACCTGGAGAAGCTGTCCTGGCTCAATGGCCAGTGGCTGCGCGAGCTTTCCGTCGAGGATTTCGCCGCCGCCGTGCAGAAGTGGGCGTTCAACCCCGACTACCTGATGAAGATCGCTCCCCATGTGCAGGGGCGGGTGGAGACCTTCAGCCAGATCGCGCCCCTGGCCGGCTTCTTCTTCGCCGGTGGCCTGAACCCGGACGCCAAGCTGTTCGAGCACAAGAAGCTGTCCCCCGATCAGGTGCGCCAGGTCATGCAGCTGATCCTGTGGAAGCTGGAGGCGCTGCGCCAGTGGGAGAAGGACAGGATCACCGGCTGTATCCAGACGGTAGTCGAGCACCTGGAGCTGAAGCTGCGTGACGCCATGCCGCTGATGTTCGCCGCCATCACCGGCCAGGCCAGTTCGGTGTCGGTGCTCGATGCCATGGAAATCATCGGCCCGGACCTGACCCGTTTCCGTCTGCGCCAGGCCATCGAGTTGCTCGGTGGCGTGTCGAAGAAGGAAAACAAGGAGTGGGAAAAACTCCTGGCCGCCATCGGCTGATCGGGCCGTTGTCGACGGGGAAGGGTAAGTGTTTGTTCTGTCAGCATAAAAAAAGCAGTTCCGGATGAAAATTATGTTGACAGTACCCAGGGGCGCCCTTAACATGCGCCCCGTCCTCGAGATGGGGCTATAGCTCAGCTGGGAGAGCGCTTGCATGGCATGCAAGAGGTCGACGGTTCGATCCCGTCTAGCTCCACCAATCTCGACTCCTTCGGGAGTGCCAGAATCGACTTCGGTCGATTCACGAAAAGGGTTTTGCGTCCCCTTCGTCTAGTGGCCTAGGACACCGCCCTTTCACGGCGGTAACAGGGGTTCGAGTCCCCTAGGGGACGCCACTATTTCCAGCCGCAGCGCTTAGGCGCTGCAGCCAGACCGCAAGGTTTCGGGGCTATAGCTCAGCTGGGAGAGCGCTTGCATGGCATGCAAGAGGTCGACGGTTCGATCCCGTCTAGCTCCACCAATTCCACGACAGGCCAGCCTAGTGCTGGCCTCGTTCTTCGAAGGTTTCGTCCCCTTCGTCTAGTGGCCTAGGACACCGCCCTTTCACGGCGGTAACAGGGGTTCGAGTCCCCTAGGGGACGCCAGTTTCTTTGCCCGCCTTGCGGGATTTTTGAGGGTCATTCCTAGCGGAGTGACCCTTTTGTTTTTCTGCCTGTCCTTTTTCTCTTTCGATTCGTCAGCCGACCAGCGGTCGCAAAGAGCGCTTGCTTAAATTTATTACGAGCATAATATTTCAATTGTAATATTTGGAGGTTGGCATGAGCGACAAGAAAGCACAGACCCGTGAACGCATTCTGGCGGCGGCGAGCGCTGCGCTGGTCCAGCGCGGCCCGGCCGAGCCGAGCGTCGGTGAGGTGATGGGAGCGGCGGGGCTGACCGTGGGCGGCTTCTATGCGCACTTCGATAGCAAGGATGCGCTGATGCTGGAGGCCTTCAGGCAACTGCTTGGCCAGCGCCGGGAGTTGATCAAGCAGATGGACAGCGATCTGCCCGCTGCCGAGCGCAGGGCGCTGATGGCGGCGTTCTACCTGTCGCGCAAGCACCGCGATGCCACCGAGCAGGCCTGCCCATTGCCCAGCTCGCTGAGCGAGCTGGCGCGGCTGCCCGAGGGGTTTCGTGCGGCCCTGGCCGAGCATGTGGAGTTGATGGTGGCGCAGTTGGCGGCCAGTCCGGAGGAGGTCTCCGGGGTGCTCGCCGATATCGCCTTGATGGTGGGGGGGCTGGCGCTGGCGCGGGCGCTCGGCCCCGGGGATTTGTCCGACCGCGTACTGCGTGCCGCCAAGGCGGCAATTGTTTGAGGAGAGAGACCATGAACGGCATGAACTGGGTGCGTGGATTCAACGCCACCGTTGGTTGGGTGGCTCCGCAGGCGGTGGCGAGCAGGCTGCGCGCTGAATTTATGACGCCGCGGGTAGCGGCGCCGCGTGACTGGGAGCTGCCGCTGCTGGCTCAGGCCGAGCGGGTGACCCTGCGCTTCGGTCTTTCGGCGCTGCGCTGGGGCAGCGGTCCGGTGGTGCTGCTGATGCACGGCTGGGAAGGTCGGCCGACCCAGTTCGCCGTGCTGATCAAGGCCCTGGTGGGCGCCGGCTACGCGGTGGTCGCACTCGATGGCCCGGCCCACGGCCGCTCACCCGGACGGGAGGCGAACGTGGTGCAGTTTGCCCACGCCCTGCTCGAGGCGGCTAGCGAATTACCGCCACTCAAGGCGGTGATCGGTCATTCCATGGGCGGTGCCAGTGCCCTGTTGGCGACCCAGTTGGGCCTGCGTGCCGAGGCGCTGGTCAGTATCGCCGCGCCGAGTCGCATCCTCACCGTATTGCGTGGCTTCGCGCGGCATATGGGTTTGCCGGCGCAGGCCCGCGCGCATTTCGTGCGTCTGATCGAGGAGAAGGCCGGCATGCCGGCAGGGCGCCTGGACGTGGCGCGCTATCGGTTGGACTTGCCTGGCCTGATCGTGCACGCGGCCGACGATCCGCAGGTGCCCTACAGCGAGGCCGAGGCGATGCACGAGGCCTGGTTCGACAGCCGCTTGCTGCGCCTGGAGGCCGGCGGGCATCATCGGGTTCTGGCCGATCCGCGGCTGCATCAAGCGGTGCTGGAGTTGCTCGCCGAGTTGCCGGCTCAGGCCCCATCCAGGGCGCTGGCCTCGTAGCATTCGACGCGGTTGCGACCGCTCGCCTTGGCCCGGTAGAGCGCCAGGTCGGCCCTCTGCAGCAGCTCCTCGGCATCGAGCTCGGCGCCTGCTTGGCTGCAGCAGATGCCGATGCTCAGGCTCAGCGCGATGCTCTGGGGCTGATGCGGGCAGGGATGCTGGGCCAGGTCGTCGCGCAATCGCTCCGCCAGCTCATTGGCGCCAGCCAGGTCGGTGTCGCAGAGGATGGCGACGAATTCCTCGCCGCCGAAGCGGGCGAGCAGGTCGCCGCCGCGCAGGCTTTGTTGCATGCGCTGGGCGGCATGGCGTAGGCAGGCGTCGCCGGCCAGGTGGCCATGGCGGTCGTTGACCTGTTTGAAATGGTCCAGATCCATCATCAGCAGGGCCAGCGGGCGCTGACCACGGACTGCACGGGCCAGGCAGCGCTGCAGCTCTTCGTTCAGCGACTGCCGATTGAGTAGCCCGGTGAGGCCGTCGTGACGATTCAGTTCGGACAGTTGGCGGTTGGCCTCGGACAGATCGCCAAGGGCTTGTTCGAGCGCCGCGGTACGGTCCTTGACCCGTGTTTCCAGGCCTTCGTTGATCTGTTTTTGCAGGTCCAGGCCCTTGGCTTGCTCGAGGCGCAACTGGCGCTCCTTGGCGAACAGGTGGATCTGTGCCTGTTGGTGCTCGCGCTGCACCTGGCGGATGCGGGCCGCCAGGGCGATGGAGAACACCGCCAGCTCGATCAACGCGCCGATCTGCTGGGCGTGCAGGGTCAGTCTCGAGTAGGGCAGCAGCCCGGTGCCGGTGAGGATGCTGAACAGGCTGGCGGCGATCAGCACGAACCAGCCGGCGGCGAACAGTCGCGCGGCTTGAAAGCCGGCCCGCCAGCGCAACAGGGTAAACAGGCAGGCGAGAATGGCGCCGACGACGACCAGGCCGAAGCTGCCGATCAGGGCCGTGCGGTAGGGCCCGATCAGGGCCAGGATCATGACCAGCAGGGTGCAGCCGAGCAGCAGGCGGGTGATCCAGGTATAGAAGGGCGGACAGCGTCTGAGATCGAGCACGCCGTAGGTGAACAGGATGCCGAACAGGGTGGCGACCGCCGAGCTGAGCGGAAAGCTCAATTGATGCCAGGCGAGCGCCTGCGGCCACAGCCATTGCAGGGCGAAGCCGAGCTGGATGAACTGATAGCCGGCGAAGCTGGCGACGAACAGGCTGTACCAGAGATAGTTGCGGTCGCGGGTGATGAGATGGATCGACAGGTTATACAGGCACAGCGCCGCCAGTGCGCCGAAGAACAGTCCCTGCAGGAGCAGCATGCGCTGTTCTCGATGCTCGAAATCTGCGGCGGTCATCAGGCTGGCACTGAGATTGGCCGAGCCGGCGGTCTGCATGCGCAGCAGCAGTTCGCGGCGTTCACCGGCGGCCAGGTGTAGCGGCAGCACGAGCTGGCGATGATCGACCCAGCGTGCCGCGAAAGGCCGCTGGTCGCCGGCCTGGTAGACGCGTTCGCGGTCCAGGCCGTAGGCGTCCAGGTAGTCCAGCAGCGGATTGCCGACCAGCAGCACCCAGTCGATGGCCCAGGCTTCGGGGTTTTGCAGGGTTAAACGCAGCCAGTAGGCGCTGCCGCTGTAGCCGAAGCTGGCATCACGGCGCCCAACCGGTTGCCAGGCCGATTCCGGCAGGGCGCGTACCTCGTTGATCCGCGCGGAGCCCTCGGCGTCCTCCCACACCTGCATATGGGGGCCGGGCAGGATGGGCGTCTGGGTCGCGCGCAGGATCAGCGGATGTGTCGAGCCCAGGGCCGGGAACAGCGCCAGCAACAGCAGCGACCACATGCGTATGACTGCCATCAAGCGCCAAGCTCTCGTGTCTGGTAGGTTTCACGGCGAAACAACATTGGCGCATTATTACCCGGTCTGACGCAGGGGTGATAGCACGGTGCCGCCAGGATGATGCGGTGCCATAAGGGTGTCGATCGGGCCTGACGGCGATCGCTGTGCCGGTGCGCCAGGGCGTAGCCACAGGATTTGGGAAATGAGGAGTGAGGCGATGAGGCCGAAGATGAATGGAGGCGGTGGCTGCGGCCATGCGCCATGGCTGCTGGTCGCGCCGGCAGTGTCGATGTATGGGCGCAGCCGGGATGCGAGGCGTCGGCCATGAACTGGGACCTGGCCAACCCTTTCGTTATCGATATCCGCGTCGGCGCCGATGACATCGACGGCCTGGGGCACGCCAACAATGCGGTCTATGTCAGCTGGCTGGAGCGCTGCGCCTGGCGCCACTCGCAGTTTCTGGGCCTGGACCTGGCCGAATACCGCCGGCTCGGTCGGGCCATGGCGGTGGTGCGTCACGAGATCGACTACCTGGCCAGCGCCTACGAGGACCAGGAGCTGCAGATGGCCACCTGGATCGTCGAGTCCGACCAGCGCTTGAAGATGGATCGGCGCTTCCAGCTGATCCGTCCCGCCGATGGCACGACCCTGTTGCGGGCCAGGACCACCTTCGTCTGTATCGAGCTGTCCACGGGTAAGCCCAGGCGCATGCCGGCAGAGTTCGTCGACGGTTACGGGCGCGCCCTGCAAAGGCCGTTTCCCCTCGAACTCTAGGGCCGGCTAGTTGTGTAAACCCAGTACGTTGTTCAGTGGAAGTGGCGCGCGGCTAATGGGCGGGCTGTAACCGAGGCTGGCATGTGGGCGGTGCCAGTTGTAGTGGTGCAGCCATGGCAGCAGGAGGGCTGCGCGCTG